>JBKPPP010000087.1:0-10328 GCA_046733615.1 Acidobacteriota bacterium | reverse complement strand
CCGTCCGGGACGTTGGCGAAGAAGTCGTAACCAGTGAGCGCTTCGACTGCATCGACCGTGGTGATGTAAGTATGCCAGTCGCTGTTGATGCTGTTCTGGTTCGGCATGATCACCGCGAGTGTTCGCGTGGCGGCATCGACGCGCGAAACGTCGTCATCACCCGCCGGCAGCACCAGCGCGACTTTCCACGTGTAAGCGGGCACAGTCACATGTCCACCGGCGATGGTGTTGGCCGCGCCGTTGTCACCAGCACCGCCGATACCGGCTGGACCAGCGACGACGTAGACCTCGTTCGTGGCCAGGAGCGTTCGCAGGTAGGCTTCGAGATCGGCCCACGGTCCCTGATTGTTGTTCGGCGCCTGCGGCACCATGTTCGACATCAGGAACGTTTCCTGGTTCAACGGAATCGACGCCGCATTGTCGCGGTCCGCGTTCGGTGTCATGTGACCGCGATCGAAACCGGACGCGAAGTAGTCGGTCGACTGTACGCGATACCAATCAGGCGAGACCGCCGGATCCGCGCGGAACGTATCAGTGCGCGACAGGCTGCCGGTCCACGCCGTTTCCAGATGCCAGCTGACCCAGTTCGGCGTGCCCTTGTCTCTGTTGTATGAGAGAGCAAACGAGGGCTTCTCCATCAGGTAGTTGTTTGCTTCGAGCAGATCCGCAATGGCATTCGACGGATTGCCGAACGCGAGATGGACGCTCGGCGGGTGCGGCGCAGGTGCGCCGGCGGCCACCACTGTAAACGTCCACGAATGATCGGCGAACAGCGTGTCGGTATCGGGTGAACTGTCGTCGAGATCCTGATCGTGAATATTCGCGTGCAGGATCGTGACAGTGCACTGTTCGCCAAACTGGAAGCCCGTGTTGGGCGTGATGTGATAACCCTTCGCACCGTTGTAGGAAGCGACGGTGGCGCTGTTGTGCTGGCCCGAGTTGGTGCAGGTAATGTCGAACCACGAGCCAACCACGTCAACCGGCTCGCTGAAATCGACGGTGACTGTCGCATCGTGCGGCGCGTTGAAGCCGTCGGCGATCGGCTCGGTGCCGGCAACCCATGGCCCAAGCTCGACAATGGGCGCAGTGCGGCGCGGGTTCGGCGCGCCGGTTTGGAAGTCGGTGCCGTTTTGATTCGTGTCCTGGGCGCCGTTCAGTTTTCTGAACAGCGCGTTCGTGTTACTCGGCGCTGCGGTGCGTGCTGCTCCTTCGAAACAGGTCGCCGATGTGCCGTAACCGACGAAGTCGACGATATCGGGATCGACTCCGTTCGGACAGCTTCCGCTCAGGGAGATCGAGTTATTGACAAGCGCGATCTTGCCCGTCGTGGCGCTCATGTTGACGTCGCCGGAGATGTTTGGCGATACGGAGAGCGGCGAGCCGTTTGCGCCGCCGGAGGCGAGCTGCACGAGGAAGTACTCGCCCGGAGCGATCGTGCCGCCCAGCGGCTGTTTGTTGGTCCAACTCGTTCCGGCCGCGGAAGCGTATTGCAACGACCAGCCGGCGAGGTTGAATGAGATTCCCGTCGGGTTGTAGATCTCGACGTAATCATTCGTGAGCGGTGCGCCGGTGTTTCCGCCTCCGCCATACAGTTGACTGATCACGAGGTGGTCGACCGGCGGTGGTGGCTGCTGAATCGTCAGACTGATCGAACCACTTCCGGAGCGCGCTTGTGCGTCGCTAATCGAAAAGGGAAGCGACTTCGCGCCCGCCGTCGTGGGCGCTGCGACGGTCGCGGTGTAAGTGAACACATTGTCACCGGCCACCGCGTCGCCGCCGCTAATTCCATCGTCGAAGAATTGTTGACTCGCCAAGCCGCCGATTGATGAGAGGTCGGCCGTGACGGCCAGTCCGGTGCTTGCCGGTCCAGTGCCCGGCGTGACTGTGACGGTTAGTGTCGAGTTTTCACCCGGCAAGACCGAGTTTGGATTCGCTGCGCCCACGCCCGAAGGATTTGTCGATACAACGCCGCCGACGCCCTGGATGGAAACATTGTCAATTGCGAGGGCGGGCGCGTTCGTCGTCGTGCTGCCGGAGATTACTGAGTAGTTCCACGCCAGAAAGAACGGCGAACCGTTCGGCACTGAGACATTCAACGTTTTGTTGGAGACAGAGACGCTCGCGCCGGGCGCTGTCGCAAAGCCGTTGTTGTTTGCGTCGGGCGTGAAAGTCGTCAGAAAGTCAGGCCCGGCGTTGGTCCACGAAGCGCCGTCAGATGAATAGAAGAGCTGGTAACGATAGCCGGTGGGATTCGATCCATTCCGATACTTCTCGATGTCGTAGGAGATGAGCAGTCCGGAAAGTGCGGCGCCGGTGTTGTTGACGAGTTGAGCGTAAAGATTTCCGCTCATGGTGGACGTGCCGGACGAGAGGAAGCCCGGAGCACGGTCCGCGTCGCCGAGAGAAGAAGTGCCGGCGCCGAAGTTGTAACTACCGTTCGAGGCAGTCGTCGAAAGGTTCGCGCCGCCGACACGAAGAGTTTGCGTGCTGGCGGATCCGTACGAGCCGACAGTGCGCGGCACGGATTGTGTGTCCTGGCGAAAGTCTGTTGGGAGGTTCGACGGCGTCGGACTCGACAACGGAATGCCGAGGCTGTCGAAGTTCTGCGTGTAGGGGATGGAGGACGAGAGCGAGATTGCGGCGAACGCAACGTAGGCGGAGACGAGCGCAACAACGGCAACAGTGGCGATCACGCGCCACGTTCTAATGAGCGCTGGTCTATTGGTTTTGTCTTGGCGGGTGCGACGAAGCGGAAGCCGGGACTGACGCGCGAACATGTGGGTATCCTCCCAAAAAACAATCGTGACGTTTCCGTACTTTTGGAGAGGTGTACCGGTCGAGCAAACATGTCCGGTAAGGGCCTACTTCATGCTTTTACCAGTTCGGCAAAGGGCGGGTAAAGCCTTTATTTTGCGGCTGACAGGATTGTGGTCAAGGTGATTACGAGTCGGTCACATCGACAGCGAGATCGGTCAGAGTGGGGGCGAGAACACCGGCGATGCTGGCCCAAAAAGAAAGAGCCCCGGCGCGAACACCGAGGCTCTTCGAACGACCGGCGGTTGAAACTACCGCAGCGAGATGTTCACCGTGCGCAGAACACCGTCGCCCATGTCTATTTGCAATTGGTAAGTGCCGGCTCCCAATCCTGACGTGTCGAGATTGAAGACGTACTGGCCGTCTGCGTAGCGGAAGAGGTTGCCGGACGTGGCCGCGGAGCTCGACTCCACGTCAACCGGATCTCCGAGCACGTCGTTGCTGATCTTGAACAGCAGCAGTTTGACGACGGCGTCGGTGACTCCGGCGCTCCCACCCGTTAGTTGGAACTTGATCGGGATGATGCGTCCCGCTTTGTACGTGCCACCTGACTGCACCGGACTCAGGAGGTTGGACCACGTGTAAGCGACGCCGACGGTGAACTGCTGGTCGGCGTGCAAAGCCGGGCTGCCGTCGTCAGTGACTCGCACGGTGATCGTGTAGATCTGTCCGGCTTGCGCTGCTGCCGGCGTCCAACTGAAGGCGCCCGAAGTGGGGTTGATCGTCGCGCCGCTCGGAACCGTCCCAACCAAACTGTAAGTCAGGTTCTGCGCGGGCACGTCGATGTCGGAGCCCACTGCGCTCAACGTCAGGGTGTTGCCGAGATAAACGGTCTGATTCGCAATCGCATTGAGCGACGGCGCATCGTTGATTGAATTGACGGTTACATTGACTGTTCCCGTCGCGCACTTCGCATCGGCGGCGCCGTTCGTCGTGCCGTTGTCACATACCTGATACGTGAAACTCGCCGGACCGTTGTAATTTGCATCCGGTGAGTAGGTCACGGTTCCGATCGATAGCGACACCGTTCCATGCGTGTCGGCGGTTGCCGAAACGCTCGTCACGGCCAATACCTGCGCATTCTCATTTGCCGGACCGGCACTGTCGTTGCCGGTCAGGGTTGACGCTGAAAATTGCAGGGTCGTGTCTTCGTCGGTGCTTTGTGAGTCGTCACTCGCCACCGGCGCATCGTTCACGTCCGTGATAGTGATGTTCACGGTCGAGGTATTTGAGTCGCGCGCGCCATCGTTCGCTTTGAACGTGAAGCTATCCGTCCCGTTGAAGTCAGGATCGGGTTGATACGATCGATTGGCGCCCGTTCCGGTTAACTGGCCATGTGCCGGCGGGGTGACCACCGTAAAGCTGAACGAAGCACTCGGAAGCGGACTCACGGCCGTCAACGTGATCGACTTCGAGGTGTCTTCCGCGGTCGTCACCGCCTGACCTTCCGTTCCCGGCGGGTTGTTTCCGTTCGTGCCTGCTTCGATCGAGTTTTCGATCGCGTCGGGAACGTTGGCGAAGAAGTCATAACCAGTCAGGGTTTCAACCGCATCGACCGTGGTCAGGTAATTCTCCCACGGATCGTTTCTGATGCCCTGAATGTTCGGCATGTTCACGGCGATCGTTCTCGTCGCTGCCGTCACGCGCGAGATGTCGTTGTCGCCCTTCGGCAGTACCAGCACCACCTTCCACGTGGAGGACGGGACCACCACGTGACCGTTGGCGATCGCGTTGAAGGTACCGACACTGCCCGTGCCGCCGACGCCCGCTGGTCCGGAAACGATGTAAAGCTCGTTCGCCGGCAACAGCGTGCGCAGATAGTTTTCGAGCGCTGCCCACGGTCCCTGATTGTTATCGGGCGCCTGGGCCACCATGTTCGACATCAGGAACGTCGCCTGGTTGATCGGGATCGACGTTTCCTTGTCGCGATCGGCGTTGGGTGTCATGTGACCGCGATCGAAACCGCTGCCGGAGAAGTCAGTCGCCTGCACGCGATACCAGGTCGGCAGGACCGCGGGGTCGGGCCGGAAGGTGTCAACGCGTGCGAGATTGCCGATCCACTCGTCGGTGAGATGCCAGCTGACCCAATTGGGCCCGCCTTTATCTCGGTTGTAAGAGACCGTGAACTCCGGCTTCTCCATCAGGTAGTTGTTCGGCTGATTCGGATCGGCGACTGCGTTGCTCGGATTGCCGAAGGTTGTGTGAACACTCGGTGGATACGGCGGAGCAGTGCCCGTCGAGACAGTGAACGTCGCGACATAGTCGGCTAGGAGTGTGTCGGTGTTCGCCCCGCTGTCATCCGTGTCAGTGTCGTGAATCTGATCCTTGAAGATCGTGACCGTGCACTGTTCGGCAGCGAGGAAGTTTACGTTTGGAGTGATCACGTAAGACTTGCCACCACCCGCGACAGTCGCGTCGTTGTGCAGTCCGGTTGTCGCGCAACTGATGTTGTACCAGTTACCGACTACATCAACGGGTTCGGTGAAGTTGACCGTGATACTCGCGTCGCGCGGCGCGTTGATGCCGTTCCTGCGCGGGTCAGTGCTGAACACCATGGGACCGAGCTCGACGATCGGCTCGGTGCGACGTGGATTCGGGGCAGCGGCGGTAAAGTCGGTCGAGTTGTTGTCCGTGTCGGTGGCGCCGTTGTTGCCGCGGAAGATTGCCTGCGTGTTGCTCGGCGCAGGCGCCTTTGCCGTTTCAGAACAGTCGGCGCTGGCCCCGTAGCCAACGAAATCGACGATGTCAGGATCGCCGAGCGGGCAATTACCGACGAGCGGATCGAAATTGCTAACCAGCGCGACCTTACCGGTCGTGCCGCTCATGTTGATCTCGCCGTTGATGTTTGCCGCCGGAAGCGGTAGTCCGTCACCGGAAGTGCCGGCGCCGAGCGCGATCAGGTAGTACTTACCCGGTCCGATCGTGCCGCCGATTGGTTGCGAGGTGAAGTCCCAACTGTCGCCTGTTGCCGAGGTGTATTGCAGTGACCAGCCGGTCAGGTCGAACGTGAGACCGCTTGGGTTGTAGAGTTCGACGTAATCGTTGGCGTAAGTCGCGCCGGCGTTGCCGCCGCCGCCGTAGAGTTGACTGATCACGACGTGCGGTTGTTGGACCAGCAACGCGATCGACGTGCTGGCGGTCCGACCCTGCGCATCGTTGAGCGTGACCGGCAGAGACTTCTGTCCTGCTGCTGTGCCAACCGCAACTGTCGCGACGAAAGTGAAGGTGTTTCCTGCGCCGCCCGCAAAAGGCTGCGCAGCCGCGCCGCCGATTGACGACAGATCAGCCGTCACCGTTATTCCCGTACTCGTCGGATCGCTTGCCGGAAACACAGTGACGGTCAGCGTTGAGCTGTCTCCCGGCTGCACGCCGAGGGGACTTGCCGATCCAATGCCCGACAAGACCGCGCAATTGTTTGTCGCTGATGAGCTGTTTCGCGGATTGGGCGCGCCCTGGACGAAGTCGCTGTTGTTGTTGTCGGTATCGAGACAGCCGTCGTTCTTTCTCAACGCTGCGGTTGGATTCGTAAGTGTGGGCGCAGCGCCGGCGCCTTCAAAACAGTTTGCTCCGTCGTAGCCGATGAAGTCGATGACACCGGAACCGCTGGGACAGGTGCCGGCCAACGCCGTTGTGTTACTCACGAGGGCGACTTTGCCGGACGTTGCTCCCATTGCGATCGTTCCGGTTTGGTCCGCCGTCGGCAGATCGACGCTGCCACCTGCGCCCGCCGCTTCCTTGACCAGGTAATACTGCCCCGGCTGAAGCGTGAAGTTCGTGAGCGGCGTCACTTGCCAATTCGCGAGCGTCGCCGAAGCGTATTGCACTGACCAGCCGTTCAAATTGATCGGCGCACCGGTGTGATTGATGATCTCGATGAAGTCGTTCTTCAGTGTCGAGCCGCTATTGCCGCCGCCACCGTACACCTGACTGATCACTACCGAACCGGCGACACCGGGAGTTGGCGTTGGTGTCGGGGTTGGAGTCGGAGTTGGAGGAGGATTAACCGTGACCGTAACGGTGCACGACGCTGTTTGCGGTGTCGGTGAATCGTTGTTTGAGTATTGAATGACGACGCTGTAGGTGCCCTGCGCAGTTGCGGCTGAAACATTCAACGTCGCGTTGGCGGTGCCGCCAACGCCGGCGGCCGCTGTGAAGTTGTCGAGCGTAATGCCCGCAACAGCCGCGCTCGTTATAGTTGCGGCAGTCACCGTTCCATCGGGATCTGTCGCACTCACGCCGGCAGATGTTGCGATGCCTTGCGTGGTGCTGAGCGAACCCGGGCACGTCGGAGAAATCGCTTGATTATTAACAGCAGGTGTCGGAGCGCTCGCTAGATTCTGTGGATCGCTCGGCGAGAGCTGTTGAAAGTCAGCGCTGTTGTTGTCCGTATCGGTGGTGCTGCCACTGCCGTCGCCGGGTTTTCTTTCGTAACTGCGATTGACGCTTGTCGTAAGCGGGCTAAGAATCGTTCCCTCTTTATAAGCAGAGGTAGCGCTCATGCCGACCTGGTCTATGACGACGTTCGCGGTGTTAAGGACGGCAATGCCGCCGTCATCCGCAATGCCCACCGACCAGCTTTGATTCGCGGCGACACTGCCGCTGTACCCGCCGGTACCATTATTGGTCCCGAGGAAGTGACCGTGCGCAGGAATCATCGTGCCGGCGGTGATCGTTATCTGCGTGTTTATAGTGCCTGCGTTATTCGATCGATTGATCTTCCAACCACCGATATCTATCGGCGCGTTTGTAGCGTTATAGAGTTCGACAAACTCATCGGCGGCGCCGGCGGGTCCGCGCGTGCGAAACTCGCTGATGAGAATCGTTGAGGAAGTAGCTTTTACGCTGGGGGCGAAATAGATGGAGTAGCCACAGATAAAGGCGGCAAACAGAACGGCCGCAACGACAAACAAAGCACGGCTCCGCAACGCGGAGGAGGGGGGCAGATTAGCACGCATATTTCAGATCTCCAGTTAATTGACCAAACAAATCCCGCACACGTTAATTTATGAGGAATACCGGAGGAACAAATCGAGGCCGGTAGGAAATTTGGTGAATGCCTTTTATCAGTTATGAACTGGTGGGTCAAGCCGCAAACGGGCATAATGCGTGTCGCGGAGGAACAACTGCCAAACCTTGATTATCCAGTCGATAGAACTGCGCGAAATCCGCCTGCCGCTGATCCACTTTTTCGAAACCAGCTTCGGTCGCACTACTGAACGACGCATCATTCTGGCTCGCCTGCGCGACGCCGACGGCGCCGAAGGATGGGGCGAGTGCACGGCGGGAGAGGGACCGTTCTACAGTGACGAGTGGACCGATAGCGTGTGGTCCACACTGTGCGAGTTTCTCGCGCCGATGATCCTGGGCCAGGAGATCGAGAGCGCGGCAAACGTCTTTCAGCTCATGCGGCTCGTCCGCGGGCATCGCATGGCGAAAGCGACGCTCGAAACCGCGTGCTGGGATCTCGAAGCAAAGAAGGCCGGCGTGCCGTTGTGGCGGCATCTGGGCGGCACTCGCCGTGAGATTGCGTGCGGCGTGTCGATCGGAATTCAGGACACGCCCGAAATCCTGCTCGAGAAGATCCGCAAGGAAGTCGCGGCCGGTTATCAACGCATCAAGATCAAGATCAAACCCGGTTGGGACAGCCCGATCGTGGCGCATGTGCGGCAGGAGTTTCCGCACATCCGTTTGAGCGGCGACGCCAACTCGGCGTACACGCTGGCCGACGTGCCGCTGTTTCGCGAGCTCGACCGTTACAACCTGATGATGCTGGAGCAACCGCTGGCCCACAACGACATTTTCGATCACGCGAAATTGCAAGCGCAGATCGAAACGCGGATCTGTCTGGACGAGTCGATTCGCGCTCCCGAAGACGCGCTTCATGCGATCGAGCTGGGTTCGTGCAAGATCATCAACGTGAAGCTCGGACGCGTCGGCGGGCACGCGGAGGCGAAGCGAGTCGAACAGGTCGCGCGCGAGCACGGGATTCCCGTTTGGTGCGGCGGCATGTTGGAAGCCGGCATCGGACGCGCGCACAACATCGCAATGTCGACGCTCGAAGGTTTTACTCTACCCGGCGATGTTTCAGCGAGCGCTCGCTACTGGACGGAGGACATCATCGAGCCCGCCGTGACGGTCAGTCCACGAGGAACTATCACCGCGCCCGACGCGCCGGGCATTGGCTTCAACATTAACCTGGCACGCATCGATGCCTTGACCGTTCGCCGGCACACGATACAGTGACGTACTTAGTGCTTAGCACTTTGTGCTTTGTGACCGAGAACAAGCACGAACAAAACGCAAAGAACAAAGGACAAAGCTCACAGACTGAGTCTATGACAGGCCAACTTATTTCAGCGTCTCTCGCCCGGCAGGTTCTCAGCAGCTTACAAACCAGGCAAACCGAGGTCGAAGCTTTGATTCGCGCGCTGGTTGAAACCGAGTCGCCGTCAGGTGACGAGCAGGGAAGTCGCGCAGTGGTGGATCTGTTGGTGGAAAGAGCTCGCGGTTTGGAATGCGTGAGTGCGATCGACCGTGTCGACGTGGCCGACTTCGGTCAGCACCTCGTGATCAAAGCTTTCGCTGAGCAGAGTGAGGCGGGGCAGATCCTCATTGTTGGCCACACTGATACGGTGCACGCCCTCGGCTCAGTCGCGGAACGTCCCTGGCGACAGGCGCACGGCAAGATCTTTGGACCAGGCATCTTCGACATGAAAGCAAACTGCGCGGTTGCGCTGGAAGTATTGCGCGTGCTGGCGGAGTTGAACCTCAAGCCGAGATACAGCGTGACCGTGGCGTTGACGTGCGACGAAGAGGTCGGCAGCTCGTCCGGTTGGCCCTTGCTCGAGCAACTCGCGAAGTCGCAGAACACGCGCTGTGCATTTGTGCTGGAGCCTCCGGCCTCCGGTGGTCGCGTCAAGACTGGCCGCAAGGGAACCGGCATCTATGCGATTAGGGTCGAAGGAAAAGCGGCGCACGCCGGGCTCGAACCGGAAAAAGGCGCGAGCGCGATTCTCGAGTTGGCGCGGCAAACAGAACGAATGCACGCGCTCAATCTTTCAGGCTCGGGAATCACAGTCAACGTCGGCGTCGTTCACGGCGGGACGCGTTCGAACGTCGTCGCGTCCCAAGCTGAAGGTGAGATCGACGTGCGCTTTTCGACTGAGGCTGAGTCGCGCGAGATCGATCGCATTCTGAAGAGTCTCGAGCCGGTCGATGAGCGCACGCGAGTGTTTGTCTCGGGTGGTATCAACCGTCCACCGCTGGAACGAACCGCCGCTGTTGCAGAGTTGTTTGAGACTGCGAAGAGCGTTGCCTGTCATCTTGATTTCGTGCTCGGCGAAGCGCAGGTTGGCGGCGCGTCTGACGGAAATTTTCTCGCGGCGCTCGGAATCCCGGTGCTCGATGGACTCGGCGTCAGCGGCGACGGCGCCCACGCCGTTCACGAACACATCGAGGCCCATGATATCGCCCGGCGCGGCGCGTTGATCGCCGGCCTGCTCATGTCTGTTTGA
>JBKPPP010000086.1:0-5688 GCA_046733615.1 Acidobacteriota bacterium | reverse complement strand
CCGTTCAACGCGCGCCGTTTCGACACCTGGTTCTTTCTCGTCAACTGTCCTTCCAAACAGGAACCCTACCTGACGGCCGGCGAATTGATGGACGGCGAGTGGATCACCGCGCGCGACGCTTACGATCGCTGGATGCGCGATCAAGTCGTAGCAGTACCGCCGACGCTGCACGCGTTGAAAACGCTGGCGAGCGGCATCGCACCCGATCTCGTCGATCGTTTCCTGTCGATTCCAAACGCGCACGGCGATCCCGCGCGGCGCATCACGTTTCGACCGAGTTACATCTGCTTTCCCGTACGCACGCCGACGCGGCCGCCGGCGACCCACACCTGTTGCTACCTGATTCACACGTCGAAAGAGATCGTCGTGGTCGATCCCGGTTCGCCGTACGAAGACGAGCAGGCTGCGCTGGCGGAGTGTCTTGACGAAATGATCGCCGACGGGCGGCGGGTGAAAGAGATCATCGTGACGCACTTACATCCGGATCACATCGGCGGCGTCAACGCGCTGAAGGCGCACCTCGGCGGGAATGTGCCGGTTGCGGCGCATGCGCTGACGGCGGAGGCGATGGCCGACGTTCATGTCGATCGTTTGATCGCTGACGGCGACGTGATCGAGCTCGACGGCGAGCCGGCGGTTCGTCTGCGCGCGCTGCACACTCCGGGACACGCTCGTGGTCATCTCTGTTTTCACGACGAAGATCGCGGCGCGCTGCTGACCGGCGACAACATCGTCGGCGTCGGCTCGGTGCTGATCGATCCGCCTGAAGGCAACATGCGCGACTATCTCGACTCACTCGAACGCATGCGCTCGCTGCCAAACTTGTCCGTGCTGTTTGGCGGTCACGGACCCGCCGTCGCGACGCCGTATCAGAAAATCGACGAGTACATCGGCCACCGGCTCGAGCGCGAGCGCAACATTCTCGCGGCTGTGCAGGCAGGCGCGACAGATCCGCAACAGATTGTTGCGAAGGTTTACACCGACGTTTCCCCGAAAGCTTATTCGATGGCCGAGCGGGCAGTGGTCGCGCATCTCGAAAAGTTGCGCGACGACGGGGCGGTGATCGCCGATCAAGACGGACGCTGGCTGCCCGCCTAATCGGCTTCTTAGCCGGTTTCGAGTTAAAATCTCCCTCCGAAAAAGTATGACAATGGATTACCCAAGGACTCTTCGCGAACTCAAAGCGGCGCGGTATCAAGGCCGCTCGGTCAAGGACGAACTGCGTTCGAATCTGATCAGGAAACTGCGCGCCGGCGAGAAACTCTTTCCGGGCATCGTCGGTTACGACGACACCGTGATTCCGCAGCTCGTCAACGCGATTCTGTCGCGCCACAACCTGATCCTGCTGGGCCTTCGCGGCCAGGCGAAGAGCCGCATCATTCGCCAGTTAACAGACCTGCTGGACGATCGGATCCCGATCATCGCCGGCTCGGAAGTGAACGACGATCCGTTTCAGCCAATTTCAGCTTACGGACGGCAGCGGTTAGCTCAGGAAGGCGACCAGACCAGGATCAACTGGATCGATCGCGACGCTCGCTTCGTCGAGAAACTCGCCACGCCGGACGTGACTGTCGCCGACATCATCGGCGACGTCGATCCGATCAAGGCGGCGAAAGGCGGTCACCTGCTGAGTGACGAGTTGACGATTCACTACGGCCTGCTGCCGCGCGCGAACCGCGGCATCTTCGCGATCAACGAGCTGCCTGATCTCGCGGGCAAGATTCAGGTCGGACTTTTCAACATCATGCAGGAAGGCGACGTGCAGATTAAGGGTTATCCGGTGCGGCTGCCGTTGGACGTCATGCTCGTCTTCTCCGCGAACCCGGAAGATTACACGGCGCGCGGCAAGATCATCACGCCGTTGAAAGATCGCATCGGCGCCGAGATCATGACGCACTATCCGAAAGAGCTGCCGGCGGCGGTCGAGATCACGCGGCAGGAAGCGTGGATCAATCGCGGCGTCGAAGGCGACGGCGTGGTGGTGCCCGAGTTTATTCGTGAAGTCGTCGAGCAGATCGCCTTTGAAGCGCGCGACGACAGCCACGTGGACAAGCATTCCGGAGTTTCGCAGCGACTGCCGATCACTGTGATGGAGTCGGTGGTTTCGAATGCTGAACGCCGTTCGCTGTTGACGGGCGACGAGCCGGTCGTATCGCGCGTCGCGGACATCTACGCCGCGATTCCTTCGATGACGGGAAAGATGGAGCTCGAATATGAAGGCGAACAGCTCGGCGCGAATCGCATCGCACGCGATCTCATCAAACGCGCTGCCGGCGAGATTTTCGAAGGTTATTTCGTGGGCATTGACTTCTCGCGCACCATCCAGTGGTTCGACGAGGGAAACAAGCTGTTGCTGACCGACACCGCCGCGGCAGATGAGTGCAAAAACCTGATAGAAGCGGTGCCCGAGTTGTGGGAGACTGCGGCCATTCCCTTTGAGTTTCGCGAGACCGACACGGCGCAGATGGTCGCTGCGTGCGAGCTCGTGCTGGAAGGGCTCTACGCGGAAAACAAGATCAGCCGCAACGAGGAAGGCACGTACAGCGCCGTGACGAAAGCGCGGAAAGACCGGCGCGGCATGATCTACGACGATTTGACGGAAACCGGCAAGTACAGTTGAAGTTTACCCGTTACTCAAAATTCAAAGGCTTCGACGTCGCCGGCATCAACCTGGGCGAGCTGATGGACAGCATGTCCGACGCGCTGCTCGATTCCGGCTACGACGACGATTACTACTGGACGCGTGAGCGAAAGTCCGTCGACACTTCGCTCGACGCGCTCCGCCGCGCGCTGCTCCAGGCACTGCTGGATAAGGGCCTCGTGAGTGAGCAGCAGGTGCGCGAGATGCTCGCCGAGAACGAAGGCAAGTTTCAGGGTTCACTGCTCGAGCAGTTGCTGAATCAGCTCATCGAGCGGCTGGTAGATGAAGGTTACCTGACGCTGCACGAGCAGCAAACGCAGCCGCAGCACGCGAAGCAGCAACGCACGGGTGGTCCGGGCGAGATCTCCGAGCCGTTGCCGCGCGACGTGCGCTTCGAAGTGACCGAAAAGGGTTTGGACTTTCTCGGTTACAAGACACTGAGGAACCTGCTTGGAAGTTTCGGGAAGAGCGCGGCGGGACGTCATGACACGGTCTATCTTTCGACGGGCGTCGAAGCGGCCGCGGCGAGTAAACGTTACGAGTTTGGCGACACGATCAATCTCGACGTCAACACGACCCTGCTTTCGGCGATCCAACGCGAGGGCCTGAGCGTTCCACTGAATCTGGAATACAACGATCTGCACGTTCATCAGTGCGATTACCAGTCGTCGTGCGCGACCGTCGTGATGCTCGACTGTTCCCACTCGATGATTCTCTACGGCGAGGATCGCTTCACGCCCGCGAAGAAAGTCGCACTCGCGATGTCGCATTTGATTCGCACGCAGTATCCCGGAGACTCGTTGAAAGTCGTGCTCTTTCACGACGGCGCCGAAGAGCTGCCGCTCGCGAAGCTGGCGACGACGCGCGTCGGCCCCTATCACACGAACACCGCTGAAGGCCTGCGTCTCTCGCGCCGTCTCTTGCAAGCGCAGCGTAAAGAGATGAAGCAGATCGTGATGGTCACGGACGGCAAACCGACGGCGTGTTTCGTCGGTTCGGCGCTTCAACCCGCCGGCGCCAAACCCGGCCAAAACGCTGCGCCGGCGCGCCGGCTCTACAAAAACTCGATGGGCGGCGACCCGCTCGTGATGGCCGAGACCTTCAAGGAGGTGCAGGCCTGTCGCAAAGCCGGTATCATGATCAACACGTTCATGCTGGCCAGCGACTACTACCTGGTCGATTTTGTGAAACAGATGACGGCCATGACGAATGGCAAGGCTTATTTTGCCAACCCGGGAAATCTGTCGCAGTTTGTCTTGATAGATTTTCTACGCCGGCGGACCCGACGCGTCAGATAGTTCCGACTGACCGCCCTCATTGTTATCTCCCATGCGCAAGCTTCCACGAGCTCGGGGTCCCCTTTATCCACGGTCGAGTCGCAATCGCGTTCTCCTGCCGTATCTGATCCTTCTCATCGGCATCTTATTCACCGCCGTCGTCTACTACTATTTTTCCAAGCTCACTTACGAACAGGATCAGAGTCGCTTTCAAAAGACGGTCCAGGAGCTACAGGATCGGATCAAGCTACGAGTCGAAACTTCAGTGGCGCTGCTGCGTGCGGGCACTGGTCTGTTTGCGGCGAGCGAGTCAGTCGAGAAGAACGAGTTTGACAGCTTCGTGCAGCGGTTTGAGTTGCAGCGAAACTATCCCGGCATCCAGGGCATCGGGTTCAGCCGCAGCTTCACCGCGAAGGAAAAAGACTCGGTCGTCAAACAGATGCACGACCAGGGTATATCTGACTTTCACGTCTGGCCGGAAACTCCGGCGCGCGACCAGCTCACGTCGATCATCTATTTGCAGCCGGCGGACGATCGCAATCCCTTTGCGATCGGTTACGACATGTTTACCGAGCCGGTGCGCCGCGAGGCTATGGAAACGGCGCGCGACACTGGCCTGCCGGCGGGCTCCGGGCGGGTGACGCTGGTCCAGGAGAAACGCGACGAGCAGAACAAGCAGGCGGGCTTTTTGATCTACGCTCCCGTTTACCGGAACGGCGCGCCAACCGACACGATCGAGCAGCGGCGGGCTGCGCTCAAAGGTTTCGTCTACAGTCCATACCGCATCGACGATTTCCTCGCCCCGATCATCTCCGGGAAAAATGCCGATGTCGATTTCCAGGTTTACGACGGCGCTGAACCGGCAGAGGCGAACCTTCTTCACGCCGCTGCGAACAGTCAAACGGACGCTCACTTCACACAGCGCACCACGCAGAACATAGCGGGCCGCACGTGGACACTGATCTACATAACCAAGCCTTCGTTTGAAACCGGCTCCGGCCGGCCGTTGCTGAAGTACACGATTCTCACGGGCCTGTTGCTGAGCTTTCTATTCTTTGCGGCCACTCGCGCGGAGGTTCGCGCCCGCACGCGCGCTGAACAAGCAACGGAGGAAGTCAGGGAGTCGGAAGCGGCAATCAGCGAGGCAAATGAACGCGCGCTGATCGAATACGAGCGAATGCTGGAACGGATCTCCGGTCTGGCCCAGGTGCTGGGCACTGCGAGAGAGTTGAATGCGATTTTTCGCGGGCTGCGCGAGTTTACGAGAGTTTCTGTTCCGTGCGACGGATTCTTCGTGTCGCTCTACGATTCGGTTCGCGATCTGCGCACGGCTTGTTACGGTTGGGGCGACGGCGACGAAGTCGACGTTTCCGTGTTGCCGCCGATGCCGGTCACGGTTCACGGTCCGAACAGTCGCGCCGTACGAACGGGCCAGGCGATCATCACCAACAATTTCATGCATGCGAACCGTAGCCACCCCGTCGTGGTGGTCGGACCCGACAACGGGCTGCGGCCGGAGTCGTCGATGGCCGTGCCGATGGCGGTGATGGGCCGGATCATCGGCACGATCGAAGTGCAGAGTTACAAAGCGAACGTTTACCAGCCTGCTCACGTAATGGCGATGAGCATGGCCGCGAACCTGACGGCGGTCGCGATCGAGAACGTGCGGCTCTTGAAACTGGAGCGCGCGGCGCGCGAGGCGGCGGAAGAATCGAACCGGTTGAAGGATGAGTTTCTGGCGACGGTTTCGCACGAGCTGCGCACGCCGTT
>JBKPPP010000085.1:0-19015 GCA_046733615.1 Acidobacteriota bacterium | reverse complement strand
CGAAACTGGATGCCCGTCCGATCGATGACGCGGCCCATGATTCCGCCGAGCGCGTCGATCTCGCGCACAAGATGGCCTTTTGCGATTCCTCCGATCGCCGGGTTGCACGACATCTGGCCGACAAGATCCAGATTGAGCGTGATGAGACCCGTCTCCGCGCCCAGGCGCGCGGCCGCAGAGGCAGCTTCGCATCCGGCGTGGCCGGCGCCAATCACAATCACATCGAACCGCTCGTCGAACGACATCATCACTTTCCGATACAAAACGTTGCGAATATCTCCGACAGTATATCCTCTGTCGTCGTCTCGCCCGTGATCTGGCCCAGCAACTTCAGGGCGTTGTGCAAAGGCGCCAGCACCAACTCTTCGCTGTACCGCTCGCAAAAGCAATCGCGCGCCACTTCGAGCTCTCGCTTTGCATTGCGCAGCAGATCATGATGGCGGGCATTCGTGATCAGCAAACCTCCGTCTTCCACGCCCGCGCTGTTCAGACTCTCAATGATGGCCGCGTGAAGGGCGGGCAAGCCTTCCCCCGTGCGTGCTGATACATTTATCGCATCGATGTGCGGAACACAACGAGCGAGCGCCTGAAACGACGGCAGGTCACTTTTATTCATCACTACGAGACGACGAGCGTCAGCAGTCTGCTTCAGCAGTTCACAATCCTCTGGTCCAAGTTCACGCGAACCGTCGACCACGAGCAGAACCAAATCCGCGTCACCCATTGCCCGGTGAGTTCGTTCAATTCCCAGAGTCTCGACACTGTCGCTCGTTTCACGCAAGCCGGCGGTGTCTGTGAGTATCACCGGCACGCCCCCGATGTCGATCGACTCCGACAACGTGTCCCGCGTCGTACCGGGAACGTCGGTCACGATCGCTCGCTCCTTACGCACTAAACCATTGAAAAGGCTAGACTTGCCGACATTCGGACGGCCGGTAATCGCCACTCGCACGCCGTCTTGCAACAGCCGCCCAGCCCGATGACTCTCGGCCAACTTTCCTACACCATCAATCACCCACGCGAGCGTCTCTTGGATCCGGTTAACCTGCGGCGCCGGCAAATCATCCTCAACAAACTCCAGCGCGGACTCAAGCAGCACGATCACTTCGATCAGTTTCTCTTTGAAAGGATCGAGCGCGTTTGACAGTTCTCCATTCAATTGGCGCGCGGCCTGTTTGACCGCCGCTTCTGTTTGCGCTGCGATCAGATCGCGAATCGCTTCCGCCTGGGCGAGGTTGATCTTTCCATTCGTCAAAGCGCGAAGCGTGAACTCTCCTGGTCCAGCAGGTGTCGCGCCGAGCTCGAGCGTCGCATCGATGATGCGCCTCACGATCGCCGGCGATCCGTGACAACTGATCTCGACGACGTCTTCTCCGGTCAACGAATGCGGAGCGGGAAAGCACGAGAGCAGCACCTGGTCCAGAATCTCGCCTTCATCTGTTGTTAGTTTGCTGAGTGTGGCGCGTCGCGGTTCGATCGCCTCGAGCCCGCTCATGCGCTGCGCAATCGTTATCGCCAGTGGTCCACTGAGACGGATCACAGCAAGGGCGCCACGGCCGCGCGGAGTCGACAATGCAACAACGGTATTCATCGCGAACTGTAGAGAGGGAATTTTAGCGGAGGGTTTCGTTCTTTACGAATC
The DNA here is from genome assembly GCA_046733615.1 of Acidobacteriota bacterium. Lineage (GTDB taxonomy): Bacteria > Acidobacteriota > Blastocatellia > Pyrinomonadales > Pyrinomonadaceae > PSRF01. The sequence continues at coordinate 17,373 of JBKPPP010000085.1, read as the reverse complement.
CTAGCGGGAAGAGCTCTTCAAACCGATTCTGAGCTTCCGATCGGCGCCTTCGCCGATTGACTCGGTAAACAAGTCGGCGCTGTCGGCGAGAGTCAGGTGAATGATGCGTCTTTCGTTGGCGCTCATCGGCTCAAACGTGAACGCGAAACCGGTCTGGCGCACCCTATTCGCGGCGTGATTCGCCATCGCCTGCAACTCGGCTTCACGCGTGGCGCGAAATCCATGCACGTCGCAAACGAGCCGTGCGCCTCCGGCGAGACTGCGGCCAAACACCTGATTGATCAAGTGCTGCAAAGCTTCCAACAGCTCGCCCGTTTGAGCTTGCAGCAGTTCCGCATCCTGACCTTCAATATCAAGCACTTCGCCGGTGAGACCCTGCTTGATATTGACGCGCAACTGGAGACCCGTCGCACTGAAGACGTTCTGGAGATACTCCGCTGCCTGTTGCGAAACTTCCGTCATGAACTCGGTTCCTTCCAGGAACGCACTGTAGTCTCTGCCTGCTTCTTTCGTCCCGGCGGAATCTTCTTTGCCGGCGCGGGCGCGGCGACCTCGTCCTCGCCCTCGTCAGACTTGGTCCAACGATTGATCAAAAACTGCTGACTGAACCCGACGATATTACCAACAAGCCAGTAAAGCACTAAGCCCGACGGAGCGCTCCACAAAATGTAGAGCATGAAGAGCGGCATACCGATCGCCATCATCTTTCGCTGCAACGGGTCGGCCGAGGGCGCCGGCGTGATCAATTGCAGAACGACCATCGTGCCGGTCATCAGAATCGGCAGAATGTGAATCAGGTAAGGTTCGGCCGCGGAGAGATCCGGAATCCACAAGAAACCTGCCTGGCGAAAGTCGAGCGAGATTGTGATCGCGCGATACAACGCAAACAGGAACGGCATCTGAATCAGCAACGGCAAACATCCGCCGAGCGGGTTGCCTTCCCTCATCAAACGCAGTTGCTCCATCTGCAACTCTTTCAGCCGCGGATCGTTTTGCTTTAGTCCCTTGATCTTGTCTTGCAGCTCCTTCATTTTCGGCGCGAGTTTTTGTGCCTTCTTCATCGCCTTCGAGGAGCGCCACTTCAACGGAAAGAAGAGCGAGTAGATCACGATTGTGAACAGAATGATCGCGACGCCGTAACTGCTCGTCAGCTTGTAAAGATAGGTAATCGCCTGAAGAATCGGCACGGCGAGCGGGCGCGAAAGCCAGCCGAGAAAACCGTAATCAATGAGGCCCTCGAGATCGATGTCGCGATTAACCGTGGCTTTTAAGTCCTGACTGGCTTGAGTCAGCAGGTAATGATCTTTGGGGCCAGCGTAAATAACGGTACGCGAGCCGTCCGACGGAATCGGAATAGCCGCAGTTATCAGATATCGCTTCTCCGCGGCGCCGCCGTTTGGCTTATGTTCGTAAGCGACGGTGCGGTATTCAAGTCCGTCCACCGGATTCTGCGGGACGGCAACCATCGCGAAGTATGTGTCGCCAACGCCCGCCCAATCCGTTGGTCCATTCAAGACCAGTTGATCGGGAGTGCTCTTGTTTCCATTTATCTGGGCCGCGACGTGCCGCTCGAGTTTCTTGTTGACGTAAGCGACTGCCTCAGGCGCAACGGAATAAAACGTGTGATGACTGACGCCCTGATCGCCAATGCTCGGCCCGATCGTGAGCTTCACTTGCGGAACCGGTTGATCGCCGCGTTTCACGAGCAGCGATAGATCGGTTTCATAACGATTCGCGTCGAATACGATCTTCTTTCGCACCTGCACGCCGTTCGCGCCGTCGAGCACAAACGTCAGTTCCCTTTTTTCGCCAGGCGCGAGATTCAGATCTACGTCGCCGTTCGCGTTATCGACGCCCTCAACGCGGTATGACGTCGAGGCAAGCAGGTTATCGAGCGCGTCGTCGCCGGTGCGCAATTGAAATGGCACTTGCCGCGGTTGTCGTGCCAAGCCTTCGGGCGAGATCAGTTCGAGCGGTTTCTGCTCACTCTTCTTGCCGGCAACCGAATAGATCGGTTTTCCACCATTCTTGTTTGACTTAATGATCCAGCTAACTGGTTCGGCGCCGCGCGTATCGAACTTCGCGTCGTACAGCGGGGTTCGGATCGTAATTGTTCTTTGCGGCGCTTCGGCGACGCCGGCAGCCGGAGTTGAAGAAGCGGGTGTCGCAAATGAACTCGCTGTCGCTGGTTGAGTAGCTGAAGGACTGGGTGTTGCCGACGCACCCGGTGCCGCACCCGGCTGATTCTTGGGAGCGGGATAGAACAGGGTCCACAAAGTAATGATGCTCAGGGAGAGTAATAAGGCTAGTAAAAGTCGTCGGTTTTGCATTCGTGGTAGACGTCGTAATCAACCGTTCGGTTTCGCCGCTGCGGGCTATTTCACCGGATCGTAGCCTCCCGGGTGAAAAGGATGGCAACGGAGCACCCGCTTGATGGCCAGGACTGTGCCCCGCCCGGCGCCATAGCGGGAAATCGCATCAATCGCATATTCGGAACATGTGGGGATGAATCGGCACGAAGGGGGTAGCAGTGGTGAAATTGCCAGTTTATAAATTCTGAGAAATGAGATTAGAACGCTCTTCACACAACCATCGCTTACTTCGCCCGATCCTGCGGCTCCAGCCGTCCCACCTTCTCAATGATTCCTTCCAACTCCTGCCTTGGCGCACCCAACTTCTGACTCAACACCGCCGGCTTCGCGTTCAGCACCCAATCGTAATTCTTCGCCAGCGCACGTAATGACGGTTCATTCGACCGAAAGGTTTCTCTCAACAAACGTTTTGCTCGATTTCGCTGTACCGCTTTGCCAAGCGCTCGTTTCGACGCGGTCACGCCGAGACGATGATTCGACGCGTCGTTCTCGAGTACAAATACGGTGATGAATACGCCGTCGTAGCGTTTACCGTTCCTGTAGACGTGCTGGAATTCCTTCGAGTCTCGCAAGTAGTTCCGCATGCCTCACGACGCGATGCAGTTCTCAGTAGTGAGCTGGAGTGAGACGCTTTCGTCCTTTTGCCCGGCGCCGCTTGAGCACTAGGCGGCCGTTCTTGCTGGCCATGCGGGCGCGAAAACCGTGAGTCTTCGCCCGTCGTCTGTTGTTCGGTTGAAAAGTGCGCTTCGACATTGTGATGAATTCTCCTCAAAACGAAAACGCTAAGACTAATCGTGCGCAGAAGTTATGTCAAGGAAACGGACTGCTTTTGCGAGGCTTGGCAGCGCCAAATCTGTACGAAAAGATTACCGCCGACCAGAGACAAACTTTGTTTTACCTCCACGTTGTTTTATTCGAATACCGTCCCTTGATCGTCCTGAAACTCTATGTTAGTCTCCGCAGGCTTCGAGAGTGGCCGCCCCGTAAACAGTTGATATTACAAGACTTTAAAGCATCACTTTAAGCCGCCGGACTTTTTCCACTAGCTGTGGAAAAGGTTGTGGAAAAGATCGGCGGCTCTCGTTTTAGACGGGCAGGCAATGGAATTTGGGACAGGCTGAGATTAGAGTTTCGACGGATGAGCGCGCCTCAAGGCGTACCGTTCTATTACGCAGGCTTTAGTCCAAATTGAGACCTTCCCTCCACGCGTTTTCTAATGAACACTTCTGTCGAGAGTAATGTTTGGGGTCAGATTCTTCATTCGCTTGAGGGCAGGCTCAATCAACAAACTCTGGAGACCTGGTTTCGTCCGATCAAGTTTGAACGCCTCGACAACTCGCAGCAGGTAATTCATCTTCGCGCGCCGAATCAGATCGTAAAAGACTGGGTAGTGACCAACTACACCGCAGCGCTCAACGAGTCGCTAGATGAAGCGCGGCTGTCGGGTTATTCCGTGGGTTGGGTCATCGGTAAGGTTCCCGATTGGATGCCCGAGCCGATAGCCGTCGCTTCCGAAGCTGCGACGGCTATCGACGCGGATATCGTCCCCGTTCCGAATTCGATCGACAGCGCGGTCCCGGCTGGTGTGCCTGCGGCAATCTCTTTGGCTGATCCTTCGCTCAGCTCGAAGTACACGTATGAAAGTTTCGTAGTCGGTTCCTGCAACCAATTTGCGCACGCAGCTTCACTGGCGGTTGCCGAAGCGCCGGGACGAACTTACAACCCGCTGTACTTGTATGGCGGAGTGGGACTCGGCAAAACGCACCTGATGCATGCGTGCGGCCACGCGATCAAATCTCGCAATCAGCATCTCAAGCTCTGTTACATATCGTCGGAACGCTTCATGAACGATCTCATCAACGCGATCCGTTACGATAAAACGCAGAGCTTCCGCGAGAAATATCGATCGGTGGACGTGTTGCTAATCGACGACGTCCAGTTCATGGCCGGCAAAGAACGTACGCAGGAGGAGTTTTTCCACACCTTCAACGCTCTTTACGATCAGCAAAAACAGATCGTGATCAGTTCGGATTGTCCGCCGCGCGAGATTCCCACGCTTGAAGAACGTCTGCATTCCCGTTTCGAGTGGGGCTTGATAGCCGACATCGAGCCGCCGGACCTGGAAACCAAAATTGCCATCCTGAAACGCAAAGGTGATTTGATCGGTGTGTCGATACCGGATGACGTTGCGATGTTCATCGCCGGCCGGGTGAAGAGCAACATTCGCGAGCTGGAGGGATCGCTGGTTCGGCTGATCGCTATCTCTTCGCTGCGCGGTGAGCCGATTTCGAAGACACTCGCGCAGGATGCAATTCGCAATATCGCGAAAGAGGAAGAATCCGGAGTTATCACTATTCAGCAGATTCAGAAGCTCGTGGCGTCAACTTACAAATTGACAAGCGAAGAACTGTTGTCTAAGAACAATGCTCGGAATATTTCTCATCCGCGACAGGTGGCGATGTATCTGTGCAAACACCTAACAAAACACAGCTATCCGGAGATTGGCCGGGCGTTTGGTGGCAAGCATCACACGACAGTTATCCACAGTGTGGAAAAAATTGAGGCGCTAGTCGCAACGGATGAGACGTTGCAGAGGCTGATTAGCGAGCTTTCTGAGTCGTTACAGAAGTAAATGAGATTTTCACAGCCTCACTGAGAACGTTTTGTGGAAATGTGTTAATGTTTCGTCACCGCTGATTTTTTCCGAAACTCAAGCTGAAACTTTTACAGGTTTCCACAGGCTTTGATTGGAGCTAACCGAGTAGTAGTAAATGGACTTACGCAGTTATCCACAAATCCACAGGCACCTACTACTACTACTAGATATAAATAGTTAGTATTGAAATAGAAGAAACAGAATCGGAGTAGAAGCATGCAATTCGTAGTGAGTAAACAGAACCTGCAAAAAGAACTCGGATTCGTTCAGGGCGTAGTCGAAAAGAAAAACACGATTCCGGTGCTTTCAAACATTCTCATCGAGTCTGTTGGCGAAACAACGATTCGCATCACGGGCACCGATCTCGATGTGACGATTCGATGCGAGATGGACGCCGACGAGATCACGACGCCAGGTTCGATGTGTGTTCAGGCACGAAAGCTCTTCGAAATTGCGCGCCTGCTTCCGGATGCTCCTGTCAGTTTCAAGAAAGAAGATAACGATTGGGTAACGGTGAAATGCGATCGCGCGAGGTTCAAGATGGTGGGCGTGTCGCGAGATGCGTTTCCGGAAGTGCCGTCGTTCAAATCAGCGCCGACAAAGCTTGCCGCCGGCGTGATCAAGACTTTCATCGATCGGACGATCTTTGCGATCACGCAGGAAGAATCACGTTACACGCTCTCCGGTGCGAAATTCGTGCTCGATGAGTCAGGCGCGAAGATGGTGACCACTGATGGTCATCGCCTGGCGTACGTGGAAAAGAAAAGCATCGCGCGCAACGGCGCGGACCAGACAATCGATACGTTGATTCCGCGAAAGACACTCGCAGAGCTCACCAAGCTGACTGCTGGTTTTGATGAAGACATCAGTCTCGGCATGGATGAAAACCACATCTATTTCCAGGTCGGACCGCGACTGCTGATCTCGCGCATGCTCTACGGCCAGTTTCCCAACTACGAAATGGTCATGCCGAAAAACAACGACAAGTCAGTCGAATTCAATAGTAGTTTGCTGAACCTGGCTATCAGACGTGTGGCGTTGATGGCCGACGAACGATCGCACGCGATTCGTTTTCATCTCGAGCCAAACCAGTTGGTGATCAGTTCGCAAAACGCAGAGGAAGGTGAAGCGAACGAGACTCTGCAAACCGACTACGCCGGCGAGGAAACCGACATTGGATTCAACGCGCAATACCTGCAAGAGTTTTTGAATGTCGTCGGCGATGCGAAGATCTCGTTTGAGTTCAAAGACGGCAACTCGCAAGCGCAGTTGCATCCGTCAGAGAACGGCGATTTCGATTACAAGTACGTCGTGATGCCCATGCGGATCTGACGACCTCGGACAGTTCCGCATCAGTATCCCGCAGAAACAAGCGATTCTCACAACCCATCCCGGGTTGAAACCTCATCACGCCGAAAGGAGAACGCAAGATGAAAGAAAAATACTACAGATTGCTACTGATCGGAGTCTTTGTCGTAGGCGTTGCTCTCGCCACTATTCACGTTGTTCCCGAGATTCTAAAAAAGATTGGCGAGGCTCTGATAATTGCTCCCGTCCTCGCTGTGCTGGTCGATAACGCCGCAAAAACCAAGCTGCTCCGCGAGTTTTCACTGGACGTGTCACTGCTTGTTCTCGGCCGTCTGCTCCCTGATCGCTTGCGCGAACATCTGGATCGTTACATGAAGATGCTTCTAGTGCGCACGCGTTGGGAAATTACGTATGCGATCGAGAATTGGCCCAACCAGGATGGTTTCATCAAGCTCACAACCATCAGCGAATATGATATGAAAAATTTTTCCGAGAGTTCCACCGACTACGATTTCAGATACGCTGTCGAAGAGTCGCAGCACGACAAGATCGGCGGTACACAGATAACTTTGGTGAGACTGCTCGAGGAGACGTACGAAGGCGACGCACTGAACGAATTCATCGAGGTCGACAATAACTATCGAACATTTTCGAGCACGAAGCAGTTGATGCCGCACCGAGGTACTGGCAAGCCAACCTACACGTTTCGCGCCGAGTCAGTGGAATGCTTTCGCGAAAGTTCTTTCTCGCCGTTCTTCACGTTTTATCCGGTGATGAACGCGGTGTTGCGCGTCTGGCATCCGGAGACACTGAAGATAAGTCTGGAGTTGACCTATGATGACATAGAGACCGGCGCGAAGAGTGAGCCGATAATCGAAGGTAATCGAAAAGGATCGATGTGGACTATCTTCGGACCAATCCTGCCGGGCCAGGGATTTGTTGTGAGATGGGATGCCATCGTGCAAACACCTGCGGCGATGGGCGGCGCAACGTCGGGTGTCGTCGAATCACCGTGCCAATAGTTTCCGCATGCTAAACTATTTGGCGCATCTGATAGCGTCAAGTGATCGGCGTGTTGAGGGAGTGATTGATTGGCGTCAACGAGTAAGTCTCGCGAAATAGTGTGGCGTGCACGGCCCGAAGACCCTCACTCGTTTTCCGAACCAGACAAGATTCTGGTCTACGACGTCGATCTTGATCTGAAAGTAGATTTCGAGCGGAGAGTTCTACAAGGTACAGCAACGCTCGAACTGTATCGCAACAGCAAATATCCGGATGCGCCGCTGATTCTGGATACTCGAGATCTCTCGATTCATAGCATCGAAGCCGAAACTCAGGATCAAGAGTTCCACGAGGTGAAGTATGCGTTTGGCGACTCCGATACAGTACTTGGAACGCCCCTAACAATCCATCTCCCTTCAACCGTCTCTTCGGTAAAAATCTCTTACTCAACCAGCCCGACTGCAACCGCTCTGCAATGGCTCGACGCAGAACAGACGGCCGGCAAAAAAGCGCCGTTTCTGTTCACTCAGTCGCAGGAGATTCACGCGCGCAGTTGGATTCCACTGCAAGACACGCCCGGCGTTCGCGTCACTTACACCGCGCACATCGAAGCGCCGCAAGGTTTGCTCGCCGTGATGAGCGATGGCCGTCGCACCAACATGAGTGCGGAAGGATGCTATTGGTTCCAAATGAGTCATCCGATACCACCTTACTTAATCGCGCTCGCAGTAGGTGACATCGGGTTCGCTCCGACCGGACATCGCACCGGAGTCTACGCTGAGCCGCCGGTGCTTGAGGCCGCGCAATACGAATTTGGCGAGGCGGATCGGATGTTGGAAGCTGCGGAACGTCTCTACGGAAAGTATCTATGGGGCCGTTTCGACGTGCTTGTGCTGCCGCCCAGTTTCCCGTTCGGCGGCATGGAAAACCCGGGCGTCGCTTTCGTTACACCCACGCTGATCGCCGGTGATCGCAGCAGTGTTTCGGTAATCGCGCACGAACTGGCCCACGCCTGGTCCGGCAACCTTGTGACAAATGCAACCTGGAGCGACTACTGGCTGAATGAAGGTTTCACAACTTACACGGAACGCCGGATCCAGGAAGAATTGTACGGCTCGAGTCGCGCGGCGATGGAGGAAGTGCTGGCGGAGGAACGCCTCGCCAACGAGATGAAGGAGCTGCCGCCGGAGGATCAACTGCTACATCCGGATCTTCAGGGCCGCGATCCGGAATGTATCGGCACACTCGTTCCCTACGTCAAAGGCGCACTCTTCCTGAAGGCGCTGGAGAACACGTTCGGGCGCGATCGGTTCGATGCTTTTCTGCGCAGTTACTTTGAGCATTTCGCGTTCGAAAGCGTCACCACCGCGGAAGCAATCGATTACCTGAAAAAGGCTCTGCTCGATAAGCATCCGGATTTGGCGGCTGAGATTCCGCTGGAAGAATGGCTCGACGCGCCCGGATTACCGAAGTCGGCGCCGAAAGCCGTTTCGCCCGTATTGAATGAAACCCGAAAGTTCGCCCAAGCCTGGAGCGCTAATCGGGTTTCTTTGGACAGAGTTTCTGAGGACGACTGGAACACGCAACAGAGACTTTACTTCCTCGACTCACTGCCGCCGAACATCGGATTCGAAAAAATGCGTGAGCTGGACCAGCAGTTTGATGTGACCGAGTCTAAGAACGCCGAGATCATTTATCGCTGGCTGCTGCTCGCAATTCGAAACGGTTACGATCCGGCGTATCAACGGCTGCAAAAATTCCTCACGACAGTCGGCCGCATAATCTACGTCAAACCACTTTATGAAGAGCTCGCGAAGACGGCGCCCGGTAAAGCGTTCGCCGAAGCGATCTATGCCAAAGCACGCTCCAGTTATCATCCGCTCACACAGGCCATCGTTGACAAGATTCTGGTGCGCTAGAGATGTTAATATCTCTCGATGCTGCTCGCTGCAATTGAAGCGACTAACTTCAGAAACCTCATCGGCAAGATCGAATGGGGCCCGCGCCTCAACATTATCTACGGCAATAACGGTCAGGGAAAAACAAACTGGCTCGAAGCAATCAACCTGCTGGCCCGCACAAAATCATTTCGCACCCAACGTCTCCAGGAAGCGATCAGGTTCGGCGAAGAGATAGCCGTCGTGCGTGGAAGAGTCACGACCGGCGCGGATCTCGAAAGAGACTTGCAAGTGAGCCTGCAAGGCAGCTCGAAAGCAATCTTCGTCAATTCGAAACGCGAAACTCTCACCCGCTATCTCGCTCAGCTTCAGGTCTTCTCCTTCACCGCGGCTGATTTGGAAGTCGTGCGCGGCGTGCCGGAAGCGCGGCGTCGTTTTCTGGACCGCGGCATCGCGTCGATCAGGCCTGCTTATCTAAAGACCATCGCTGATTACAACAAGGTCATCAAACAGAAGAACCGCGTGTTGCAGCTCGCGAATGAGGGCGAGTTTGGCGTCGACAAGACTGAAGATCTGCTGGCGCCGTGGAACGAGCAACTGGTCCGGCTCGGCGCGCAGATTCATCGCGAGCGCGAACAGTATGTCGCCGGTCTCAACACGGCGCTCGAGCGCCAGCTCTTCGAGCGGCGTGACCTGACGACGCGTTACGTCTCCTCTCTTGAAGGCAAGGGCGACTTAACAGATTACGAGACGGTTATGAGGTCGAGAATGGCGCTCCGGCTGGTCGCCGAAGTCGCGGCCGGACACGCCCTGATCGGCCCGCATCGTGACGATTTGGAGATTCATTTGGATGGCCGGGAAATCCGAGTTTACGGAAGCTCCGGACAGCAACGTAGCGCATTGTTATTATTAGACTTAGCGGCAATTTCATTGTATAATTCGAACGCGAATGACCATCCGGTTTTCATAATCGACGACGTTGACGCTGAACTGGATGAGGAGAGGATCAGACACCTTCTGGAATACCTTGAAAATCGCACGCAGACCTTCATTACAACCTCAAAGCGGAGTCACGTTGAAGGCTTCTTTTCAAGGGCGAATGTCTATGAAATCGAAGATGGCAGCGTCCGAAGCAGCCAGTCGCCGACTGACGTTCCGGTCAAATCCATTTTTGCTTAGTGAGCTTATTTAAGTGAGCAGTATAGGAGAATAAGATTGTCGACAGTAGGACCAACAGAACCAACAGACCCCACTATCAAAGCCAAGAAGGGCCAGGCTTACGACTCGTCCTCAATCACGATCCTCGAGGGACGAGACGCGGTCCGGAAAAGGCCCGCGATGTACATTGGCTCGACGGGTGAGATCGGCCTCCATCATCTCGTTTATGAAGTGGTCGACAATTCGATCGATGAAGCGCTGGCCGGCTATTGCGACACCGTAGAAGTCACTATTCATCTCGATAATTCGATCACTGTTATTGATAACGGGCGCGGCATTCCCGTTGACGACATCAAGAAGGAAAAGAGATCGGCGGCTGAGGTCGTGATGACCAAGTTGCACGCCGGCGGCAAGTTTGACTCAAACGCTTATAAAGTCTCCGGCGGCCTGCACGGCGTCGGAGTTTCGTGCGTCAACTTCCTTTCGGAGCATCTGCACCTGGAAATCTGGCGCGATAGTAAAACCTACGAACAGGAGTACGCGCGCGGCATTCCCGTCGCGCCGCTGAAGCAAACAGGCAAGACGCGCAAACGCGGCACGAAGATCACCTTTCGGCCTGACTCGCAGATCTTCACCGAAACCGCGTTCAGCTTCGACAAGCTTTCCGAGCGGTTGCGTGAAAAGGCGTTTCTGAACAAGGGCATTCGCATCACGATCAAGGATGAACGCGAAGAGCCCGAGCGGTCGCACGAGTTTTATTACAAAGGCGGCATCGCCGAGTTTGTTAAGCACCTGAACAAAAACAAGTCGACCTTGCACGACAAGCCGATCTACTTCGAGCGCGAGAGCGACAGCCTCTCGATCGAGGTGGCGATTCAGTACAACGACGGCTACGACGAGAAGGTCTACTCGTTTGCCAACAACATCAACACCGTCGACGGCGGCACGCATCTTTCCGGATTCCGCTCCTCGTTCACGAGAACGATCAATGCCTACGCGCAATCGTCAGGGCTCGCGAAGAACTTCAAAGGCTCACTGACCGGCGACGACGTGCGCGAGGGCCTGGTCGCGGTAATTTCAGTGAAACTGCCGCAGCCGCAGTTTGAAGGTCAGACAAAAGGAAAACTGAATTCCGACGTGAAGGGCGCGGTCGAGTCGTTTCTCAACGATCGCCTGACGGAGTTTTTCGAACAGAACCCGCCCGTCGCGCGCAAGATTGTCGGCAAGGCGCTCGACGCCGCACGCGCCCGCGAAGCCGCGCGCAAAGCCCGCGAAATCGTTCGCAAGGGCGCACTCGGCTCGACCATGCTGCCCGGCAAGCTGGCTGACTGTCAGGAACGCGATCCGTCGCTCTCCGAAATCTACATCGTCGAGGGCGACTCGGCCGGCGGCTCGGCAAAGCAGGGCCGCGACCGGAAGAATCAGGCGATCCTGCCGCTCAAGGGCAAGATCCTCAACGTCGAGAAGGCCCGCTTCGACAAGATGCTCGGCCACAGCGAGATCAAGTCTCTGATCACCGCTCTCGGCACCGGCATCGGCAAAGACGACTTCGACATCAGCAAGCTGCGCTACCACAAAATCATCCTGATGACCGACGCCGACGTCGACGGCTCGCACATCCGCACGCTGCTCCTGACCTTTTTCTACCGGCAGATGCCGGCGTTGGTCGAGAACGGCCACGTCTACATCGCCCAGCCGCCGTTGTTCAAAGTAAAGCGCGGCAAGCGAGAGGAGTACATCAAGGACGAAGGCTCGATGATTCGTTACCTGATGCGGCAGGCGACGAGCGACATGACCGTCAAATCGGCGGGCGGCAATGAGGCAATCGAAGGCCGTGAGCTAGCTCGCGCTTTGGAGCGAATGGTCGATTTCAAAAGTTACTGTGAGCGCGCAACCCGCCGCCTCACCGGCGACTCGCAAATGCTCGGGATCCTGCTCGAAGCACTGAGCGGCCGCAAAGGCATCCTGCGCAAAGAGGGTCTGAACCTGCGCAAGGTCTTTCAGGACGGCGACCTGATGGCCAAAATCGAAGGCGCCCTGCACAAGGCCGGTTACAAGACCGAGTTGACGCCCGACGAGGAGCACGGCCTCTGGGAAATCGAAACGACCACGCAAACGGGCACGAATATCGTTATCGATTGGAACTTCGCCAGCTACGTTGAGTTTCAGAAAGCCGTCGAGCTCTTCAAAACTCTCGAAGACGAGCTGGCCGCGCCGTTCACGGCCGGCGAAAACGGCACGAGCGAGAAGATCGACACGCGCGAAGCGCTCTTGGAAAAAGTTCTGGCGGCGGCGAAGAAGGATCTGTCGATTCAGCGTTACAAAGGTCTCGGCGAGATGAACCCGGAGCAGCTCTGGGAAACCACGATGAATCCCGACAAGCGAACCCTGCTCGAAGTCAGGATCGACGATGCCGTCGAAACGGACGAGATCTTCACGGTGCTGATGGGTGATGCCGTCGAACCGCGGCGCAAGTTCATCGAGGACAACGCGCTCGACGTGAGAAATCTGGACGTCTAGTCCGTTCGCTCGCGCGACCGACCGGCGCGCTCACGGAATCTCTCGACTTTGAATCGCCACAGTTTGACCGGCTCGCCTCGCCTAATGCCGGCTTTCCGGGCGGCGATCTCCACTTGCTGCTCGGCGATTTCCACACCCGGAATATCCGGCAGCAGCAGGCCGCGACGCGCTCCGCTCTCGTCTTCAACAATCACGCCAAAAACACGCGGATCGAGCGCTTGCATCGTCGTCTCTTCCGCCGGCAGCAGCACGTCGACCGAATAGCGCAAGCGGGCGAGCTCATCCGCCGCCACCGGATCGAAACGCGGATCGTTGATAGCGGCGCTGATCGCGTTGGCAATAATCTCCTCCGCTAACGTCTCTCTGACCGGCTCGATCGTGCCGATGCAGCCGCGTAGCTCGCCGTCGAGTGTTTTGAGCGAAACGAAGCACGGCGCGCGCGTCGACAGCAACTCACCAGCGCTCGGCGGCGTCTCGAGAATTTCACCCGAACGAATAAAACTCTCAACCGCCTGGCGCGCCAGGGCGGGCAGGTCTTCGACGGCAGCGTCACCGGCAAGATCATCTTCGGCCGCCGCGCCAGCTAGATCCTCGCCCGCAGCATCTGCGGCCCCCAGATGCTCATCCGCCGCATCACCAGCGCGATTGATCAACTGCGCCACGAGATACCCGACACCGAAGGGCGCCTCGTAATTCATCACTTCGCACGAAAGTGGCAGACCGGTGCTCGCCCCGATCGCCACCAGCATCGAGCGATAACCACACTCACCCGCCACCTTTCTCAGATGATGATCGATCGCGACGATCTGCTGCGGATCGTTCGCCCGCAGCGCCGCCACCACCTTTTCATCAAACACGTGCGCTTCGGGATTGAAGCCTGCCGGCGCGTGCGGCTTGAGCCGGTGACTCAAGTCGCCGCTCGCAATAAAACCGGTAGGCCGGCCAAGAGTCTCCACAGCGCGCTGAATGCACCTTCCAAAACGAAGATGATCCTCGTTCGAGAGAAAGCTGTACCCGAGCGCGACTACTTTCCCGTGCCAGCCGTTACTCAAGAGAAAGTAAAGCGGAACGGCTGTGCCATGATCGAGATCGTTTTCCGGCAAAATCGAGACTGAATAATTCTCAGTCGCACCCGCTTCTGAAACAGCCTTCAGCAAGTCGCCGTCGACAGCCACAGAGAAACCGGTTTCAGGCGCGTGAAAGTTAGCGAAGTCGGCGTAAACTTCCGGCCCGCCGTACGCGACGAAACTATCGAGCTCGAGCGGCGCGTGTGGCGAGATGAGAATGACTGACTCTGCGCCCGAAGCGATCAGGCGGCGCGTGAGTTCCGCCATCGCCTCGATCGAATCGCGCACACCGGCTATCGACTCGCGCCCCACCTCCGGCACCATAATCGGCGGATGCGGTGCGATTCCGGAAAAAACCAGGCCGCTGCTCTGGTTGGTCATCGCGCGAGCCTTTCGCAGTTTGAAGGGAACGGCTGTTATTCTAGCTCCGACTGCACAACGTCACAATCAAACGGATGACGCAATTCGATCTGCTAATCGTTGGCGCAGGGCCGGCCGGTTCATTTGCCGCCGAACTTCTGGCGCGCGCAGGCGCAAAAGTGGCGCTTTTTGATGGCCGCCCGCCGGACGAGCCGAAGGCCTGTGGCGGCGGCGTCACGGCGAAGGCGCTGAAGGCCTGGCCGCAGTTGCTGAACGCCGTCGGCCGTACGATCAACGATCTCGATCTTTACTCACCGTCAGGAAAGCGTGTTCATCTCGAGTTGGACGAGCCGTTCGCGGTTTACTCGCGCGTCGTTTTTGACGGCTACCTGCGCGAGCGGGCTCGAGCCGCGGGCGCGCACGTCGTGTCCGAAAAAATCTCGGCGAGAAAGATAGAAAAGACAGAGCGCGGCTGGATTCTGAAAAACGACAAACATGAATGGTCCGGGCGCGTGCTCGCAGGCGCCGACGGCGCAAACAGCGGCATCGCCAGGAGGCTCGCCGGACCGCTTGCGCCTGCCGACATGGAAGTGGCGTTCGGCTATCGCGCTCCGCTGCCGGCCAGCGCTGACGCGCCGACGGTCGTCGCGTTTCTGCCGCGTTGGGTTGGTTACGCGTGGGCGTTTCCGCGTCCCGATCACATCTCGTTCGGCATCGCCACGACGCAGGATGCATTTGAGCACGAACCGCTCGACGATCTGCTGTGGCGCTTCATGGTGGGTTACTACCAGCAGTGCGCCGGCGCGAAGACAAGATTCTGGAAAGAGGATCGATCGAATCAGCAAGCGGCGGAGATTCGCGAACAGTTGCGCACGACCGCCGAGTCGTACGCCGCGCGAATTCCGGGACTGTCCGCGCAGACCTGGGACAGCCGGATAGTCTGCGGCGACAATTGGGCGCTGCTCGGCGACGCCGCGGGGTTCGCGGATCCGGTGACTGGCGAGGGCATCTATTACGCGTTACGGTCGGCGGAGCTGTTTGCCGAAGCCTACCTGCGCGGCGACATGCCCTCGTACGAAACAAGCTGGCGCAAAGACTTCGGTGCGGAGCTGCGGCGTGCGGCCCAGATGCGGCGGCGCTTCTACGGAAATTTCTGGGGCGCGCCGTTTACTGAGCGGATGATCGAATTTGCGAAAGGGCACCGCGGCGTGAAGCGCGTGTTGGGGGACTTGGTGGCGGGTGAACAGGGTTACGTGAACTTGAAGAAGAAACTTCTGAAGAGCGCGCTGCGCCCGCTCGCGCTGATCGTATTCGCGTTTACTCTTCTGCTGGCGGCACATTCGCCGGCTACAGCGCAGAAGAGAGTGAGACAGTCGCCTGAAGTGATCGCAGCCTACCGCGTTTGCAGCGAGTTTCAGCGTTTGCTGGCGCCCGATCTCGATTTCTCTCTCGCGTTCGAAGCGACGTTCACCAAAGATCCGAAGCGCCGGCGAGAGATCGCGATTGCAAACGGCGAGTTTGGGCCGGCTGATCTTTCGAGCGTCGACGACGCCACGCTCATCGAGGCTTACAAGAATCGGATGCAGTTGCTGATCCTGCTGCTGCCGCTCATCGGTGTTGAGGACGAGCGCACGGCGCCGCCGGAAATCAACCGGATTTTTGACCGCGGTAACCCGCGCACAGTCCAAGAATTTCTCGAGTTCACTACTGATCTCAAGCAGGACGTCGCGAATGTGCGAGCACACCTGAAGGAGCTCGCCGACCGCAATCCGGCGTTTGCAGAGAATCTCCAGAAATTCAAGGCTTTCCTGGCGAAGCCGCTGGAAGTGCCAACAACCTACGTCGTCCGGCCAATCACTTACTACAGCAAAGGCCGAGTGCTGCCGGACAGACAGCCGTACTACAAAATCCAGGACTACGCGGTGATTCGGGAGGGCCGTGAGATGAAGTTAATCGGCGTGGAATTCTTCACGCTGCGCATCTGACGTTCACGGCGCGAGGCGCTTGATGGTCCACTCGCCGTCAGGTTGCAGCTCGTAAAGAATTCGATCGTGCAGGCGACCGATGCGGCTTCTCCAAAACTCAATCCGATCAGGCGTCAAGCGATAACCGCCCCAGTGCTCCGGGCAATCGATCTCCCGATCGCAGTACAACTCAGCCAACTCATGCGCGCGCTGTTCGAGCGCTTCACGCGCCGGAATCACTTCACTCTGCGGCGACGCCCACGCGCCGATCTGGCTCTCGCGCGGCCGCGTTCTGAAATACGCCTCCGATTCTTCGGGGGACGTTCTCGTCACTTTTCCTTCGACACGCACTTGCCGATCGAGTTGCGGCCAGTAAAAGACGAGCGCGGCGTACGGATTAATCTCGAGCTGTTTGGCTTTGGCGCTGTTGTAGTTCGTGAAGAAAACGAAGCCGTAGCCGTCCACCTGTTTCAACAGGACCATACGTGCGGTCGGCCGTCCGTCCGGCGTTACGGTCGCGAGACTCATCGCCTCCGGCATCGGTAGTTTTGCAGCCACCGCTTCGTCGAACCAAAGCTGAAACTGTTCGATTGGATCGCGATCGATCTCGTTCTCGTTCAAGCCTTCCATTAGTTTTCGTTTGCGGCGTAGGGCGCGAGCTTCTCGCGCAGCACGGCCGGAATCGGCACCGTTTCAAACGTGTCCTGGTTAACTGCCGCCAGCACAAAATGCGCGGTCGCAATCAGCTCCTCTTCACCGTTGCGCCGGACCTCGAAGTTCAGTCTCATCGACTTCGTACCAAACCGCCCGACGTAAACGCTCACCTCCAGCAGATCGTCGAGCCGCGCCGCGCGTCGAAAATCGCACTCGAGATGCACGCGCGGCAGCCAGATCTTCAGCTCGTCAAACATCGTCCCGTAATGCAGGCCGACCTCGCGAAACAGCTCGGTCTCGGCAAACTCGAAGAAGTGAATGTAAGCACCGTAAAAAATGATGCGTGCAGCGTCGACGTCGCCCCAACGCACACGCTCTTCAATCGTGAATTTTTTGTAGCCGGCCATTAACTAA
>JBKPPP010000084.1:0-16568 GCA_046733615.1 Acidobacteriota bacterium | reverse complement strand
CTGCCGTGAGATGGACGTCGCGGTGATCGCACGCGTGCCTTTTGATGAAGGAACCCTGACAGGCACGTTGACAAAAGAGAGCCGCTGGCCCGAAGGCGATTGGCGCAATAGTTACTTCGTGCCCGAGAACCTGATTCCGAGTGTGGAAAAAGCTGAGGAGATCAAGAAGCTGCTCGCGGAGTGGAATAGAGAACGGTCAACGAACATCACCATGCCGGAGCTCGCGTTGCGCTTTATTCTCGACAATCAGGATGTCAGCACGATCATTCCGGGAATGCGGAAGTTGCAGCACGTTGAAGCGAACACGGAGGCGAGTGATGCGGGGCCGTTGCCGGCGGAGCTGCACGAAAAGCTAAAGGGCTTCCGCTGGGTACGCAAGCCCACGCCGTGGTCGCAGTGAATCGGTCGCAGTGAGATTTTATTCAGACTGCGCGTTTGACTTCACGTTCAAGGTCTTCACCAGAAACGCCCAGCGGTCGGCGACCTCTTCGATGATCTTCGACGTCGGCTTACCCGCGCCGTGCCCCGCCTTAGTTTCAATCCGAATCAGAATCGGAGCCGGACCAGCCTGCGCCGCCTGAAGCGCCGCTGCAAACTTGAAACTGTGTCCCGGCCAAACGCGATCGTCGTGATCCGCGGTCGTGATCATCGTCGGCGGATACGACGTTCCCGGCTTAATGTTGTGCAGCGGCGAGTAAGCAAACAGCGCCTTGAAGTCTTCCGGATTGTCTGATGAACCGTAATCGGAAACCCACGCCCAGCCGATGGTGAACTTCTGGAAGCGCAACATGTCCATCACACCGACCGCGGGAATCGCCGCGCCAAACAGATCCGGACGCTGCGTCAACGCCGCGCCGACGAGCAGACCGCCATTACTGCCGCCGCCGATCGAAAGCTTCGGCGTCGACGTGTACTTATTCGCGATCAACCACTCAGCCGCCGCGATGAAGTCATCAAAAACGTTCTGCTTCTTGAGCTTCATTCCGGCCTGGTGCCACTCTTCGCCGTACTCACCGCCACCGCGCAGGTTTGGCTGCGCGAAGACGCCGCCCATCTCCATCCAAACGAGATTGCCGATGGAGAACGCAGGCGTCAGCGAGATGTCGAAGCCGCCGTAACCGTAGAGATAAGTCGGATTGTTGCCGTCGAGTTTCAAGCCCTTCTTGTGCGTGATGAACATCGGCACCTTCGTGCCGTCCTTGCTCGTGTAAAAGACCTGCTTCGTCTCGAAGTCAGTCGGGTTGAAGTCGACTTTCGGCTGGCGAAAGACCGTGCTTTTACCGTTCGTCAGATCGTAACGATAGATCGTCGTCGGCGTCGTAAAGCCGGTGAACGCGTAGAACGTTTCCTTGTCTGCCGCTTTGCCGCCGAAGCCTTCGGCGGTGCCGATGCCCGGGAACGCGACTTCGTTCAGGAGCTTGCCGGCCGGGTCGTAAATCTTGACCTGCGTGTAAGCGTCTTTCAGGTAGTTGAGAATGAATTTGTTGTTGACGAAGGTGGAGGTTTGCAGCGTCTCTTTGCCTTCCGGCACGATCGTTTTCCAGCTCGCGCGCGCCGGGTTCGCTACGTTCACTTCGATCACTTTGCCGCGCGGCGCCTCGAGATCAGTCTGGAACCAGAACCGCGGACCTTCGTTGCCGACGAAAGTGTAAGCCGCGTCGAAATCATCGAGCAGTTTGACGACGCCTGCGTTCTTCGCTTTGAGATCTTTGTAGTAAACACGTGTCTTGACGTCGGTGCCTTGAAAGACTGTGAGCACGAGATAGTTTCCGTCTTCGGTGACGGAGCCGCCGAACAGCCAGTCTTTCTGATCCGGACGCTCGTAAACAAGCACGTCTTCAGCCTGCGGCGTGCCGAGCTTGTGAAAGTAAACTTTCTGAAAATAGTTGGTGCCCTTGAGCTGATCGCTCTTCGGTTCGTCGTAGCGGCTATAGAAGAAGCCCTTGCCGTCGCGTGTCCAGGAGACTCCGGAAAACTTCACCCACTTCAGATCGTCAGACAAGTCTTTGCTCGTCTCGACGTCGCGAACCTTCCACTCCTGCCAGTCCGAGCCTGATGCAGACAAACTGTACGCGAGCAACTTTCCGTCGGGACTGACCTGCAACCCTGAAACGGCAACCGTACCGTCAGCCGACAGCGTGTTTGGATCGAGAATCATCTGCGGTTCGGCCTGGAGCGCGGTGACGGTGTAGAGCACCGACTGGTTCTGCAAACCGCTGTTGCGCGTGTAGAAGTAACGATTCCCTTCCTTGAACGGCACGCCGTACTTTTCGAAATTCCAGAGCTTCGTCAGCCGGTCTTTGATGGCGTTGCGTTGCGGGATGGCTTCCAGAAAACTGAACGTCAGCTTGTTTTCGGCTTCGACCCAATTGCGCGTCTCTTCCGAGTCGAGCTCTTCGAGCCAACGGTACGGGTCGGCGACTTTCACGCCGTGATAATCGTCAACCTGGTCGCTCTTTCTGGCTGGGGGATAGTTATTCGGTTTGATCATCTGCTGCGCCGCACCTGTGGCTAATGCAAATAAACACACGAGAGCTGCAAAACGGGTCACAGGATTAAATGGCATAAGGACACTCCCTTCGAAGTTTTCGGGGACCCAACGCGGAAGCGAGAGTATACAACCACTCACGGATTCCACCGAAAAGAGGTTGACAACCCACAAATGTGTGGGAGAATCTAAGCCAGCGCTGGCCGCCCCTCGGCAAAGTGATTTTCAATTGTCCGCAGCTCTCCTGTAAGAAAGAAACTTATGAATTCAAGATCCCCGTTACCCCTTTTTGTCGCCGTCCTTCTTTTTTCAGCCGCGCACATTCAGGCACAGGACAAAGATGCGGATCGATTGGTCAGGCCGCGCGTAGTCGCGAAGCAAACGCAGAACGCGGCGCCGGCGAATCCGGTGCTACCGGCTGCGACCAATCCACAGCTTCCTAAACCGGTTCTCCCTGAACCGGCCAATGAAATACAGCGCAAGCCCGCCACCACGGGCACATTTCTGACGCCGTCCGTCATTCAATCCCGCATCGCCGAAGCACGGCGAATGCTCAAGACCCGGCCGGTGGCGACGGCGATGAACACGACGCCATCAATCGAGCTCGTAACTATAGTGGCCCTCGAGCGCGAAACATCACGCACCCACTTCATCACGATCTCCAAGCAGTCGTTTCTGACCAAAGGCGCCGAACTGAACGCCATCAGTTCGCTCGGAACCAACATCAACCTGCGCGTCTTGCGCGCAAATGGCGTGAACACCGCGCTAACAATCTCTACCCCCACCGGCCAAACACTCGTGCCGCTCACGATCGAGTATCCGATCGAAAAGAACGGCACCTTTCGCGAGATGGCGTACTACACGTCCGCGCATCCCGCGTTGCTGTCGAACGATCTCGTGCGCTCGGGGCAGTCGTACGTGCGCAACATGATCGATCTCGCCGCCAGCCGGCTGCGCGAGAAAGGCGTTGTGATCTCGCCACAGCTTATCGATGTGGCCGAGCGGCTTTGTGTCGTCGAGCACGTGGATCACGAGCGTTTTCGCGGTGAAAACCGTCTCGCGCTCTACGAAGAGATCTATTCGCTCTTCGCGCTCAACGAGCTCGACACCTATCGTTTCTCAGTGAGCAGCGCCGGAGCCGGCGGCATGGTGCAAATGATTCCCTGGGCTTACAACCTCATTCGCGCGCGCCACCCGGGCGTCGGCCTGATTCCCGACTTCGTCACCGGCATGCGCAACCACGGCAATGCGCTCCAGGCAATGCTGCTCTACATGAACGACACCTGGAACGATCTGACTGCGAACGATGAAGTGAAGTATGCGCTAAACGCCAGGATCGCCACGCCCAGCGAGCTGCTCGCCGCGGGTTACAACTCAAACGCTGCGAAACTGCCGTCGTACCTGAAACGAGGCGGCGACGAGTGGCGCACGCTCATTCCGCGCGAGACGCAGATGTATCTTCAGATCTACAAGTCGTTCGAGAGCCTCGTGCCTGTGAAAACGCGCGTTGAGGCGGAGCAGTTGACGGCAAAATAACTTTTCCACCAAAGTAGTTTCCGCAATCCAGCTTTTCATTCTAGACTCAGGAGCACACCCATGCCTGATCAGAAGGCTCGCGCGCTTGGACTATCTGCGCTGACGCTCGCAGTTGTCGCCGCGTTCATCGTTATCGTTTCGCCCTCATCCGCGCAGAACCCGCCGGCTGCCGCCGCGCCCGCGCAAACTCCCGCGACCGAAAGAACCGTCGAGCAGGCTTTCAAAAATATTCAAGTGCTCAAAGGTCTGCCCGAGTCGCGACTCTTGCCGATGATGAACTTCATGGCCACATCGCTCGGCGTGAGGTGTAGCTTCTGTCACGTCAACAAAGACGGCAACTGGGACTACGCGTCCGATGAGAAGCTGACGAAGAAGACCGCGCGCAATATGATCACGATGACGATGGGCGTCAACAAGAACACGTTCGAGGGCAGCTCCGAAGTAAGTTGTTACACCTGTCATCGCGGCCGGACCAGCGTCGTGCACACTGTGGCGTTTCCGTTGCCGACCCCTGAGCCGCGGCCCAGTCCATCGCCTGCCACCGCCGGCGCCGCGCCGGGTCAGCAGCAACCGCAGCGCGAGGCGTTGCCGACCGCGGAGCAGGTGCTCGAAAAGTATTACCAGGCGATTGGCGGCGCGGCGGCGATCGAAAACCTGAAGACTCGCGTCATGAAGGGAACGTTAACCGCGGCGAACGGCGCTGCCATCGGTTACGAAGTAACTCAAGCGGGACTGGACATGGTTGTTTCCACCGTTAACTCCCCCGACACTGGCGTAATCGAACGCGGATTCAATGGCAAGGTGGCATGGGAAAAGAGTCAAAGAGGCTTGCGCGATCTTGGCAGCGACGCGCTCCCGATCTTTCGCCGGCTCAGTCTCTACCACGATCTCAAACTCGCTCCGCAGTTCACGCGCATGACCGTCGGCAAGGGGAAGATCAACGACCGCGACGTGTACGTGTTGCGCGCCAGGTCTGTGGAGGGTAGGCTCGAGCAACTCTACTTCGATGTACAGACCGGGCTGCTCATCCGACGCAGCCAGACGACTGCGACTCCGATCGGCAATATTCCGGAACAGATAGATTTTGAAGACTACCGGGATGTGGACGGATTGAAGGTCCCGTTTACGGTGCGCCAGTCCAGTGTCGATTCGAATAGCCCGGCAGTGAAGAAGTTTACCGAGATCAAGTTGAACGTGCCGGTCGATGAGAAGCGCTTCAACAAACCTGGATAAGATCGGCTAAGTGACGGCTTCGCGGTAAGAAGGATCGGCGTACTGTAGTTTGTAGAGTTTCCAGTAGAAGCCGCGATGCGCCAGCAGTTCCTGGTGCGTGCCCTGCTCGCGAATCTCACCGTGATGCAGCACGATGATCCGGTCCGCATTCTGAATCGTTGACAGCCGGTGCGCGACGACGATCGACGTGCGGTCGCGCATCACCCGCTCGATTGCACGCTGAATGAGCTGCTCGGTTTCCGTATCGATCGAGCTCGTCGCTTCGTCCAGAATCAGCAGCGCGGGGTCGAACGCCAGCGCGCGCGCAAACGAGATGAGCTGCTTCTGGCCCACCGACAAACCCGCGCCGCGCTCGCGCACCTCGGCTTTGAAGTCGTCTTTCAACCGGCTGATAAACCCATCGGCGTGCACTTCATGCGCGGCCCAGCGCACCCGCTCCTCCGTGATCTCCTCCCGCCCGAGACGGATATTTCCTTCGACTGTTCCGCTGAACAGAAACACTTCCTGAAGCACGACCGCGAAATTCTCCCGTAATGCTTTCAGGTCCCAGTCGCGCAGGTCGACGCCGTCCAAAAGGATCCGTCCTTTTTGAATGTCGTAGAAACGCATCAGCAGGTTGGTGATCGTGGTCTTGCCCGAGCCGGTGTGGCCCACCAGCGCGATCGACTGCCCCGGCTCGACCGTAAACGAGACGTCTTTCAGCACCCAGTCGTCATCTTTGTAAGCGAACCACACGTTCTGAAACTCGATGCGGCCGCGCGCGCGGTCAGCTTTCAGCGGCTTGTCCGGCGTGACAATCGCAATCGGCAGATCGAGCGCCTTGAAGATGCGATGCGACGCGACCACCGCAGCCTGGAGCACGTTGTACTTGTCGGAGATGTCGCGGATCGGCTGAAACAGCGCCTGCGAATACTGAATAAACGCCACGAGCGCTCCCAGCGTCAGCGCGCTCTGCATGACGCGATAGCCGCCGTACCAGATAATCAGCGCGATGCCGATCGCGCCGATCAAATCGACCAGCGGAAAGAAGACGGCGTAGTAAAAAATCGTGTCGATGTTCGCGCGCCGGTACTCGTCGTTGATGTCGTCGAACGTGTGCAGCGACTTCGCTTCGGCGTTGAAGATCTGCACCGTTTGCGCGCCCGCGAAGTGCTCCTGGAGAAATGCGTTGATGCGTGCGATGCGCGTGCGCACCAGATCGTAACCGCGCCGCGCGCCACGCCGGAACCAGGTCGTCGCGGCGAAGAGCAGGGGCACGGTCAGCAACGTGACGAACGTCAGTCGCACGTCCATCCAAAGCATCACCGAGATAATCGCGACGATCATCACCAAATCGCCGAGCAGGTCGGTCACACCCTGCGTGAACAGTTCGTTGAGCGCATCGACGTCGCTCGTGAGCCGCGTCATGATGCGGCCGACGGGATTGCGATCGTAGTAAGCGACTTCCTGGTGCTGGAGCTTGTCGTAAAGCTCCTTGCGCATGTCGAACATCACGTACTGTCCGACGCTGTTGAGCAGAATCGATTGAAAGTAGGAGAAGATGAGCCGCAGCAACTGGGTCGCGAAGAACAGCGTGACGAGCAAGCCGAGGCCGGTGAGCCGGCGCGGCAGGATGTGCCAATCTATGGCGTACTGTGTGAACTTCGGTTGCAGAATGCCGAGCAGGTTGAGCACGAGTGTGAGCAGCAGCGCCGGGATGAGCAGACGCACGTATGGGTTGAGATAGCGGAGCAGCCGCCGCGCGACCTGTAGATCGTAAGTCTTCCCGATCGCCTCTTCTTCGTGAAACTGTTTTACCGCCGTCGACATTCTTTAGGTTCTAAGCCGCGTCAAGTTCCTCTTCGAGCAGTTGGCGTTCGTACAAGTCTGCGTACTCGCCGTCGATTGCGAGTAACTCATCGTGCGTTCCCTGTTCGACGATTCTTCCGTCGTCGAGCACGCAGATCAGATCCGCGTCGCGCACGGTCGAGATGCGATGCGACACGATGATGCTCGTGCGATCGCGCATCACACCGCGGAGCTGGCCCAAAATCTTCTCTTCCGTGTACGTGTCGACCGACGACAGCGCATCATCCAGAATCAGGATCTTCGGCTCGCGCAGCACAGCGCGCGCAATCGCCGTTCGTTGCTTCTGACCCCCGGAAAGCGTGATGCCGCGTTCGCCGACGAGCGCGTCGAAACCCTCGGGAAACCCGGCGATGTCGTCCGACAGTCCGGCGATCTCCGCCGCCCATTCGACGTCCGCCTTCTCAGCTTTCTCGACGCCGAAAGCGATGTTTCCTTTCACCGAATCGCTGAACAGAAACGTCTCCTGCGGCACGTAGCCGATGCTCGCGCGCAGTTGCGCCAGCGGGTAATTCTGGATCGGAATCCCATCGATGAAGAGCGTATTATCGGGCGCTTCGATTAAACGCGGAATCAGGTTTGCGACCGTCGACTTGCCGCTGCCCGTGCGGCCCACAAAAGCAACCGTGTGGCCGGCGGGAATCGTGAGATTCAGATCGCGCAGCACCGGCTCTTCGTCCGCGTGATAGCTGAAAGTCAGGTTACGAAACTCGATCTCGCCCTTGATCGGCGGCTGTTCGTTTACACCGCGCGCATCCGCGATCAAAGGCTCAATCCTCATGATCGCGTTGATTCGTTTCAGACTCGCCGTGCCACGTTGATAAAGATTCACGACGTACCCGAGTGCAATCAGCGGCCAGATCAATCGCGTCAGGTACATATTGAACATCGTAAACTCGCCGACAGTGATCTCGCCGCGCACCGCGAGCGGCACACCCGCCCAGATGATCAGCACAAACCCGAAGCCGATCAGAAACGTCATCAGCGGCCGCATCAACGCGTCGATGCGCACCAGGCTGAGATTGCGCTCGGCGTACTCGCGATTGAGCCGGTTGAACGCCTCCATCTCCGCGTCTTCCTGCGCGTACGCACGCACCACGCGCACGCCGGTGAAGTTCTCCTGCGCGCGCGCCGTGATCTGCGCGAAAAAGTCCTGGATCTTTTCGAACCGCGTGTGCACTTGCTGCCCGAAGAACTTAACCGTCAGCGAAACCAGCGGCATCGTCAGGAAGAGCAACAGCGTCAGCCACCAGTTGAGGAAGAACATCAGCGGCAACACCAGCGCGACGACGAACACCGTTTGTAGCGTGTACATGATCATCGGGCCGGCGAGTTGTCTCACGGCGGCGAGATCGTTAGTCGCTCGCGCCATCAGATCGCCGGTGCGATGCTCGTGAAAGAACGAGAGCGGTTGGTTGACGAGATGGTTGTAGAAATCTTTGCGCAGGTCATACTCGACGTTGCGCGACATGCCGATCAGAATTCGGCGTTGCAGGAAGAGGAAGATTCCGCTGATGACGTTGGCGCCGAGAACCTTGCCTGCCGAAATGGTGAGCTTCGACCAGGTGACGGCCTTCCAGTTCGCATCGACCGCCTGGCCGACGATTAGCGGAATGAACAGTCCGAAGACGACGCTGGCGAAGATGCAGGCTATTCCGATTGTCAGTTGTAATTTATAGCGGGTGAAATACCGCGCGAATTTCTTTAGATCATCCATTCCTGACTACAGATTAACAGATCGGCGCAACTAGGTGGTTATGCGAAGGTAAGTGCGGCCGTCGACGGCCACGGATGAACACAGATGACACAGATCTGACCTACGCACTCGGGGGTACGTCATTACTCGCTCCAGGAATCCGTCATCCGTGTTTATCCGTGGCAGAAACGATGCGCAGGTAAGTGCTGAGTGCGGTGGCGGTGAGTTTTTCATTTTCGTCGAAGAGTTCGGCCGAAACCGTGATCACGCGGCGTCCGGCACGGATAACGTGCGCGACCGCTTTCGCGACCCCGC
Organism: Acidobacteriota bacterium; assembly: GCA_046733615.1. Lineage (GTDB taxonomy): Bacteria > Acidobacteriota > Blastocatellia > Pyrinomonadales > Pyrinomonadaceae > PSRF01. Next base: position 7,455 of record JBKPPP010000084.1, on the reverse strand, counting down.
CGGACAACGGGCGCAGGTAATGAATCGTGAGATCGACTGTGACCGTACGCTCGTTCTCGGCCAGCAACGGAATGATCGCGAAAGCAAAAGCGGAGTCGATCACCGAAGCGATCGCTCCGCCGTGAATGATGCCGTCGTTGCGCTTCAGCTCGTCACGCACTGGCAGCAGCAGCGTCGCCGTTCCCGCTCCGACAGACTCGACTTGAACGCCAAGCAGTTGAAGGAACGGAACCGCCGCCCACATCTCTTCAATTCGCCGCCGCTGCGCGTCATTCAACTCCGGTGTGTTCATGAACGATAAGTTTCTCCGGGGTTCAACGGCTCGACGATGACGGCCGTGCCGTACGCGAGCACTTCGGTCACGCCCTGCATCAACTCCGTCGTGTCGTAACGCGCGCCGATGATCGCGTTCGCGCCGACTTCAGTCGCGTGCTGAATCATGATGTCGAACGCATCGGCGCGCGTCTGTTCGCAGAGCCTGGTCCAGACGGTGATGTTGCCGCCGACGATCGTTTGCAGCGATGCGCCGATGGTGGCGAAGATGTTGCGCGAGCGGACGACAATACCGCGCACGACGCCGAGGTTCTGCGCGATCCGGTAATTCGGTATTTCGAAGGCAGTGGTGACCATTTGGTGCGACACCGAATAACGCGGCGGGCTGACGGCGTACGGTGCGCGGTCCACGGCTTCTGAACTCATGAGCTACCTCCTCGTTTGGGAGACTTCTTCAGCAACTGTTATTCGTGCATCTACGTGCTCTCGCGGCTGGACAGGTCCTACCGCGAGTCACAGAAAGAGGGATTAGACGGATTGCCAACCCCGGATCTCTTCACTTGCTGCGTTTCGAACTCTTAAACAAACTGCCTCGCGACGGCGCCGCTCGTACTTTCGGAATCCACAGAAACGTTTGCAGGTCGCAGCGATTCTTCTCGTTGAAAACCACACCCTCTTGTTCGAGCAGACGTTGTTGCTTGTCGTGCGGCAACACCACGCGCCCGGTCGACGTCGCGCCCTGCGCGTTGATAACGCGATGCCAAGGCGTTCCGTCAGGCGCCGAATGCATGGAAAAGCCGACGGTCCGCGCGGTGTAGCCGTCGCCGAGCAACTCGGCGATCTGGCCGTAAGTCATCACTCTTCCCGGCGGAATGCGTCGCACGAGTGCGTAAACGCGTTCGCGGTACTTTGGGTTTCCCTGTGCCGGCATTTAATTGAGCGTCCTCAAAACCGCGCGCGCCGGCGCGCCGTCGCCAAGTTGACCACGCAAACGCAGCGGCAAGCAGATCAGTTCATACTTTCCCGGCGGCACGTCGCTCAGATTCAACCCTTCGAGAATCACGACTTCACGCGACAGCAGCGCCCTATGCGTCTCGTGGTCCTTCGACCCAAACTGTTCGATCGAAAGATAATCAATGCCCACCAGCCTCACTCCCTGGCGAGCGAGCTTCTCGGCCGCCGCGGTGCTCAGATAAGTAAAATCCGTTCTAAAATTTCTTAAATCCGCACTCCAAAAGTTCGAATTGCGTGTCTTAAAAAGCACTCTGGTGCTGTTTGTCGCGATCATCTCTTCCTCGATCACGCGACAGTCTTCCGGTACTTCAATCACCTCAGCTTCACCAATCAAAGCCTCGAGATCGAGCGACTCAACCTTCCTCGCCCCTGCGATGAAATGGGCCGGCGCATCGACGTGGGTTCCGCTGTGCGCGCCAAAGTGCACCAGCGAAACATTCGCGCCGTCGCCATTCGCAAGCGTTCTCCACTCCTGAATCTCGATCGCCGGATCGCCGGGCCAAACCGGCAACGCCGCCGATAACGGCACACTCACGTCGTAAATTCGCATCGACGAATAGTAGTATACTGGCAGCTACATGACCACATCGTTTCGTCTCGCCGCTTCCAGCTACTTGAACTCTGCGCCGTTGATCTGGAGCTTTCTGAACGGCTCGAAACGCGGGCAGGTCGAATTCATCGATGCCGTCCCCGCGCGGTGCGCGCAGTTGCTGGCGGAGTCGGCCGTCGAGGCGGCGCTGGTGCCGGTGATCGAGTACCAGCGAATCGCGGGCGGCGTGCTTGTTCGCGACGTTTGCGTCGGCTCACAAAAAGAGGTGCTGAGCGTGGTGCTCGTTTCCCAGGACACTGAGCTCGAACAGATTCGCAGCGTCGCGCTGGACGACTCGTCACGCACATCGGCCACGCTCGTGAAACTGATCTTCCGCGAGTTTCTGGATCACGAACCGGCGTGGACCACGCGTTCGCCCGATCTCGACGAGATGCTCGAACAGAACGACGCCGCATTGATCATCGGCGATCCGGGTATGACATTTCCGCGGCAGGGACTGAAGGTCTGGGACATGGCGTCGCTCTGGCGGAAGTACACTGAGCTCGGGTTTGTATTTGCGATGTGGATGATACGCGACGAGGCTGTCGAGACGGCGGCGCGCGAGGTTGATTTCGCCGGTGCGCGCGACGAAGGAGTGGCGCATATTGAGGAGATCGTGCAAACGTATTGGGATAGAATTCCAATGCCGGTGGCGGAGCTGCGAAACTACTTGACTCAGAACATCGTTTTCAACGTAGATGAGTCGATGGAACGAGGGCTGCGGCTCTACTTCGAGCTCGCCTTCAAGCACGGTCTGATTGAACGAGTGAAGCCTTTGCGGTTTACTAGTCACTGATTAAAACGGATGTCGACCAATATTCAACCAATTCTGGACCGTGTGCTCGCGGGCGAGCGCATGTCCGTGGAAGAGTGCACCACGCTGCTCGAGTCGCACGACATCGCGCGCATGGGCGTCGCCGCCGACGAGATTCGCGCGCGCCGTCACCCTGACAACATCGTCACTTACATCATCGATCGCAACATCAATTACACGAACGTCTGCAATGTCGTCTGCACTTTCTGCGCCTTTTACCGCCGCCCCGGCGCGCCTGATACTTACGTGCGCACGTTTGACGAGATCTGCGAAAAGATCGACGAGACGATAGGGCTCGGCGGCACCGGGGTGTTGATGCAGGGCGGACTGCATCCCGACTTCGGTATCGAGTGGTACGAAGATCTGCTGCGCTCGCTGCGCGCGAAGTATCCGGCGTTTCAGTTGCACTGCTTCTCGCCGCCGGAGATTCACAACCTGCACCTGATCTCGAAGCTCGATTACGAAACGATCATGGCGCGTCTGAAAGACGCCGGTCTTTACAGTCTGCCCGGCGGCGGCGCGGAGATTCTCGACGACGAGGTGCGCAAGCGTGTTGCGACGAAGTGTACGACCGATGAGTGGCTCGCGGTGATGCGCGCGGTTCATCGCGTCGGGCTGCGTTCGACGGCGACAATGATGTTTGGCATCGGCGATCGGATCGAGCATCGCGTGCGTCACTTGCAGCGCATCCGCGACCTGCAAGACGAGACGGGCGGGTTTACGGCGTTCATTCCGTGGACCTTTCAACGTGAGAACACGGCGCTCGGACGGAAGATCAAAGACGAACCGACAGGCATGGATTATCTGAAGATGTTGGCGGTCTCGCGACTCTTTCTAGACAATATCGAAAACTTTCAGTCCTCGTGGCTGACGCAGGGGTTGCGTCTCGGGCAGGTGGCGCTGCGCTTCGGCGCCAACGATATGGGGTCGATCATGATCGAAGAGAACGTGGTCTCGGCCGCCGGCGCGCACAACCGCGCCGATGAGAAGATGCTGCGCTACTTGATCGAGGAAGCCGGCTTCACTCCTCAGCAACGAGACATCCTCTACCGGCACGTCAACAGGAACGCGGATCTTTCCGAACCCGTGACCGTCAACACAGCCACGGATTTACACGAGGTGACACGGATCAGCAGTCACACAAACTGAGATCCGTCTTCATCCCTGGCCAACTCAGTCCGTCGCCAACTCAGTCCGCGGCCTAAGTCACGACGGGCCTAAATGACGGCGAAATCAAACTGCTCCTGGTGGATGGTCGGATCGCTCGTGATGTCGATCGATCCGAGATAGTCTTCAATCTCTCCCAGCACGTCGCGCTCAGTCGATCGCAGCGCCTTCGCCACGTCAGGATTGATTCGCAGCGTCACCTGCTTGTTATCACTATCGCCATTCAGGTTCTTCGCCAGCCGCCGCGCTTCTTCCAGCATCTCGTAACAGATCGTCTGCGGCGATTTGATCAACCCCGCACCCTGGCAATACTGGCACGGCGAACACAGCGTGCGCTCCAACGACTGCTTCACGCGTTTGCGCGTCATGATCACGAGGCCGAAGTCGTTGAACGAAAGCACCTTCGTCGGCGACTTGTCGTTGCGCAGTGCTTCCTGCAAAGCCTGCATGACTTTCTGCCGGTTGCGACGCTCTTCCATGTCGATCAGGTCGAGCACGATGATACCGCCGAGGTCGCGCAGCCGGATCTGCCGCACGATCTCGTCGACCGCTTCGAGGTTGGTGCGCGTGATCGTGTCTTCGAGCCGGCCACTGCCGCGCCCGCCGACAAACTTGCCCGTGTTGACGTCGATCGCGACCAGCGCTTCCGTCTGGTTGATGACGAGATAACCGCCCGACCTGAGCCACACGCGCGGCTTGATCGCTTTGTCGATCTCGGTCTGCACGCCGTACGCTTCGAGGATCGGCTGGTCCTTCGTGTAGAGCTTGACTCGCTTGACCAGCCGCGGCTGGATGCGATTCACAAACTCGACGATCGCCTGATACTCCTCTTCTGAATCGACCCTGATCGCGTCGAATTCCTCAGACAACTGATCGCGCAGCAGACGCTGCACCAGGTCGAGATCGCGGTGAACCAGCGCCGGCGCCTTAGCTTTTTCAGCCGCGCCGCGGATGTCGAGCCAGGTGCGCACGAGATACCGCACGTCTTCGCGCAACTCTTTCTCGCTGATGCCCACACCGGCCGTGCGCACGATGAACCCGCCGGACGGTATGTCTTCTTCCGCGCGGATCGTTTGAATCAGTTTGCGGAGGCGATGACGCTCGTTGTCCGACTCGATCTTGCGCGAAACACCGACGTGCTCGACGGTCGGCATGTAAACCAGAAAACGACCGGGCAGCGCGATGTGCGAAGTGATGCGTGCGCCCTTCTTCGCTATCGGCTCTTTGGCGATCTGGACGAGGATCTCCTGGCCTTCACTCAGCAGATCGGTGATCGCCGGCTGATGCCGTTCGCGACGCTGGCCGCGATGGCCGCGCTGATCGCGACCGCGTTGCTCTCTGCCGCCGCGCGACCGCTGGCCCGACTCGGCTGGCGGCGCCGGCGCCGCCGGCGGCGCTGGAGCCTCGACCTCTTCGGGCGCTTCGAACACCTGCGGCTGCTCGGCGTCGTCATCGAGACCGTCGGCGCCGGCAGTCGCTTCAAGCTCCGCCGGCGCGCCTCCGGATGGTTTGTTTTTCGCCGGCCGGCGACGGCGACGTCCGCCGCGACGAGTCGCAAACTCTTCGCGCGACCGTGCCTCGGCAACGCGTGCTTCCGCATCCCCGTAACCCGTTTCCTCGCCGCCGGCAGTGCTCTCTTCGCTAGCGGCGCCGCGTTTCTTCGACGACTTCTTGCTCGACGCTTTCTTCTTGCTCGCAGTCTTTGTTGCCGACGCCGCCGCTCGAGGAGCACGCTTCTTCGTCGCCGCAGACTTCCGTGCGCGTTTCGCAGGTTGCGGCTCGCTCAGCGCTTCTTCTTCGTCGTCGCTGATGCGCTGAAACTCCATCCCGCGCAGCGTGTTTTCGTTTACGTCGTCGACGAAACTGGAAACGTGCGCTTCCGTCGGGCGTCGTTCCTGGCGGATCGGCTCGCTGACAACATCGCTGTCGTCGTCGATGCGCTCGAAACGATCTTCGGCCAGACCCTTAGGCAGCAATGAACCGACTTCCGCCGTGCGAAAGTCGTCTTCCATGTTGAACTCGACGGCGTGGATCTGATCGAAGAGGCGCTCCTGAAGCCGTGCGTCCTTGAACATCTCGCCGTTCAGCGCGGTCTCTTCTTCGTCGACTATCCTTTCGATGGAAGGATCGCCGGCGACAAACGGAGTATTGGGAACTTCAAACTGCGGCGACGGCGGCGGAGCGCTCGTGCCAGTCTCCTCGCCTTTTTCCCAGCGACCACGGCGCCGGCCGCGCCGGCCGCGACGGCGGCTACCGTCAGCAGCTTCGGCCGCTTCGCCCTGCGGCGGCGGCGCTTCGGCTTGCAGCGGCTCAGCTCGCTCCTGCGTGGCTTCGATTCGTTGCTCTCGTTCGACTCGATTCGCAGCCAGCTCTTCGGCGGCAGCGTGCTCGACGTCGGGCGTGCCTTTCTTCGCTTTGTCGATGACGATTCTTTCAAACTCTTCTTCTTCGTCGAAGAAGTCGGAAACGTAGAGGAACGCGTCGCGTTCCAGTCCGATATCGACGAAAGCTGACTGCATGCCGGGCAGCACGCGCATCACGCGGCCTTTGTAAATGTTACCGACGATGCCCTGGTGTTGTTCTCCACGCTCGATGTAGAACTCAGCGACCTTTTCATCTTCAATGATCGCAATCTTCTTCTCGCGTCCGTTGACGCTGACTATTAGTTGTTTTGACATTTCTTACCTTTTCTGGGAATCGGTGGCTGGAGACAGGGTTGGTGAGGAGACGAATTTCCGTCTCGCCGAGTGCGGATGGATTGGAAGCGGCGCGCCCACTCGGGCGCTACTATCGTCGCGCGCGGATCATGGGCGTCCTCAGCGCGACCGCAATTTCTTTTTCTCAACAGAAAACCTGACTAGCCGCCGGGCGCAAAGCGCCGGAGATGCTGTTACAGGGAGCGCATGCGGCTAAACGAGCGACCCGAATGCTGGGTCTTCTGCTCGGAGCGTGTGCTCTCAACCTGGTTAACTCAAAAACCGTCTCAGGGACGATCAAATAAACTCGGACTCATCCCGCTCGTGCGAGAAGCACCTCATCGCTCCGAGACTCCTTACAGTCGTATTTTGACCTAAGCGCCTGAAAAAGCGGGCGGGTGAGCTTGGGGGAGTATACCCTAATCGGCGAAATCGCGAAACTAAAGTGCTATTTGTCGCCTTCAGCCCTTGTATTTGGGGAACGGCGTGTACTTCGGCAACGACTCGACAATGTAGTCGAACCCGAGCCACAGACTCCAACTGTGATGGTAGAAAAGGACCGGAAAGATCAGCGCCATGATGAACAAAACCACCAGCACGTTCGCGTAATCGGCACCCAGAATCAGCAGACAGAAGAAGCAGACGATCAGGATGGCGAACTCCGTCGTGACGACGTTTGCCAGGATCGCGCCCACGAAAAACCCGTCTTCGCGCTTGAAGAGCGACATGCAGACGGGACAGTGGTGCCGGATCCGGAACGGCTGCGTCACAATCGGCGATTCCCCACACACCGGACAGCGCAATCGCAAGCAACGCCCCAGAACCCGCTTGATCTGTTCAAAATCTGTTTTCACCGGTAGTCACATATTAACCCCGGCAACCAAAAACACCAACAGATGAAG
>JBKPPP010000083.1:0-6603 GCA_046733615.1 Acidobacteriota bacterium | reverse complement strand
AGATCCGCTGCCAGTTGAAGAGCCGCTGCCGGATGGCATCGTGATCGCCATGCTCAACGACCAGGAGTTTTACTCGGGCGAGTCGCACACGCTGCGAGTGCTGGTCAGTAACCGTGTCAATGGTGAAGAGTCGCCGCTCGGAAACGTGGCCGTTTCGGTCAAGATTCTGGGCACAACGTTCCGGCCGTTGATCTATTCATTAAAGACAGAGAGCGATGGCGTGGCGACAGTGGCGACGCGCATTCCCGAATTCAATTCCGGCCGGGCCGCTGTGCTGGTGCGCGCGGTCGCTAAAGACCAGGCCGCGGAGCTGCGCTGCATTATCCATCCCGCAAAATGAGGTCGTAGCGTTTTGCGTGTTTACATCAACGGCGAGTCGCGAGAAGTCTCCGGTGCCACTTCCGCCGATTCGCTTTCCCTCGCCGAATTAATTGCCCAACTTGAACTGCCCGCAGCGCGCATCGCCGTCGAGCTGAACCGTTCGGTCATTCGCCGCGCCGACTGGAGCAGCACCGTGATCGACGACGGCGATCGAATCGAGATTGTCCACTTCGTCGGTGGTGGTGGAAGCTGAATTCAGTGTAAAGTTTCAGGTATGTCAACGGCGATAACAGCGAAAGCAAACGAGAGTTTTAGTGTGGGCGGGAGAGCGTTCACGTCGCGCCTGATCATCGGCACGGGCAAGTATCGCAGCTACGATCAGATGCGCGACGCGCACGAAGCTTCCGGCGCGGAGATGGTGACGGTGGCTGTGCGTCGCGTGCCGCTCGATCGCAGCAGTGAATCGTTTCTCGATCATCTCGATCCGGCATTGCAGATTTTGCCAAACACCGCGGGCTGTTACTCGGCGGAGGACGCGGTGCGGACCGCGCGTCTCGCGCGCGAGGCTTTGCAGACCGATCTCGTGAAGCTGGAAGTCATCGGCGATCAGACGACGTTGTTTCCCGACAACGAGCAGACACTCGAAGCAGCGCGCACGCTTGTCAAAGAGGGTTTCGTCGTCCTGCCCTATTTCAGCGACGACCTGATCATGGCGAAGAAGCTGCTCGACGCGGGCTGTGCGGCGATCATGCCGCTGGCGGCGCCGATCGGGTCCGGACTCGGCGTGCAGAACCCTGCGAACCTGCGGATCATGCGCGAGCAACTGCCTGACGCGACGATCATTGTCGATGCGGGCGTCGGCACGGCGAGCGACGCGGCGGTTGCGATGGAATTGGGAGCGGATGCGGTGCTGATGAACACAGCGATCGCCGAGGCGCAGAATCCGGCGAAGATGGCGACGGCGATGAAGCTGGCGATCCAAGCAGGGCGGCTGGCGTATTTGGCGGGTCGAATGCCGAAACGTTTGTATGCGAGCGCGTCGAGTCCGCTAGACGGAGTTGTGCGGTAGCTTCAAATTGATTCTTTCCTGCTCGCGCATCACACGGTCGCCCAAATCCGTGGTCGAGATCGTCGGATACTGCTTCCCGAGCACCTTCAAACAATCAGCATCAATTAGTGCGTCGATGTAGAGTTGAAGGTCTTCGTCTCGCAGATCGCGGAGCAGGCCATAGGTCGAGAGCTCGTTGAGCCGGGCTTTGACGATCTGCTTCGCCGCCGAGCCGCGCAACGTTCCCGCGAGTAACTTCCTGCCGAAGCGCCCATTCATTCGTTTCGCACACGCGAGTATTTTCCGCACGCGCAGCAGCTCTTCATCGCTTAAAATCCGCGGCTCTGTAATTCTGCTTTCTATTAATTCCCCCACGGTCTCGCGCGGGCGAACCTCGGTAGCCGGCTGGCAGTTTCCACACGTGCCACATTTCTGCTGAAGGCTGCGATCGCCGAAGTAACGAAGAATGAACGCACGGTAACAGTCTTCCGTGTAGCAGAAGTCGATCAACTCGCGCAGCTTCCGCCGTTCGAGGTCTGCTCGCCCTGAGACTTGCCGCGGATCGACACGCAGCGGCGTCGCCAGCGACGCATCCAGCATGACGATCGCGCGCGCCTGCCGTTTTCCGTTCTCCGCCCGCGCCGCCGTGGCAACGGTGCGCTCGATGTGACCCGCGCGTTCCAGCAGGTAGAGTGCCGACTGGATCGCCATCTCGTTGCGCTGCTTCGCGAGCCTCGCGATCTCCGCCGTCGAGAATTCGAGCCGTCGCTCTCCGGTGCGGACGAGAGCGTTGTAAACGTCGCGCACGAGCGCGAGCTCTGGATACGAGCCTTCGATGAAGAAGTCGTGCGTGTTCTTGTCGGCGTAGTTGAATAGCAGAACGCACGTCGACGGCAGCCCATCGCGGCCCGCGCGCCCGATCTCCTGGTAGTAAGCCTCGATCGAACCCGGCATCTGATAGTGAACGACAAAACGGATATCGCTCTTGTCGATGCCCATCCCGAACGCGTTCGTCGCGACGATCATCTGCGTGCGGCCGCTCATAAACTCTTCCTGCGCTTTTACCCGCACGGCGTCGCTCATGCCCGCGTGATAAGTGGTGACGCGCAGGCCCACCGCTTTCAGCTCGCGCCCAACCTGTTCGACAGCCTTGCGCGTCGAGGCGTAGATGATTCCGGAGCCTTCGTGCTTCTGCGCGATCCGCTTGATGCGCAAAATCTTCTCTTTCTCCTTTTCGACGTGCACGACCTCGACGCGGAGGTTCGGCCGGTCGAATCCGCTGACGAAAGTCTGCGGCCGCTCGAGGCCCAACTGCTGAATGATGTCGGAGCGAACGTAGGGCGTGGCTGTCGCCGTGAGCGCCAGCGTCTGCACGCCGCCGAGCGAGGTGATGACGCGACGCAGACGCAGGTAGTCGGGACGGAAGTCGTGACCCCACGTCGAGATGCAATGCGCCTCGTCGACAGCGAAGAGCGAGATCGGAACCGATTGGAGCGCAGCGTTGAAGCGGCTGCTGCGAAAACGTTCCGGAGCTACGTAAACCAGTTTCTGCTCGCGACGGCGCAGGGAGTCGATGCGCGCGCGTTGTTCGGGTTCCGGAATCGAGCTGTTGATGAACGTCGCGGGCAGTCCGCGCGCTTGCAGCGCGTCGACCTGATCTTTCATCAACGCGATCAGCGGCGAGACGACGAGCGTCGCGCCGTCGCGGATCATTGCGGGCAGTTGATAGCAGAGTGACTTGCCGCTGCCGGTCGGCATCACGACGACGCAGTCTTTGCCCGCGAGGATGGATTCGATGACTTCACGTTGGCCTTCGCGGAAGTTGTCGAAGCCAAAATGCTCGCGCAGCGATGTGACCGCGTCTGTCAGAGAGTGCATGAATGAATCGATAGATATCTGCTACGGCAACTCGGTCGGCGCATATGTTAGCAGGCGACGCACTATTTCGGGGATCAGGTTTTGCGGCGGCGAAGTCTGCACTGTTGCTGCGTGTGTCCGTGCAGCCGTTCAGTTTGCGCAAGATGGAATTCGTGTTGCTCGGTGCCGGTGCAGGGGCTGTCCCGGTGAAACAGTTCGCAGTGCTGCCATAGCCGACGAGATCGACGATGTTTGGATCGGCAGGGCAGGTGCCTGAGAGTGCGGTCGTTGATCTAACGAGCGCGACTTTGCCCGCGGTCGCGGCCATGGCGATCGTTCCGATAGCGTCCGGTGTCGGGAGCGAGATGCCGTTACTGCCGCCGGCTTCCTGAATGAGGTAATACTGGCCGGGAGCGAGCGTGAGGGCAGTGAGTGGCGTGACGGACCAGGTTGAAGCGGTGGCGCTCGCGTATTGCACGGACCAGTTTGAGAGATTGATTGGCGACTGGCCGCTGTTGAAGATCTCAATGAAGTCGTTGCGAAGTGGAGCGCCCGAGTTTCCGCCGCCGCCGAAGATTTGGGTCAGCACGACCTTTGGTGACGAGGAAGGAAGGGAAATGCCGCCGATCGTGAGCGATACGGTATTGCTCTGTAGGCCGTCGGCGTTCACGACGAGCGTGGTCTTGCCGGCGCCACGCAGCGCCGACGGCAGCAGCACGTGAATCTCGTCGAGCCCGAGTAAATCGGTGCGGAGAACGGATTCCGCCGCGAGCGATTGACCGTTGATCGTAACTGAGACGTTGGCGGCGTGAGATGCACCCGTCGCGAAGATCGAGATTCGCGTTCGGCCACTGGTCGGATCGAAAGGCCCGGCAGTCTGCGTGTCGGCATCGAGCGCAATTGCTTCGCCTTCGCCGTTCGCAGAAACAGTGAAGACACCGGGCGCCGCTCTCGAGATGATCGCCTCAGCCTTCGAAGGAAAGCCTTCCGAATTGGTGACGACAAACTCCGCCGGCCCATCCGCCAATCCGTCCGGCACAATGAAGATCACTTCTTGGGGACTCGCATAGAGCATTCTCGCCGCGTGCCCGTTTACTTTCACCGTGCTATCCGCCACTACAAACGGCGGTTCTGCGGAAATCCGCATTTCATCCGTCGAAATCCCCCAGCCTGTTTTGAACGCCAGAACGCTGCCCCGAACACTGGCGATACTGCCGGGCGCGATCTTGTGATCCGGCTCTTTCCCGAGCGCCGCCTCATTTACCACCGTTGCGTGACCGAACTGGGGGCGCGCCGCCACGGACGCCACATAGATCTCACTGTTGTTGCCGAAATCTTGATCAGCGACTGGCCCTGACAGCAGTCGCGGAAAGTTGAACGCGACCACACTCCCATCGAAATTGAGCGACGACACAATCTCCGCCGTCGCCGCCGCCGGCGCATTTGTGATCTGCTGCGTCTGTCCGGTCGGAATGTCGTAAACGTAAAGCTCGACGCTCCCATCACTCGCATTCGCCACTTTGCGCCGGGTGGCGAACGCGACGCGTTTGCCGTCGCCGCTGATCGTCGGCTGCAAACTCACATCCACTACTCGCGCGCCAAGCTGCGTCAACTGCCGCACGCTATTCTCTCTCGCGTCGTAAAGAAAAACCTGACTCTGGTTCGGCGCAGTCTCGGCCGCGAAAACCAGCCGCATTCCATCGTCACTCACGGCCTGCCCGATTGCCATCGCCAGCTTCGGCATTTCGGCCGCGACAGTCCGGCTATTCCTGGTCTGAAGATCGAGCAAAACGAGATCGGCGCCAACCTGGTAGTAAACTCGCGAGCCGTCGCCGCTTATCTTCGGACTCAAACCAACTTCACCCAGGAGCGAAAGATCACCAGTCGCGACGTCAAAGAGGGCGAGATTTCCGGATGATGAAAACACGATCATGCGGCCATCAGAGCTGATCGACGGCTGAGTAGCACTCAATGGCGGCGTCGTGTGCGTGGCCTGCCTCAACACTCCGCCGTTGAACACGAAGATCTCCGAGTTCCGATCCGCATTCTGCCCGACCAGATCCTCCCTCGATGCAAACGCGATCACGCTCCCGTCGTGCGACAGCGCCGGCGCGATCATCCGCGTGCTGCTGAGATCGACAAACCTCGACGGCTCGGCGAGATCGACCTGAAAACCATGAAACGAGCCATTCATCCCGCTACCGAGCAAATTCGCCGACGATTCAAACACGACGACGCGCCCGTCATCGCTCAGTGTTGGATTCAGATTCAGGGCTTGCTCCGGCGTGGTAGTCAGCCGAAAAGTGACGATGAGGAGAAAAGCTGTGAGTCGAAGCATCGTGAGGTTGCTCCTTAATTGAATTTGCCGCGATTAAATTTGGCTGCGAATTCTACACGGCGAAAACAAAACTGTCTACTGTGATATTTTACGCCCCATGAAAATCCTCGTCAGCGGCTCGCACGGCCTCGTCGGCAGTGCATTGATCAAAGCGCTCACGGGTGACGGGCATGAAGTGATTCGTCTCGTGCGCCACAACCACAAGCTGGGCGCGTTCGAAGTCGAGTGGCATCCGAACAAGGGCATCGTCGACACGCAACAACTCGAAGGCATGAACGCGGTGGTTCATCTCGCCGGTGAAAACATCGCCGCCGGCCGTTGGACCGACGAGAAGAAGCGCGCGATTCGCGAGAGCCGCGTGAAAGGAACATCGCTGCTCAGCGACGCGCTGGCCCGTCTATCGCATCCGCCATCGGTTTTTGTGAGTGCTTCGGCGATTGGTTACTACGGCAGTCGTGGCGACGAGCTGCTCACAGAACAGAGCCCGCCGGGAAACGACTTTCTCGCGAACGTGTGCAAGGACTGGGAGCAGGCGACACGCGCCGCCGCGGAGAAGGGAATCCGCACCGTCCACGCGCGCTTCGGCATCATTCTCGACCGGCACGAGGGTGCGCTTGCCAAAATGTTGACGCCGTTTCGCATGGGCATCGGTGGGAGAATCGGAGATGGAAAACAGTGGATGAGCTGGATTGCGATCGACGATATTGTCGCGGCGCTGAAATTCGTACTGCTCGATGCGGCTGTGAGTGGGCCGGTGAATTTCGTCGCGCCTAATCCCGTGACTAATTCCGAGTTCACGACAACTCTCGGCCGCGTACTCGCGCGACCAACGATCTTTCCTATGCCTGCATTCGGCGCGCGTCTCGCCTTCGGTGAGATGGCCGATGCGCTGCTGCTATCGAGCCAAAGAGTTGACCCTTCAGTTTTAGAAGATCGAGGCTTCCCGTTTTACTGGCCCACCCTCGAAGCGGCAATGCGCCACTTGCTGGAGGTACGCAAGTGAGCGGCGAAGACAAACCGGGGAAACTGCGCTGCGCCA
>JBKPPP010000082.1:0-6315 GCA_046733615.1 Acidobacteriota bacterium | reverse complement strand
CCTTCCTCTATCCGGAGCATGTCTTCTGCTAGTTGCTGGATGCGCTGGCCAACGCCATATCCATGCATTGGTCCCAACGAAAGTGCCTTGAGCACTAGCAAGTCGAGCGTGCCCTGCGGCAGTTCCGACTTCTGTTTCACGGGTTGAACGGCTCCCCTCTTTGCTTCTAGGGAGGGTATAGTCTCATACTTGCAGCAACTTTACAATAAATGGAATTTACGGAGGGTTACACTGCCAACTGAGCACTTCGCGCCCTACCACAATCGTTCAAGGCACGTCTAGAACTGCGATCCGATAACGTTTGGCATCCGGGTGCGTAATACACGCATCGCAGTCGAAGTAAGTCTCTCGGCCGTTAATCGTTAGAAAAATCAGAAAGAGGGAAATCACATGCGCACGCTAACAGCATTTCTCTTCGTCGTTTGGCTTGTACCTTCCGCCGTCATGGCGAACAATAATCCACAGAAGGCGCTTCATCTTATTCAGAAGATATACGTCGAAGAGATGGGAACTTCGCCTGAGGCTGCTCGTTTTCGACTGCTTTTGGAGGACCAGCTTGGCGAAAAGGGCTTTACGATAGTCGATAAGGCGCAAAAGGCAGATGCAGTCTTAGGTGGCGTCGTTTCCGTCGCGCGATCAGGTTTCTATGGCGGCCCGGCAGATATTAGCGTTACCGCCAGACTCATTTCTGCTGACGGCGACCGGCTATGGAGCAGTAATATGGGCGGGCAGATATATATACTCAACCCGGTTAGCTCGCTTAAGTTCAAGGAACCCATCGAATATCGCGCCAAGGAATTAGCAAAGAAACTGCGTAACGATTGGGGGAAATCTGCCGGCCATTGAAGGTGCGGCTGCGGTGTCCGATGATTCCTTAGCCGGCCCCCCGCCATTACCCTTCTGATCGGTCGGTCTTTTCGATCTCTATCCCGCTTTCTCAGTTCGAATCCATCCCTCGATGGTATGCTTGAATTGCTCAATACTTGAAACTGCAAAAGTGGCGGTTGATGGCTCCTCCTCGAGCAATCCGACAATAATTGAGCCATTGAAGAGAAAAGATGCGACGCTGCTAACTTCGAATTTGATTCAGCAAATCCCGAAGTGATCCAAATTCTCAGATGATAATACGAATGTAGCAATTACTCGCTCCGGTATCGGATTTGCTGGATTGCGAAAACCGGCGATTTAGCACTGGTATGCTTTTCAGATGTGCTGGCATTCTGCTTGCCAGTCGTATTGCTCCCCCTCAAACCATGTGAGTCATCGCTCGAAGCTGAGGCCCAGAATCGTCCTCGCACTTAGTTTCGGTCGATAGACTCTATGACTTCCCGACGTTTCTCGTGAACTCCCCCAGTCTTTGATTCCCGACAATCTCAAGCCACGTATGCCAAACGGACTTAGGGAGACTAGTAATGATCAAAAGACACCCTCGGCCAGCGGCTTTGACGAGGAGTACCGGCTATGCAAAGCGCGGAAGCTGTGCACATGGGTTGGTTTGGAAGAGGAATTCATCGACACCAAAGATTCTGTTTCACGCGAGATTTCCGGAGTACACAGAAAGGCGCGGCTCGCAAAGGAGAAATCCGCGTAAGAGCGCCGAAGTTTGCCCGCTCAAGCGGTTCGGGGGGATTTACATGTTGTTTGTATTGGACCGCGCCGGTGTGCCCAGTTTAGCTAAACGTATTTACCTTCAATAGGAGTTGAAGGAGTCAATGATTCGCTTTGTATCGTGCGGGATAAGGCGTCTCTCCGCAGTTAACGTACTGCTTCTACGAGAAAGGGAGAACACGATGAAGAGGACAATCAAGCTTGTTAGTCTTCTGTTTACAGTCTTGATGTTATTCGGATCAGCTAAAGCAGACCAAATTGTGCTGACAGCTACGCTAACCGGATCACAGGAGGTGCCACCGACTGGTTCCCCAGGTATCGGCAGTGCATTAGTAACGGTTGATACGGTGACGAATTTGATGACGGTGAATGTTTCGTTTGCGGGGTTAGGAAGTCCGACTATCGCCTCCCACATTCACTGTTGTGCGCTGCCAGGTACAAATGCAATGGTTGCAACAACCGTCCCGACTTTCCCTGGCTTCCCACTCGGCGTTACGACAGGTACTTATCTAATGACGTTCGACCTGACTCTTGCGTCGACGTACAATCCGGCATTCATTACGGCGCATGGCGGAACCGTAGCAAGCGCAGAGGCTGCTTTTCTAGCGGGGTTGGCTAGCGGTCAGACTTACTTGAACATTCACACTACGCAATTTCCAGGAGGTGAGATTCGTGGTCAGCTTCAGGCTGTGCCCGAACCTGCGACGCTTCTGTTATTGAGTACGGGCGTAATCGGCGCCATAGGCGCGCTCAGAGATCGTCGCAAGCGGAAATGAGAACCGGAATGGATTACTGGTCGTCGTCGCGCACTGTCTGGCATTGAAAGGCCGTTATTTGCCGGCGAACTGTAGCTCAAGTACGTCGGTCAAAGCCTCGACCACGTGTGCGTTGTCACCGCGTAAAGCACAATCAATCGACCGCTCTTAAAGAAATGCAGTGGTGCGATCCACATAGGCATGCTTATGCCAACGGATGAATCTTTGGAATTAAGCTTGCCCGCGTCTCGTTCCGCGGCACTAACAGTTCGGTACTCGAAGATTTGTATATCCTGATCTTCAACCGTGATGATCCGTCCCTGTACAGAGAAAAAGGGTTGCTCAACTTTGCCTTTGCGTACGACCTTTTCGCCGCGCCGCTTTAATGCGCTTATTAATTGTCCGAGGTTATTAAGAGCGCCGTCTCAGTTGTCTGTACGGGTAAATGTTTCACGGAGACGTGAAGACGCTCGCAACAGTGCGTAGCGCTCGCACGCGCAGGCCGGTGCGGCGGGGAAAGACTTCGATGCGGCGAGGAATCGGATCGCGACCAGAATCGCTATTGTCGCCCGACGCGATCGCAACCTTCGGTGTGTAGGTGAGCACGAAGGTCGCTCCAATCTCACCCGCCAGCTCGTCTCCCTCTCTCAGCGCCTCATCCTCTGACGCGGGCAGGAAGATCCGGCCACCAAGGCTCGCCGCAAATTCCGTAAGTCGTTGTTCACTCGCCTTCGTCGCCAGAGCCTGCTCCTGATAAAAGCGCTTCATCTGGCGATCCAAAAAGAACCCGCCGCGATGTTTTCTAATCTCCTGGCTCGCCATCGTCGTGTAACTCAGCACGTGAACTGCCGGCTGATAGCGCAGCAACTGCTTAACCGCAACAGCATAATCATTCGGCGGCGCGTCGTCGCCGTCAGTTATCAACACGACGTGCGTACTTCCGACTTCTTTTCCCGCCAGTTTTAGCGTGGCTGCTTTTATCCCGTCGGTGGTGCGTGAGCGGGAGCCTGACAACAGCTTTCCGTGTTCAGGATCGAGCACTTTCAAAACCTTAGCGGTGTCGTCGGTCCAGTCCTGCAACACCTCGGCGCGATTCGTAAACTGAATCAGCGCGACGCTGTCGCCGGCGCGAAGTTTGGAGAGCACACGCGTAGCAACGCGTCGCGTCACATCAAGATGCTGAGTGATCGGCAGGAGACTGCCCATGTCGATCAATATGAGAATGTTGAGCGGAATACGTCGCGCACTCTTCACCTGCTGAGGAATGCCATCCTCCAGCACCAGCACATCGGCGGGACCGACCGTAGGATCGAAGTGGCCGTAAGCGTCGTAGGCAACTATCGGAAGGATCACCTCTTCGGTAAAAATCCTGATGCGCTCCTGCTCGTCAGGGCTCGGAGATGGTGAAGGCCCGGGCGCAGCCGGAATCGTCCGCGGCTTCGGCGGAGCTGGTTCCTGAAACGCGGCGACAGTGAAGCCGACAACAGTGAACAGGATGAGACTCGCCATGCAAAAGTATCGCATTCGGGAACGCATCAAGCGCTGCGCCTCAAAGTCCGGCGAGCGGCCGAGAAAATGACGTAAAGCTGCCCCAGCGAAATGAAGAGTCCGACAAAACAGACACTGAACGCAAGGAGACGAACACGCCAGCTACGCCACGTCAGCGACGGAGCTTCCACGCTGAGCACAGCGCCGCTTCCCTGGCCGATCAGAAACGTGCGCTGACCATCAACCGTTTGCCACGCCGGAAAGTAGCCGCCGGATGTTTGCCAGATCCTCATATCGCCGCTGCCTGAGTTCGAAGTTTCAGTCTGCGCGCTGATCTCGCGAACGAGAGTTGATAATACATCTCGTGAAGAAGCAGTCGCAGCCAACGGGATCGATTTGAAACTGGCGAAGTGGTCTTGTTCGTTTTGAAACTGCGCCGCCAACGCGGAGCCGTCGTTCAGCAAGAGCACGCGCAACTTTCCCGCGGCTTTGGCCAATGCGCCGAGCCACTCTGCCCGATCCGCCGGAACTGATGCGGGATCGATAACCACGAAGCGTTCTGTAGTCTATCGATTTGATCCCCAACGGCAACGTCCTGGCTGCTGGCCCAGACCGGCAAGACCTCCGGATGGCCAGCGAATGCCAGTTGTTCTCCCAGGTTGAAAAGATCGAGCTCATCCGCGCCGCGATTCTTCCACCTGGCGGGTAGACACGTGATGACCGGCAGACTCGAAACGGATGGCGCAGCAGCCAAAGCTGCCGGAGCGCGCATGAATAAACTCCAACCGTTGATGCTCCACAAAAAATGCGCTTCCGAAGCATTGTTTAGTCGCTCGACGGCGTCTGGAGTCTTCACTAGAAAATACGAAACGTTCAGGTTACTCGCCGCGGTAAACCGGTTTGCGCTGCTCACGCCCTCCTCAGCAGACTGTTGTATCGCGAATCCATTGAGTCCGAAGGTTTCTTTGGCCGGGAGTTAGCGACTGTGCGAGGGCCGTTTCGGAAAACCAAGGTTGAGAGAGAGAGAGAGAGACTGGCCGGTTTCTACTCCGTTGTGTGAGGATGTCAACGGATAGTTTGCTAGATTTCACTGATGCGAGCTCATGCGAAGCAGAGCGGCTTAGTGAATATCTTTGTCGTAGATCTCATTTAGAATTCTGGCGAGACGAACACCCCCCAACCGCAACTGCCTCTCGACCTCCGGCATGTTCGCGTTGAAGTAATTCTCGTCGAGCACAACGATCTTTCTGAGCTGGCCTTGCCGGTCTTTCTTCTCAGCTCCTCGCGTGGACTTCGTCACTGTATTGGTGGGCAGTTTATAAGTTGAATTCTTTGCGACGACGAAAGAACTTTCGGCCCAGGCAGCAGTGGTTTCCGGCTGATTGCTGTTGATCGTCTGCGACTTCATCTGAGCATACTTTCGCTCTGCTTCGCTCACCGTAAGAACCAGCGATGCGGCGTACTTGGCGTATGTTTTCTCAGCCGTGTTCATCTTCATGATGTTCCGCGTCACGAGATACTCGTCCCAGACGGAGTGGAGGTTCCAGATCGTGTCCCACTGGTAAGCGGGCTCATTCTGCCACGTGACCAGCACGCCGTTACCGCCGGCGTCGTCGTTGTCAGCGCAGTGCAGTGGTTGGTGAATGTCGCCGAGGAAGTGGACCATGAAGCTGAGCGCATCGTGAAATTTGCGTTTGTCTTCCGATCGTTTATCGGCAAAGGCGCCACGGGTGGACCGGGCCAGCATATCCTTAAAATCCTCAATCGCCAGCACGATGCAGTCGCCTTCGCGAGTGGACCGGCAGTAGTCGGCAGTCTTGGAAAACTTGCCGGTGCCGTTTAGAGGCATATCCACAAAGTGCCACTGCGTTGTCTCAGGCCGGTAATTCGGATTGCAATCGGCTCCCGGTTTGGTGCAGCCGTCGCCGGCGCGCTTCAACGCATCGGGCCACACCGCGGCGTCAGTTATTTTTACGCCCTCGAGCACGACGTCGACGTTTGCTTTGGCGCGTGGATTCAACAACGCGTAGGCGATGAGCGCGGTGATCTTGTGGCCCTCATCACCCCACGCTAGAGTCTGGACCGGCGTCACGGCGATCAAAAACGCCGCGATGAGCAGAAAACTGACAAACCTTCTTAGAGCCATAGTTCACCTCCACTGTTGAATATGTTCTGAGCGGAATGTTTTGTTTCGTCTAATTTTTCTCGAGAGTCACAATCGTCGCGCCCAAGCCGCCGGCGTCGGGCGGCGCGTCGGTCCAACCGGAGACGAACGGAGTTCTGGCGAGTATCGAACGGACCATCTCGCGTTGCACGCCGATGCCTTTGCCGTGAATGATTCGCACCACCGGAAAGCCTTTCTCGCGCGCGAGCCGCAGGTATTCTTCAACTACCGCTTTCACGTCGCGCGGCGGAATCGTGTGTAGATCGAAGACGTCCGTGATCTCGATCTCGACCGGCTCAG
>JBKPPP010000081.1:0-13136 GCA_046733615.1 Acidobacteriota bacterium | reverse complement strand
GACGGCTTTATCGAGCCGGTCGCCGTCGTTTGGGCCAAACCCGATCAGCCGTCGTGCAAGCTGGCCCTGTCGATCGAAAACAAACGTCTGCGGAATGTTGTCGTTGCCCGCGAGCAGGAAGCTTACCAAGTCGTCGTCCGGTTTTGCGAGCGTGTACTGAATCCCAAACTGCCGCGCAAATTCCGGTATCTTCTCCTCATCTTCCGGCCCACCGACGTTCAGTCCAATGACGTGCAGCCCCTGCTCCTCGTACTTCTTCTGTAGTCCGATCAGGTGCGGAATACTCCGGCGGCACGGCTCGCACCACGTGGCGTAGAAATCCAGCACCAGCACCTTTCCCTTGTAATCGGAGAACACGTTGCGATGGCCGCCGCCGAAGGTCCAGCCCAGATTGTTGAGCGAGGCTCCATTCAAGGGCGGCATCGGAACGGCGGTGTTCGGCGGCGCGCTGGGATTTCGCGTTTCGCTCGTGTTATCGCCGTTGCAGCCGGCGAGACCACAGATCGCGAGCGCAAGCACGATGATACAGAGCCGGAATCGCTTAAACATCTTCGTCAAATTCGTTGCCACTCGAGGAGGGATTGTTTTGTTCGCGGGGAATCTGCTCGCCGGGAACGCGATACTCGCCTTCAACCCACCGGCCAAGGTCAACAAGCTGGCACCGCTCGGAACAGAAGGGACGAAAAGGATTGTCTTTCCACTCGGTCGATTTACCGCAGGTTGGGCACTTCATCAATCTGGCCGCATAAGCACCGCCGCGGAATTACAGCGAAGCCGGTCTCTTGATCAGTATTCGTCTTCGGACGAACGCGATCGTACCTTCGCGGCGCATGGCGTTCAAGCGGACAGTCACACTTTCGCGGGTTGAGCCCACAATCGAAGCAATTTCGCGATGCGGCAGTGGAATATCGATGAGGACGCCTTCGGCTTCGGCGACGCCGTAACGCACCGAAAAATCGGCCAGTAAACTATCGAGCCGGGCCGGAATGGCGTTGAGCGCGAAGTCGGCGAGCCGCTTTTCGGCGTGATCAAGTCGTTGACCGATTAACTGGAAAGTGTAATCATGAAGGCGGTCATCCTCAGCCATCCCCCGTTTGAAGTCCCCGACCTGGATTCGCAGGAGCCTGGAATTTTCGTAGGCGATTGCGGAATTGGCCCGTTGCCCCTCAGCCGAATAAAGGGCTGACTCGCCGAATAAGGATCCTTCTGGAAGAATGTCGATAACGGCCTCACGGCCAGTATCAGTTTCGATGCGACACAGTTTTATTCGGCCATGAATAATCGCATACAGGCAATCAGCAGGCTCCCCGGCGCGATAGACAAAACGGCGGCGCCGGAAGTCGAGCACGACGGAGCTGCGGGCGATGTCCGCCACGAGGTCTTCGGAAAGGGATGAACCAAATTCCAAACGACGGATTATTTCAGCGCGATCTTCAGACGTTAAGTCTCTGGCGCGCTTCTGTTCCTGCGGGCCGTTCATCTGCGTGTCCCTCGGGGCGTCGAGTTACCGATATTAAAGTGAAACGCTTTTGGCAGCGTGATTGCTTACTCAAAGTGGTCCTGTGCGGGCTAGTTTCTACGCTTGTAAGGAAACCCGCGCATGTCCCCGGGCTGATGTACTCTTCTCGACGTTTGAATCTTTTGACGATGCTTGGGCGAGTACCGGCGCGAAACCTGTTACCGAATTGCGGCACTGTAGCATGAAGCTCACAGGGGCGCAAGAACAATAACGGTCCAAGAATGTGGTTTTATGGAGCCAAAATCCAACATCCTTGTTGTCGACGATAACCCCGATAAACTCAGCCTGCTGGAGGCGGCCCTCTGTTTGGCGGGATACAACGTAACTACCGCCACAGACGGCGTCGAGGCGCTGGCCGCGATCGAGTCGTACCAGCCGGACCTCGTCATTACCGACGTGATGATGCCGCGCATGAACGGCTACGAGTTGGCCCAGCGAATCAGGGCCAACCCGCTAACGCGGTTCATCCCGGTAATCATGCAAACGGCTGCGGGCCGCCGCGCTGAGGATCTGCGGCGGGCGTCGGAAGTGGGCGCGCTGGGCTACATCACGGATCCCACGGATCTCGATCTGCTGCTGGCCCGGACCAGGACACTGCTCGAATTCAAGGCGTACCTGGATGTATGCGAAGAAGCCGCTTTTACCGATCACCTGACTGGGCTGGCCAACCGTCGCCGCTTCGAGCGCCAGCTCGAACGGGAGGTGGGGCGCACCGAGCGCTTCGGTCATCCGTTCAGTTTGCTAATGATCGACATCGACAATTTCAAGAACATCAACGACAGCTTCGGCCACGACGCCGGCGACGATGCGATCCGCCGGATCAGCAAAGTTCTGAGCGAAGGCACGCGCGGCATCGATCTGGCGGCGAGAATCGGCGGCGAGGAGTTTGCCGTCTTGCTGGTGGAAACGAACCAGCAGGGTGGGTTTGAAGTTGCCGACCGCCTGCGCGTCGCGATCCGCACGCTCGAGATCCCTTCCGCGGGCCACATCACGGCGAGTTTCGGGGTTGCGGAATGCCCAACTGACGCGCAAACTGTTCCTCAAATCCTGAAGGCGGCCGACGTGGCACTGTACGAAGCTAAAAGAAAAGGACGGGATCAGGTGGTGGCGCCGCCGTCCGGGAAGTCGAACTCGATGGCCGCCGGGGACGTACAAGGCGACGGGAATTTGGGGCTTGTATCGAGAGGATAGGCATGGCTGATTACAAGGAAAAGATCGATCAATTCCAGCAGGCGGCGCGGCGAAAGGCGCGTGAGCTCGACGAGAAGTTTGCGATTTCCGATCTTGTGGGCGAGAGCGCGCGAGCTGCGGGAGAAGCCGCGAAACGCGGCGCGGAAACGATGGCCAGTGGCGCCGAACGTTTACGCGCTGAGGCTGAGCGTGTGGCCGAAGATGAGGAGATGGGCGAGGCGGCCCGGCGTGCCGCGGGTGGAGTGAAGAAGGCGAGCCAGGTGATGCGCGACGTCGCCGGTGATGCGGGCAAAAAGGCTGGCGAAGTTTTTGACGAAGGGAAAAAGTACTACGACCGCGCGTCGCAGTTTTACGATGCCGGTGCGAAGTTGACGCGAGCCTCGACGGCTGCGACAGCAGGTGTGTTGAAGGCGCGCGACTGGATCAAAGAGAATCCTGGAAAAGCAGCGGTCGTTTCTGTTTCGTTGGTGCTGGGAATTCGAGCTGGGTCGGCGTTTCCTGGTTTGGATGCGGTGCTGCTGGGCGCGCATCCACACTGGCTCACGCACTCTGCATTGCCGGTTTGGGGATTGCAGAAGGCGAGTGAGAAGTTTGATGGGTACTTGAAGAAGCGCGAAGAGCTGATTGCGCGCGGCGAAGTTGACGAGGCGGAGCGCGAGCGGATCGAGTTTGAACGGAAGATTGCGAAGTATGTGGGAGCGCCGTTGCTGGGCGCGTTCAGTTGCGCTGCTGGTGCGGCGATGTGGGCGCAGATCTTTCAGGGTGGACCGATCGTGGGTGCGCCGATCAGTTGGTTACTCGGCGGCAATCCGTTTCTTGACGGCGTGTGGCTGTTTGCAAACGGCGTGATCTGTTTCCACCAGGGCTACAAGTTCTTCATGATTGCATTGGCTAACCAGGAAGAAGTCGTCCGCGTCGTCCGCGAGATCAAAGGCCTGCTACCCGCCACTGCCGCGAGTTGAAATGCGCTTGACTTGTTCTGGTAAACTCGGTGCGTGCCTCACCGACTTATCGACCAAATCCGACAGAAGATTCTACTGCGGGAATACGATATGACTATTCACGCCATGGAAGAGATGGCTGAAGACAATCTCAATGTCTTCGATGTAGAAGAAGCAGTGCTAAATGGAGAAGTTGTAAGAAGGGACAAGCGTGACCCGAGAGGCACGAAATACACAGTCGAGGGCTTGGGTCTAGACGGCGAAACAGTCGTCGGTGTTGTGGGGCGATTTACAGTTAATGATCGATTCCTGATTATCACAGTCTATGACGTCAACAACTACCACTAAGAAGAATACTGCTGGATATAAATGCGAACACTGTGAGGGCACGGTTCGTCCCAAGAAGATTCGTCGTGAGGCGTTCAAGCACCAAAAGGGCTTTATCATTCTAGAGGGAATCACGGTGGGGGTCTGCGACGGCTGCGGCATGCGATATTACAGCGCCGAAATACTGCACGCCGTTCACGACATCGCTACCGGCGCCAAGCCTTACGATCGGATTGAAGAGATTCCTGTCTCCCACTTTCCCCCATAGCGTGCGCCGAGATTAAGTGATCGAGATTGGAAACGGCCAGAAACAGAGCAGGAAGACGACGAGAGTCACGATCGCGATCACGGTGCGCTTCGTTCCCAAAGGTTCCATCACTGCGGGCTGAGGATGCGGGACGCGCATGATGACCGCCAGTAGCACTGCGTAGAGAAAGCCGCTCGGACTGTGGTGCAGCCAGAAACCGAGCACGGCCAGCACAGCCATCGTTATAAACGCGACGCGTCCGATCAGACGGTGCGCGCGTTGTCCAAAGACGGCGAACGTGCCGTGCCCGCCATCAAGCTGACCAACCGGCATTAAATTCAAACTCGTCACCAGTAATCCGATCCACGCGGCCATGTAGTACGGATTGATCGGCGCGTTTGGATCGAGTGGCACACCCAACAACTTCGCCAGCAGGCGAAACAGCAGCGGGTCGTTGAAGAAGATCGCGTGCTCCTGCGGCGCCTGCGGCGGCCCGATCGTCATTACTCCGATCACCGACAGCGGCAGTGCAACAACAAATCCGGCGAGCGGGCCGGCCAGCCCAATATCGAACAACGCCCGGCGCGTCGGAATCGGCGTGCGAATCTTGATGAAAGCGCCAAACGTTCCCGCCAGAAACAGCGGCGGCGCCGGAATGAAGTACGGCAGCGTCGCGCTCACCTTGTAGTAACGACACGCCAGGTAATGTCCCATCTCGTGCGAGAACAGGATCGCCAGCAGCGAGGCTGAAAACGTAACACCCTGCGCAATCAACGCCGGATGCGCCAGTGCGTACCGGAGCAACTCGGCAATGGCGCCCCAGTAAGAGAGTGGAATGTAGAGCAGGTAATCGAGCGGCGTCGCTAACGGCGGCTCATAGCCCGGCAGCTCGGGCGCCACGAGCATGATACCTGCCACCGTCGTCGTGAAAACCGTCAGCAGAAACAATGCGCCATGCAGCAGCCACTCGCGCGCGGAGATCGACAACCGAACCGGCGGAGCCAGCTCGAATCCCTGCGGCACTGCACGAAACGATTCAGCCATAAACGCTCTTTAGAAACTCAAAGGCTAGAGCCTGGATGCCTGATTGCGATCCGTCTCTAGCCTTAACAAAATTAATACGAAACCCAATTCAAACCCTAAAACTCGTCGTCCTCATCATCCTCGACATCGTCCGCGAGCGTCTCGCCATCCTCGTGCGCCTGCAACTCCTTCCCCGGCTTGAAACGAATCGTCTTCCCCGAAGGAATCGCGACCTCCTCACCCGTGCGCGGATTCCGACCCACGCCCCGCTTGCGCGGCTTCACGACAAACACCCCAAACCCGCGCAGCTCGATTCGCTCGCCCCTGGTCAGCGCCTCCTTCATCGATTGAAACAGCGCCTCCACGGCTTGTTCGGCCTTCATCTTCGGCACGCCGGTCTTGTCGGCCACGCGATTGATAATATCGAGCTTGATCACGTCTAGGGGCCTCTTTTCTGGTCCGACTAAGGACGGATGTCTGGGCTGCAAAAATGCAGGCGAGGATGATAGAGAGCGTCGCTAAAGGCTGTCAAGGAAACCTTTTCCACAGCGCGGAGCTTCAAAAATACTCGTTTGACAAGCGCGATAGTGAAAGCTAACCTCAAACGTTTATGTTCGGAATTCGAAAACGCAGGCCGCCGCCGTTTGGTGGCATCCACGTAGACGACGACAAAGACATCCAGGTACACAAGCCGGAGAGTGTTTCGCGGAATGACCTGTGGTCGGAGGCGCGTCTGCTGCTGCGCGATCTGATTTTCGCTCTGATGATCGCGGCGCTGGTCGTCGTGTTCATCGTGCAGCCGGTAAAGGTGGAGGGCACGTCGATGTTGCCGCGCCTGCACGACGGCGAACGCATCTTCGTTAACAAGCTGATCTATTACGACGAGTATCGCTGGGCGCCCAAGATCGATCGCGGCGACATTGTTGTTTTCTGGTATCCCGACGATCCTTCGAAGAGCTACATTAAGCGGGTGATCGGCCTGCCCGGCGATTACGTCGAAGTGCACGAGGGCATAGTCCGCGTCAATGGCGAAGACATTCAGGAGAGTTATCTCGACCAGCGTTTGAATCTCTCGCATCGCAGTTTGCCGCGGACCTACGTGAAGCTCAATTACTACTTCGTCATGGGCGACAACCGCGACAACTCGAGCGATTCGCGGTTCTGGGGTTTAGTGCCGAAGAAATATATCTACGGCAAAGCGTTGTTTCGTTACTGGCCGCTGAGCGCCGCGAGCGTGATTCATCACGAGAACTTCTCGCCGCCCACCGCCCCGCCGGCGCCGAGATATACGCCCGCGCCTGAGTTTCAGGACTCGACGACGAGCGAGCCGACCCCCGAGCGGCCCTGAGCATCGTCCGACTATGATTGACTGGCTGCGGCTCCTGCTCATGATCTTTTACGCTCCGCTGCGCGGGATGCGTGAAATACGCGACCGCGGCTCGCTCGCGCCCGCCGCCTTCATGGCGCTCGTTGGCCAGGCAGCCTACAGCTTCGTCACCGACAAGTATTCCGGCATTAGCGTGTTCGGCTCCGGCGGCGAACTCATCCGCGATCTCTTTCAAGCAGCGGTCACGGTCGTGATCGTGGCGGTCGTGTTCGTTCCGATTCTGACGCTGGTCGCGAACATGTTCGATCGGCGCGGCAGTTTTCGAGTCGTGATAACACAGGAATACGCGCCGGTGGCGGCGACGATGTTCTACGTGCTCACCGCCGCCAACCTCTACTCGATTCTCGTCGCCACTATCTTTCACTTCACCGGCATCCAGCAGCAGCAGATCATGAGCATGATCCAGCATGGCGATGAAATGCGCGCGATGCTGCCGAACTCGCCGGAGTTCACGCTCGCAACGGAACAGCTTCTCAGAAATCCCGCCGCGCTTTCGAAGAGCTTCTTTCTGATGTTCAAGCTCGGGTTCTTCGCGATCGGAATGGTGCTCGGCGTGAGAGACGCGTTTCGCACGTCGGCGGTGCGCGCGCTGGCGATCACGATCGTTTCCATCGTGGGGGCAATCTTTGTCGCGCCGATCGCGATGAGGCTTTTCTCGGGCGTGTTTGGCTTTCCGTTCCTCGGCTTCATGCTCGTCATGGTGCTGTGGGGTTACTTCGGCGAGATCATGCGCACGCAGCGCGCGAAAGCGGCGTTCAAGCAGAACCTCGAATCGGCGACACTCAACCCGGCCGACGCTTCAGCGCATTACAATCTCGGCCTGATTCATCAGAGCCGCGGCGAGCTCGATCAAGCGCGCGAGCGATTCGAGCGCGCACTTCAAATCGACGAAGGCGAGATCGACGCAAGCTATCAACTGGGCCGCATCGCGCGCCAGCAGAAACGTTACCCTGACGCGATCAGGAACTTCGAACACGTCGTCACGCGCGACTCGGCGCACTCGCAACACGAGATCTGGCGCGAAGTCGCCGCGACGTACATCGGCGCCGGACAGTTTGAAGATGCGCGTAACGCACTCGAACAGTTTCTCGAGCACCGCCCGTCAGATCCGGAAGGCTTGTATCTCATGGGCCGTGCGCACGCCGGTCTCGGTCACAAACGCGAAGCGACCAACCTGATGCAGGCCTGCATCGAAGCAGTCAAAACAGCGCCGGCGTACAAGTATCGCGCGAGCAAACGCTGGCTCAACGAAGCGCAGCAGTTCATCAAAGGAAGCCAGTAGCTGAATGCCGACAAAAACTCCGGCGCTAATCGCACTCGAAGACGGCCGCACATTTCGTGGTTGGTCGTGGGCCGCTGAGGGCGAAACCTGCGGCGAGATGGTTTTCAACACGTCGATGACCGGTTACCAGGAAGTGCTCACCGATCCGTCCTACGCCGGCCAGATCGTCTGTATGACCTATCCGCTGATCGGCAACTACGGCGTCAACGAGAGCGACTCTGAATCTTCGCGCCCGTGGGTCGAGGGTTTTGTCGTGCGCGAGGCGAGCCGAATCACGTCGAGCTGGCGCGCCGAGGAGAGCCTGCAAGACTATCTGAAGCGCTGGAACATCGTGGCCATCGAGGGCGTCGATACGCGAGCGCTCGTGCGTCACATCCGAGACAAAGGCGCGATGCGCGCGTGTATTTCGACGGTCGATCTCGTCGAAGCTAGTCTGGTTGAAAAAGCGCGGCAGTCGCCGCCGATGGACAATCGCGAGCTCGCCAGCGTCGTCACGACAAAAGAGCCCTACGATTTTCCCGCTGCCGGCGAAGAGCGTTTTCACGTCGTCTGCTACGACTTCGGCGTCAAGCGCAACTCGCTTCGCGAGCTGGCCCAACTCGGCGTTCGCACCACCGTCGTTCCCGCTTCAACACCCGCGGCAACAGTGCTGGCGCTCAATCCCGATGGCATCTTCCTTTCGAACGGCCCGGGGGATCCGGCTTCGATGAACCGGGAAGTGGAAGAGATTCGCGCGCTGCTCGAGCGACAGGTGCCGATGTTCGGGATCTGTTTTGGACATCAACTGCTCGGACGCGCGTTTGGCGGGAAGACCTTCAAACTGGTGTTCGGACATCGGGGCGGAAATCAGCCGGTGAAAGAAGTTGCCGGTGACGGCGTCGAGATCACTTCACACAACCACGGCTTCGCGGTCAAAGCGGAAACTCTGCCACCGGAAGTTGAAGTGACGCACATCAATCTCAACGATCAGTGCGTCGAGGGAATGCGACATCGCACGCTGCCGGTCATTTCAGTTCAGTATCACCCGGAAGCGGCGCCCGGTCCGCACGACGCGGAGCATCATTTCCAACGGTTTGTCGCGTTGATGGAAGAAGCAAACTCTCGCAAAGCCGCCGGCGCGCAAAACGGCCACAGATGAACACCCGAGCTGCCGTGTGTTTATCCGTGGAAATCTGTGGCCGAAAGTTCCGCAGTGTTGGTCGTCGTGAGGCTACTCTTCCAGCGGCATCTTCAGTTCACCAGTCGTGAGGTCAGGTCGCGCACGGACCATCTGTTCAGGTGTGCGTTCAGCGGCCAGTTTCTTTTCGGAATCGCCAGGTTCTGTAGCCACCGCCGCAGTCGGTTCGAGCAGATCTGCGAATCCCTCACTGCCGCGATGCTCCATCCAGTGACGATAACTGACCGTCAGTATCGCGACGACCGGAATCGCCAGGAATATCCCCGCCACTCCCGCGAGTTTCTCACCGGCCAGGATCGCGAAGATCACCGCCAGCGGATGCAGATGAATTCCTTGTCCGATCAAACGCGGGTAGATCGCGTAGTCCTGCACGATGCGCAACACGCCGAGAAACAGCAGTACGAGAAAAGCATTGAACGCGCCCGCGTGCAGCACCGCCAGAATCGCCGCCATGATCGCGACAGTCAACGGTCCAACCAGCGGAATGAATTCCAAGACTCCGGCGATCACGCCCATCACCAGCCCGCCCGGCAGGCCCAGTAACGTGAAGCCCAACGCACAAACCACACCGATGAAGAGACAGGCGGTCAACTGGGCGCGCACGTAAGCGGCGAGCGTGCTGTTGATGTCCTGGAAAAACTCGTCACCCCGCCAGCGCCAACGGCCGCGTGGCAACATCCGCAAAGCCGAACGGCGAAAACTCTCCGCGTCTTTGAGTAAAAAGAAAGCGAGGATCGGAATCAGCACCAGCCACGGAAGATAGACAAGGTAAGCAAGCGAGGCCTTGAAGAAGTCAGTCACAGTATAAACAACTGTGTCGCGCACCTGAGGCACCGCGCTGTTCACCGCGTCGGCGACTGGAGCGGGCATTCGTTTCGAGCGCGAGTACTCGACGAACTGCTGCAACTTGTCGCCCAACGATTGCCAGTAAGATTTCGCCTGCGTCGCAAACTCCGGAAACTGATAACTGAGGCTCGGCAAGACCACAAAGACGGCGATTATGATACCCGCGAGGATGATGAGGTAAGCCAGCGCGATCGCGGCTGCTTTCGGAATCGCGAGCGTTCGCCCGCCAACGTGTCTCGGCCGCCGCAGAAATTCCACCAGTGGCGACACCAGGTACGCAAAGAAGATCGACAGCACCAGCAGCAGAATGATTCCGGTGATCTTGGAGATGATCCAGAGGAGTCCGATGACTACCAGCAGAATGATGATGATGCGCAGGACTACGCGGGTCGGAGGCCCATAAGCTTCGACCGCTGCTTTGGCTGCCGTAGCCGCAGCTTCTTTGGTCGTTTCGTCGCTCACGTTGAATCGCTCGTGCCGTTAATGACGAGCGTGCAGCCTCCCGATAAAGTCTCCCACTGCTTTCTGATCCTGATGCGACAGCTCGCGAAACTCAACCCCGAACGTGCCGGCGGTAGCATGATGAACTACAGCCGCCGTTAACGACAAAGCATCTTCGCCGTCGAGCAACAACAACCCGAGCTGATCGCCAACCTTCACGTTTGGGCACGCCGGCAGGTTCGTCACGCGCAAACCGCCGAGGCTGATGTCCTGCGGCTCGCCGATGCCAATCGACTCGTTCAAACTCTCGTCCTCGATCGCCAGCGTCAATTTCGTGGCGACGTAGTAGCGCGGGAAACGCCGGCGGTCGTAAGAGCCATGTCCGTTTGTGCTGGGCGTTGTCATAGTGAGTTCCTCGTGAGTTTTAGTGAGCGACGTCGCCGTCCTCTTCAATCTCCTCTTCGGCCTCCCCTTCGCCCTCGGGCGCCGGCGGCGGCGTGACGCGCGGAGCGGCCGGTTCCCAAATTAAACCCTTCCATTCGTCCGTTTCACCTAACAACTGCAAGGCCGCCAGCGGGTGACCGGGGTGCCGCTCGATTCGCAAAACCTCCGCGATTACCTGAAGCTTCTCACCAGCCTCGTTCAGCACTTCGAGCCGCACTCGGCTGCCGACGTCCGGAAGATGCCGCGGCAAGTGGACCAACGTTCCTTCCGGTCCGACGTTTTCCGTCGTGCCTTCAGCCACGACGTGCGTGCCGCTCGGTTCGTCCCACTCAGCCTTGATTTCGAGACTCGCGAGGTAACGTGGTCCTGA
The DNA here is from genome assembly GCA_046733615.1 of Acidobacteriota bacterium. Classification (GTDB taxonomy): domain Bacteria; phylum Acidobacteriota; class Blastocatellia; order Pyrinomonadales; family Pyrinomonadaceae; genus PSRF01. Next base: position 1,941 of record JBKPPP010000081.1, on the reverse strand, counting down.
GCGATGGTCTGTTTCGACTGTTCTGGGCATCTACTCTTCGTCCTCTCTCAGTTTTTCCAGAACGGAGAAATCTTCCAGCGTGGTGACGTCCCCGACCACGGTGCCGCTGGTGGCAATTTCTCGCAGCAGCCGCCGCATGATCTTGCCGGAACGCGTCTTCGGCAAAGCGTCGGTGAACCGGATCTCGTCGGGCCGGGCCAGCGCTCCGATCTCCTTCACTACGTGACCAAGCAGCTCGCGGTTCAACTCTTCCGACGGCGTTTGCGATCCCTCCAATGTCACGAAAGCCACGATTCCCGAGCCTTTCAACTCGTCAGGACGAGCGACCACTGCCGCTTCCGCGACGGCTGGGTGAGAAACAAGGGCACTCTCGATTTCGGCCGTGCCTAATCTGTGTCCGCTAACGTTAATTACATCGTCGATACGCCCCATGATCCAGAAATAGCCGTCCTGGTCGCGCCGGGCGCCGTCGCCCGCAAAGTAAATTCCGTCAATTTGCGACCAGTACTGCTGCCGGTAACGCTCGTCGTCACCCCAGATTGTGCGCAGCATCGAAGGCCACGGCCGCTTAATCACGAGGTATCCGCCCTCGTTCGGGCCCACCGGCTTGCCGTCGCGGCTCATGATGTCGGCGTCTACACCCGGGAACGGATGGGTGCCGGAACCGGGCTTCGTCGGCGTCGCGCCGGGCAGGGGCGTGATCATGATCGCGCCGGTTTCCGTCTGCCACCACGTATCGACGATCGGGCAACGGTTCTTGCCGATCGTTTCGCGATACCACATCCACGCCTCGGGATTGATCGGCTCGCCGACGGTGCCGAGCAGGCGCAGGCTCGACAGGTCGTGTTTCAACGGCCACTGATTGCCCCACCTGATGAAAGCCCGGATTGCGGTCGGCGCGGTGTAGAAGATGTTGACGCGGTGGCGTTCGATCATCCGCCAGAAACGATCGGGTTCGGGGTGGTTCGGCGCGCCTTCGTACATCAATGCGGTCGCGCCGTTTGAGAGTGGACCGTAGACGACGTAGCTGTGACCGGTCACCCAGCCGATGTCGGCGGTGCACCAGTAGACGTCTTCGTCTTTAAGATCGAAGACCCATTTTGTCGTGAGATGTGCTTCCAGAAGATAACCGGCAGTCGTGTGCAGAATACCTTTCGGCTTACCGGTCGTGCCCGAAGTGTAGAGAATGAACAGCGGGTGTTCGCTGTCCAGCTCATCTGCCGGACAGTTTGCGTCGACTTGCTCGATCAACTCGTGCCACCAGAAATCGCGCCCTTCCTCCATCTGCTGTGGCGAGCCGGTGCGCCGCACGATGATGCACGTTTCGACTGACGGCGTTTCTTTCACCGCTTCGTCGACGGCAGCTTTGAGTTTCACTTCGTTGCCGCGCCGCCAGCCGCCGTCAGCAGTCACAACAACTTTGCACGTCGCATCGTTAATGCGGTCGACCAGCGCAGAGCTCGAAAAACCACCAAACACGACCGAATGCGTCGCGCCGATGCGTGCGCAGGCCAGCATCGAGATGGCCAGCTCGGGAATCAGCGGCATGTAGAGCGCGACCCGATCGCCGCGTTTCACGTTTTTCTGTTTCAGGACATTGGCAAACTTGCAGACTTCGGTGTGCAGTTGTTGATACGTGAACGTGCGCGTTTCGCCCGGTTCGCCTTCCCAAATGAGTGCGGCTTTGTTGCGCCGCCAAGTTGTCAGGTGACGATCGAGACAGTTATAGGAGATATTGATCTTGCCGCCGTCGAACCACTCCGCGTGCGGCGCGTCCCACTTCAGCACTGTGTCCCACTTCTTGAACCAGTGCAGCTCTTCAGCCATGCGGGCCCAGAAACCCTCCGGATCGGCGTCGGCCTCGGCGCGGAGTTTTGCGAGCTCTTCCGCCGATTTTATGTGTGCCTTAGCGGAAAACTCGGGCGGCGGCGGGAAGACGCG
>JBKPPP010000080.1:0-17190 GCA_046733615.1 Acidobacteriota bacterium | reverse complement strand
CGCAATGAAGAAACCGAAGGCCTATCTCAACGTTCTGAAGCTCAGGGTAAACATGGCACTGAAGCGTGAAGCCGTAACCAGCTACCCTGTGGCAGCCTTCATCGAGCCGACTCTCTTTTGCAATCTCCAATGCCCGGCTTGCCCGACGGGATTGCGGCTGGGCCTGCGGCCGTCGGCGACCATCGACGAGGAGCTCTTCCGGTCGGCGATCGACGAAATCGGCGACTACGTTTTTCAGCTTTACATGTACAACTGGGGCGAGCCGCTCTTGCACAAGCGAACGCCCGAAATGATCGCCTACGCCAAGGCGAAAGAGATCAGCATCCTTCTCAGCACCAACCTCAGCATAAAATTGACTGACGATTACATCGATCGGCTGGTGCTCAGCGGGTTAGACCGGATGATCGTGTCGATAGACGGCGTGACGCAGGAGACCTATTCGAAGTACCGGCGAAACGGCAACCTCGAGCTCGTCCGCGAGAACGCGATGCGGATACAACGGGCCAAGCAGCGGTTGGGCAGAACGACGCCCAAACTAATCTGGCAGTTTCTCGTTTTTCGTCACAATGAACACGAGATCGAGCAGGCGCGCGCGCTCCACAAAGAGTGGGGCGCGGACGAGTTCATGGTAGGCGGCGCCGAAATGCCGATGGAGCCACACAACGATGGGTTTTTGCCGTCGTCAATCCAGGCCTATAACATGTACCATCCGGATCATCCGATACAGAAAGAGACCGAGCGACAGCTGTCGAGTGACCGCGCGTGCGCCTGGCTCTACGGCGTCTTCGTGCTGAATCCGAATGGACGTGTCTCCGCCTGCTGCGCCGTGCCGTCTGAAAAACTCGATTTCGGCGGATATAATAAGGGCGAGTTCTTCAATGTTTGGAATAACGAGACGTTCCGGCGCGCCAGGCGAATGTTTTCAGCTACGTCAAACAAACCGCGGCGCCAGCAACGCGCGTTGACGGCCGAACAAAAGACATCAATCAGCAAGCGCATCGACGGAATGGCGCTGCGCGTCGTCGACAAAGTGAACGGCGATAAACTGATCTGTCATGAGTGTCCGATACCGTTCTTGCAAAACTACACCGACCCAATCATCGCGCAGGTAGCGGCGGCGCAACGCGACGGCGCGGCTCACGCCCCATCGCTAACAGGACGCGCGCGGCACCTGATGAACTACCTGCTGATGGGCGGGCCGACACTCTACGGGATGGATCGCACGCGCGCGGTCGCGAAGAAGTTGTTGTCACTCCGCGCTCCTCAGTAACAGCGCTGACTGAAGAATGAAGAAAACAAGATGAAGGTCGTGATCCTGGCCGGTGGCATGGGCACGCGGCTGGCAGAAGAGACGGAGCTCAAACCTAAGCCGATGGTCGAAATTGGCGGCCGGCCAATTCTCTGGCACATCATGAAGCACTATGCGCACTACGGATTCAACGAGTTTTTCATCGCGCTCGGCTATCGCGGCGAGATCGTCAAACGCTTCTTTTTCGATTACTGCTCGCTCAACGGCAACATGACCGTCGATCTAGCGAAAGGCGTCGTCAACCCGCATGACAACGAGTGTGAAGACTGGCTCGTCCACCTGATGAACACGGGAATCGACACCAACACCGGCGGGCGCGTGAAACGACTTCAGCCGTCTCTTTCGGATGGTACTTTTATGCTGACGTACGGAGATGGCGTCAGCAACCTCGATCTGGTTAAGCTGCTGGAATTTCACCGCGCACACGGGCGCATCGCGACGATCACTGCCGTGCGGCCGCCGGCGCGATACGGCGGACTATGGTTCACGGGCGACCTGGTAACCGAGTTCACTGAGAAGCCGCAAATCGGCGAAGGCTGGATCAACGGCGGCTTCATGGTTTTCGAACCGGCGCTCTTCGGTTACCTGAAAGATGATGGCTCGAGTTTGGAAATAGATGCGCTCGAGCAACTGGCGCGAGACAAACAGCTCGTCGCATTTCGTCACGAAGAATTTTGGCAATGCATGGACACGATGCGTGACGTCAGACTGCTCGAAACGTTGTGGCGCAACTCGAATCCACCATGGAAAGTATGGCCGTGACCAGCACACCTAACAGAAGTTTCTGGCAGGACCGGCCGGTGTTTGTCACCGGCGCGACGGGGCTGATCGGCGGCTGGCTCGTGCGCCGCCTGCTCGACGCCGGCGCCGACGTGGTTTGCCTCGTGCGCGACTGGGTACCGCAGAGTGAGCTCTTCCGCGCGCATCTAAACGATCGAGTAAAAGTCGTGTTAGGCGACGTGCGACGGCAGGGCTTGCTCGAGCGCGCGCTCGGCGAATACGAGATCGATACCGTTATTCACTTGGCGGCGCAGACGATCGTCGGCATCGCCAATCGCAATCCGGCTTCGACGTTCAAAACAAATGTGGGCGGCACCTGGGCTTTGCTCGAAGCATGCCGGCGCAGTGCAACCGTCAAACAGATCGTCGTCGCATCCTCCGACAAGGCTTATGGCGATCAGCAACAACTTCCCTACACCGAAGATGCGGCGTTGATGGGCCGGCATCCATACGATGTGAGTAAGTCGTGCGCTGACTTGATCGGGCAGTCGTACGCCGCGACTTATGATCTCCCCGTCGCGATCACGCGTTGCGGCAACTTCTACGGCGGTGGCGATCTGAACTGGAATCGCATCGTGCCCGGCACGATTCGTTCGGTGCTGCGTGGGCAACGGCCGGTGATTCGGTCCGACGGAAAGTTTGTGCGCGACTACTTCTACGCCGAAGACGGCGCCGCCGTTAACATGCTGCTCGCCGAGCGTCTGGCGGCGGACAGGTCGCTAGCCGGACACGCTTTCAATTTTTCAAATGAGAGCCGGCTGACTGTGCTCGAGCTGGTCGATCGCATTCTCACGTCGATGAATTCGGACGTGAAGCCGGACGTGCGCAACGAAGCCGTCAACGAGATCCGCGAGCAATATTTGAGCGCCGCCAAAGCGCGCAAGATATTCGACTGGAAACCTCTCTTCACACTCGACGACGGTCTCCGGAAAACAATCGACTGGTATCGAGACTTCCTGGGGGCCGAGAGCCCATGACCGGTGCGACAGCTATTTCCGCTGCGGCTCCGCCGCCGGATCTGAGGCGAGGCTCTGCCTCGCCGGAAGGTTGTGAAATAACTAGCCGGGCTAGGCCCCTCGTTCGGGCTCAGCCCTGTCGGCCAAAGCCCGAACGAAGGGCGAAGCCCTATTTCTTCCACATACAGTGCGGCGAGGCGGAGCCTCGCCTCGCATCCGGCGGCACAGCCGTAGTGACCCTTTCGTGGCCAAGTCGGACCCGCAAATCCGTGAGGCAAAGCCATGACTGAGGCCGCGCCGATTGCCTGCCGTTCATGCGGGCACGTGGACCTGCAAAATATCCTGTCGCTCGGACGCACACCGCTCGCAAACGCGCTGCTGACAGATCAGCAAGTCGGGCAAATCGAGGAGACTTATCCGCTGGAGCTCGCGTTCTGTTCCATGTGTTCGCTGGTGCAGATCACGGAGACGGTTTCACCGGAGAAGCTGTTTCGCGAGTATGTCTATCTCTCGTCGTTCTCCGACACGATGCTGCAACACGCGGCGGAACTCTCCGTGCGCCTGATCGCGTCGCAGAATCTCGGCGCGGACAGCCTGGTGGTTGAAGTCGCCAGCAATGACGGTTACCTGCTGAAGCAGTACAAACGCGCCGGCGTACCCGTGCTGGGCATCGAACCGGCTTTGAATATCGCGCAGATTGCGGAACAGCAACACGGCATTCCCACCATCCGCGATTTCTTCGACGCGAAACTCGCCGGGCGTCTACGTGACAAAGGTCGCCGAGCGGACGTGATTCACGCGCACAACGTGCTGGCCCACGTTCCCGATCTGAATGGTTTCGTCCGTGGTCTGCGCACGCTCTTGAAAGACGAGGGGCTGATCGCGATCGAAGTGCCTTACCTGAAGGAGATGATTGATCGCTGCGAGTTTGACACGATCTATCACGAGCACCTGAGCTACTTTTCTTTGACCGCCCTCGACGCGCTCTTCACACGCAACCAGCTAAGGATCCTGAACGTCGAACAATTGCCGATTCACGGTGGAACGCTGCGCGTTTTCGCCGGAAAGCCGCATCGCCAGCCTGACGGAGCCGTCGAGCGGCTCCTGGGTGAAGAGGCAGCGTGGGGCGTGAGTGACGTCAATTTCTACAATGGTTTCAGCGACAAAGTTGAACACCTGCGCAGCGAGCTCGTGACGCTGCTGAAGCAATTGAAAGCGCAACACAAACAGATAGCGGTCTACGGCGCCTCGGCCAAGGGCAGCACGCTGCTCAACTACTGCGGCATCGGCCGCGACACGCTCGATTACGTCGTCGATCGCAGCACTCTGAAGCAGGGACTCTACACGCCCGGCATACACTTGCCGATTCACGCGCCGCAGAAGTTGCTCGACGACATGCCCGATTACGTGCTGTTGCTGACGTGGAATTTCGCGAATGAGATTCTCGAGCAGCAGTCGGAGTATCGGCGCCGAGGCGGCCGTTTTATTCTGCCAGTGCCTTCGGTGAGAGTGGTGTGAACACGGACAAGACGGATGATCATATTCAAAGAGACAAACGTTAAGGGCGCGTTTCTAATCGAGCCGGAAAAGTTTGCAGACCCGCGCGGCTTCTTTGCCCGCAGCTTTTCGGAAGAGGAGTTTCTCGCTCACGGATTGCGCGGAAAGTTTGTCGAGTCGGGAATCTCTTTCAACTGGGAAAAGCACACCGTGCGCGGCATGCACTGGCAAGCGCCGCCAAACGAGCAGGCGAAGCTTGTTCGTTGCACGCGTGGCGCGGTTTTCGACGTGGTGATCGACCTGCGACCGGATTCTCCGACTTACAAACAGTGGTACGGCGCTGATCTGACGGCCGAGAACCGTTTGCTGCTCTACATTCCGGAAGGCTGCGCACACGGCTACCAGACGCGTGAAGACTTTTCCGAAATCTTCTATGAGCTGTCAGGCAAATACGCGCCGCCCAGCGAGCGCGGCGTCCGCTGGAACGATCCGGTGTTTGGCATTCGCTGGCCTGAAATGGAAAATGTGATCATCAAGGACCGGGATCGCGACTATCCCGACTATCGCAACTAGTAACCTTAGCCCGCCACGGCGGCGTTTATGTCTTCCGAAATCTTTCGCGACAACGAGCTGTTGGCCCAGGCGCTGGCCAATGCAGGCCAGGATGAGCAACTGCGCCGGATCTTCTTCGACGCGCTGCGCGAAGCGGAGCTGCGTTCGGGAGATCCGCCGCTGTTTCGCGAAGAGGTGCGCTGGCCGATCATTCTTCAGCTTCTGAGTGAAGTTAAAGATCACAAAGTGGTGCTGGAGAATGGTGTCGTTTTTGAAGTGACGCCCGACAGCCGAATCGAGAAGGCGTTGCTTTTGAGCAGCGTCGCGCATCCCGATCATGTTTGGGAACCACAGACGACGAAACTCTTGACGCTACTCGCGCGCGGCGCGTCGAATGTGATCTTTGGCGGCGCTTACATCGGCGATCAGGCAGTGCTGGTAGCGCGAGAGATTGCGGGCGCGTCAGGCGTGGTGCACGCGTTCGAGCCGATGGAACACGCGTTCAAACGGCTATTGCGGCATCTTTATCTCAACGAGCTCAGCAACGTATTCGCGCATCGTCTCGCTTTGTGGAGCGAAAGCAACGTCGCGCTGCGGCTCGAAGGTCATCTGGCGCTGGCATCGTCGCTGCCGCTTGACGAGCAAAGCGAGCGGACGCAAGAAACGACTGAATCGATCACGATTGATGAATACGTCGGATCGCGTTTTTTACCGGCGATCGAGCTGATCATGCTGGATACGGAAGGCGGCGAGGAGAACGCGCTGGTCGGCGCCGCGGACACGATCGCGCAGCACGCGCCAAACATAGTCTTTGAAATTCACCGCAATTTTGTCGACTGGACGAACGGTCTCGAACAGACCTCGATCGTCCAGTTACTCGCGTCGTACGGATACGAGCTGTTCGCGATTCGCGACTTTCACAACAACTATCCGACGACCGGCTATCCGATTGAGATCGTCCCGGCGGCCACGGTCTATCTCGAAGGCCCACCGCACGGCTTCAACATGCTCGCCACGCGCGACGCTGCTGAGCTGATTGATAGATTGGATTTGCGTGTGGTCGAAGATGTCAGCCCGAAGCTGTTGCCGCACAACGATCCCACGTTGCACCATCCAAGGTTCACGAGTTGATACAGGTATGATCACAATCCTCGGCGCATCCGGTTTTATCGGGTCTCACCTGGCGAAGAAGCTCGAGACTGACGGCGCGGAGTATCAGGCAATAGGCCGGTCTGACGCGCTGCCCCTGAAAAACCTCGGCGATGTCATCTACTGCATTGGTCTCACGGCCGATTTCCGCTCCCGATTCTTAGATACTGTTGAAGCTCACGTTTGCACTCTCCTCGAAGTGATCCGCAATCACGAGTTCGATTCGCTGCTGTATCTCTCCTCGACGCGTCTTTATCTCGAAGCCGATTCGACCGATGAAGACAAACCGCTGCGCCTGACGCCGCAGCATGCCGAGAACGTCTTCAACATCTCGAAAGCGATGGGCGAGTCGATCGTTCTACATTGCGGCCGCAAAACGCGAGTCGCCCGAGTGTCAAACGTCTACGGCCCTGACTTCGCGTCTGACAATTTTCTCTCAACCATCATCAGGGACGCGGTCGGGAGCGGAAAGATCGTGCTGCGCACAGCGGCGGAGTCGGCAAAAGACTACATTAGTCTCACCGACGTGGTTGAGGGCCTAATCCGGATCGCCACGGGCGGCAGCGAGCGAATCTATAACCTGGCGAGCGGCGTCAATGTCTCTCATCGCGAGTTGCTGGACAAACTGAGAGCGCTTACGGGCTGCACGATTGAGTTTGAGCCGGGCGCGCCCACCGTCAGCTTTCCGCCGATAAACATTGAACGAATGCGTCGCGAGTTTGCTTTTGCACCGCGTTCGGTGCTGGATGACCTGGCGAGACTGGTCGAGTTGTACAAGCACGACCGACAATGATGCCTGGCGTAGGCAGGAGAAGAACTTGATTACGCGGACGATTACTACCTGGTTGACAAGGTTCCTTGTGGTCGTGTGTATCGCGATCTTCATCGCACATTTTTGGGTAGTTTTTCAGAATGCCGTCAACGTGCCGTTCTGGGACGAGTGGGGCATATTGAGTCCTGACGGGCTGCCGGCGGGATTCACGTTCAGGTGGCTCGTCGAACCGATGAACGAGCATCGAATGGTGCCGACGAAGTTACTGATCTGGGGGCTGTTTTATCTTGACGGGCATAATCACGTCATCAGCATATTGATTACTTACGCCATGTGGGGTGTGGTCTTAGCAACTATTGTCGTATTCGCGAGGAGAGTAGCGCCGATCGTGCCGCTGTGGGCCACCATCGCCTTCATTATTCTTCTTCTTACACCCATTAGCTGGGAAAATAATTTCATGGGCCTGGAGTCGCATATTCGCTTCGCGATACTCTTCAGCCTTGTCGCAGTCTACTTCCTCTTTAGCGAGCCGCAGACAGGCTCGCGCCTGGCAGTTGGAGCGCTCACGGCCGTAGTCGCCACGTATTCGCATTTCGGTGGACTGGTAGCGGTGTGCATTTTGATTGCGGTATTCGCCTGGTTAAAGATCTGCCGTGCGCTTAGCTCTAGTGGCTCTCAGAGAAGAGTGGAATACGTCCAGATGATTACCGTCGTTACGGCGGTACTCACCTTCGTCGCACTCTATTTCATCGACTACCACCGTGTTTCCTACCATCCACCGCTCGCCCTTCCGGATGAGGCAGCGTTTTGGAAGTTCTTCACGAACCTTGTCTCGTGGGGCTTCGGATTCGAGACTCATTCAGTAGTACTCGGCGCCCTCTGTTTATTAGTGGTGCTTGTTCCTATTGGACTGGAGATCTGGCGAAAGCGGTCGCAGCTACCGGCGGCTTCGTGGGCCGTCTATGCCTTTGCGTTGGCAATGTTAGCAGTCCTCGCGAGTATTGCTGGTGGACGCGCAAACCTCAGCCCCAGTGCAAAAATCTCGCATTTCGCGGATTTTGGCATGATGCTGGTGCCCTTCAGCGCTCTGGCCTGGGCCATCTTTCTAAAAGACAGGCCGAATCTCAGGAAGTATGTGCTTGTCGGTCTGTGGATCTTCTGTTGTCTGGGATTCTCCTACAAATGGCTCTGGTTTTCCGTGTACAGGGTGCAGGGAGACTCGCGTAAGGAAGGCGTTGAATGCATCAAGTCGTATTACAAACATGGTGGGCCGGGAATGTGTCCGACTTTACACGCGATTCCTGTAGGACCGATGCTGGACGAGGGGGAAAAACTGAACATGTCTTTCTATAGAGAAATTCAAGGCGAGCTCTGAAGGATCTAAAATCAGCGATGGCTTACACGGGTTTAGTCGTGGTGATTCCGACGCGCAATCGCGCCACCCTCGCGATGAATGCCATCCGTTCGGTGCTGGATCAGCAGGCGAAAAACGTCAACGTGATGGTGTCGGACAACTCCATCTCGGAGACGGATCGCGAAGCTCTCGCTGAATATTGTTCCACCTGGCCGGAGGAACGCTTGCGTTACGTGCGTCCTCCGGAGCCACTCTCAATGCCGAGGCACTGGGATTGGGCTATTCAGGAAGCGTTGCGGTCGTACGCTGCAAGTCATTTTCTTTACCTGTCCGATCGAATGATGTTCCGGAAGGGAGCGTTGGCAGAACTTATTCCGCTGGCGACGCTCTACCCAGACAAAGTGATCAGCTACAATCACGATCGCATCATCGATAATGCGACACCGATTCGGATCGACGAGTACCCTGCTACAGAACGTCTCCTGGAAGTCGATACCAAACACTTCTCGTGGTTGTTATCCCAGGCGATTCTGTTTCCCGGACTGCCGCGCATGATCAACTCGATTGTGCCGCGTTCGGTGCTGGCCGGAATTCAACAGCGCTTCGGCAACATCTTCTCTTCAATTTCGCCGGACTTCAATTTCTGCTTCCGCTGTTTGGAAATGGAAACCTCCGTTCTCTACTACGACAAAGCGCTCATCTTTCATTACGCGCTGGAGCGCAGCAACGGCGCGAGTGTGACGCGCGGGGAGATGAGCGCGGATTACGCTGACTTCGCTGCAAATCTCGCAAACGATAAGTCTGTCGCGAACTTCGCGACACCCATCCCGCAGCTCAATACGGCCGTCAATTACGTCTTTCACGAGTACTGTCTGCTCAAACAACAGACCAACAGCGAGAGTTTTTTCGAACTCAACATGCAGAAGTACCTTCAGGCAAACGCCACCGAACTTGCCGAAGTTGTCGATCCGGCAGTGAAAGGAAAGATGTTCGAGTTGCTGGTCGCGAAGGGTTACCCAAAGTCGACGACGAATGGGCAAACCGTTGCAGCTAAGGTCACATTTCCCAAAAGACTTCAATCGAAGTTCAAGCGAGTTCTGACCGCGCCTGCGACGACACCGGTCTGGTTGTTTCTTGCTCGCACTCTCGCCATTAGACCACCAGGTGAGAACCGATTCGAGTTTGCCACGCTTGACGAAGCGATCTATTACGCCCGAAACATCTCGCGAGGAAACTTGTCCCAGCGGCACAGACCAGAACAGTTGCTGAAGGCCCGCGAATTACCGAAACGATGAAGGACGTATTGAGTTCGCTTGTGCCGTTATCTTTCAAGGCCGCCGTTTACGATCGGCTCAATCGAGCGAAACTCGAGCGTCTCCTGCGAACCAAGCAACGCTTTCGGGCAGCGCGACAGAATGGCACTCGACGAGCTGCGACTGTGCCCGCGGGCGTCAATCTCGTCGCGTACATTCGCGCGGAGATGGGACTTGGCGTCGCCGCACGCGGTATGGCGGCGGCTTTGGACGCAGTGGGAATTCCCTTCAACGTGATCAATCTCGAGCAGGGAAACTATTCGGTCCACACGGATCTCTCGTGGTCGCACAAGGAAGTGCGCCGCTCAAATTACGACACGACGATCGTTTGCGTGAATCCTGACAACAGTTTTCACCTGCGCACGCACGCGCCCGCCAGCGTGCTCGGCGATCGTTACGTGATCGGCAACTGGTACTGGGAACTTCCCGAGATGCCGGATGAGTGGCTGACGGAGTTTGAGTTTACTGACGAAGTTTGGGCGCCGACGAATTTCATCAAGAATGCGATGTCAGCGAAGGCACCCGTTCCAGTGGTGAACGTGCCGCCGGTCGTGCAGTTGAAACGCGGTCACACATATTCGCGGCTTCAGCTTGGCTTGCCGGTGGATCGCTTCATCTTCCTGGCGATGTTTGATAGCGCCAGCATCTTGCAGCGGAAGAATCCGCTCGGAGTGTTGCGCGCGTTCAAATCGGCTTTCGGCTTTGAGCACCGGCGCGTCGGCCTGGTGCTGAGGTTCAATAATGCAGACCAGGAAAACGCGGTGCTACGAGAGCTGCGCGACGAGATACCGGAGAACAGTAATGTCCTGGTACACACGCACCGAAGCGATCGCGACGAAGTAATTTCGATGATCGACGCGTGCGATTGTTACATCTCGCTGCATCGCTCCGAGGGTTTCGGACTTGGGCCGGCGGAGGCGATGAGTCTCGGCAAACCGGCAATCGTCACCAACTGGTCTGGCAACACGGATTACATTACGAACGACAACTGCATCGCAATCAATTACGAGCTCGTGAAACTCGGTCAGGACTACGGGCCTTACAAAGCCGATCAGCACTGGGCCGATCCGGATCTCGAACACGCCGCTCACTGGATGAAGCGACTCGTGGCTGAGCCTGAGCTCGCTCGCGCGATTGGCCTGCGTGGCCGGCAAACGATCGCGTCGGAATTTTCGCCTGAGAAAGTCGGTAGAATAATTCAGCAGCGACTGGAGCAAATCAGGTCGACAAGGACCACGTAATGAGACTGAGTGTGCGCCGGATCATCAGCAGTATTAACTACCGGGTGATTGGCCCCCTGACGGGGCGCCCCGCACGTAACTGGACGTTCGAAGACTCACTTTCGCAAAACGCACAATCGCATGTTGAAGGACCTGCGACAGTCTTACTCGATTGATGAAGCAGCGCAAAAGGCAGTGGGCGGCGAGTTCGATGCGTTTGGTCAACTCTTGCGCGCGGCGCTCATTTGTCACGGTCTGCGACCGTCTGATTACTTGATCGACGTCGGCTGTGGATCCGGCCGGCTCGCGAAACCGCTCTCTGAATATTTGACCGGCAAGTATCTGGGGATCGACGTCGTCCCTGATCTGCTGGCTTTTGCGCGCAAACTGGTCGCGCGGCCTGACTGGCGTTTCGAGCTGGCGAGCGGATTGACGATCCCGGAAAACGATCGGCAAGCCGACATGGTCTGCTTCTTTTCCGTGGTGACGCATCTACTGCATGAAGAGTCGTATGCTTACCTGCGCGAGGCAAAGAGAGTTTTGAAGCCGGGCGGCAAGATCGTCCTGTCGTTTCTCGATTTCTGCGTGCCGGAGCACTGGGGATCGTTCGAAGACAATCTGCGCGACATCGGCGTCGGCGCGCAACCGATGAATGTCTTCATGTGTCCCGACATGTTGCGTGAATGGGCCAAACGGCTCGACCTCGAAGTGGAAATGATCAGGGATGGAAACGAGCCGTACATCCCTTTGTCCGCGCCATCACTTTCGAAAGCGGCGCGGTCGTCAAAGATCGTAGCGCCTTTGGACAATCAGTGTGCGTGTTGGTAAGAAGAAGCTGACGGCTACGGATGAACACTGTCAGCTTAACTGCGCGTCTTGTCATGTTCATCTGTGTCCCCACTGCTGACAGTAAGCGAACGTTACCGTACACTTACGACTGTTCATGAACCCAACCACTGAGCCCCTCGTCGTAATTCAACCAAACCAGGGCTGGAAACTCATTAGCTTCAGAGATCTCTGGGCGTATCGCGAGCTGCTCTTCTTTCTCACCTGGCGCGATGTGAAGGTGCGCTACAAGCAGACGGCGCTCGGCGCGGCGTGGGCGATCCTGCAACCGCTGTTCATGATGCTAATCTTCACGATCTTCTTCGGCCGTTTGGCGGCGGTGGAGTCGGCGGGAATCCCTTACCCGTTGTTCGCACTCGCCGGCCTCGTGCCGTGGACTTTCTTCTCCAACGCCATAACCGCGAGCGGCAACAGCCTGGTCGGCAGCAGCCACCTGATCAGCAAAGTCTACTTTCCGCGTTTGATCGTGCCGGCGGCGGCGATGCTGGCGGGCCTGGTTGATTTCGCACTGGCGTTCCTGCTGTTCATCGTCATGATGCTCTACTACCGCGTCGGCGTGACGGTGCAGGTAATGTTTCTGCCGGTGCTCGTATTGCTGACGGCGCTGTTCGCGCTTGGCGTGGGAACGTGGATGGCGGCGCTCAATGTGAAATATCGCGACGTGCGGTTCGCGTTGCCGTTTCTAATCCAGCTTTGGCTTTTCGTATCGTCGGTGATCCTGCCGTCGTCCGCGCTGGGACCGAAGTGGCGCCGCGTGCTGCTGCTCAATCCGATGTCGGCAATTATCGAGGGCTATCGAGCGTCGTTGTTCGGTTTGCCATTCGACTGGCCCGCGCTCGCCATCGCGACACTGATTACATTTGCGGTGCTCTTCTATTCCATCTTTTCATTTTCGCGCGTCGAGCGAAGCTTCGCGGACATTATTTAAGCTCTCCTCGTACCAGGCGATTGTTCGTTTCAATCCCTCCTCCAGACTGGTGCGCGCGCGAAAACCAAACCTCTCCAACGCCCGGCTGGTGTCGAGTTGTCGTCGCGGCTGACCGTCCGGCCGATCCGATTGCCAGCGAATCTCGCCCTCGAATCCCGTCAGCCGGGCAATCATCTCCACCAGGTCTTTGATGACGACTTCGTTCCCCGAACCCAGATTCACCGGCTCGGGCGCGTTGTACAAAGCAGCCGCTCGCACGATCCCCTCGGCACAGTCTTCAACATACAAAAACTCCCGGGACACCTTTCCCGAACCCCAGGCGTTGATGAAAGCCGCGCCGTTCTGCCGCGCCTCGACACACTTGCGAATCAGCGCCGGAATCACGTGCGACGTCTCGAGATCGAAATTGTCTCCCGGACCATACAAATTCGCCGGCAAAAGAAAGATAGAATTGAACCCGTACTGCTCGCGATACGACTGCGACTGCACCAGCATCATCTTTTTCGCCAGCCCGTACGGCGCGTTTGTCTCTTCGGGATAGCCGTTCCAGATGTCGTCTTCCTTGAAAGGCGTCGGCGTAAACTTCGGATACGCGCAGACAGTTCCGATGGCCACAAACTTCTTCACGTCGTGCAGGCGCGACTGCTCGATGAGCTGCACGCCCATCATCAGGTTGTCGTAAAAGAAGCGGCCCGGGTTCTTCTGGTTGTGACCGATGCCCCCGACGACTGCCGCCAGGTGAATCACGAGATCGGGCGCAGCGTCTGACAGCAACCGCTTCACGCCGGCTTCAGTCACCAGATCGTAGTCGCGACTGCGCGGTACCGTGACCTGCACACCCGGAAAACTCTTCAATCGCTCCACCACGAAGCGGCCCAGGAAACCGGCGCCGCCCGTGACCACCACGTTCGCGTAAGGAAATCCTTCGTCCATGCGCCGATACTAACAAATTGCCGAGAATCGGCCCATGAGGTAAGGTATAACGTCTCTATGAAACGAGCACTCATCACCGGCATAACCGGCCAGGACGGCTCATACCTGACCGAGCTTCTACTCGACAAGGGTTACGAGGTTTTTGGGATCGTCCGGCGGTCTTCTTCCTTCAACACGGATCGTATCGATCATCTCTACCAGGATCCGCACGAACCCAACACCAGGTTGCGTATGTTCTACGGCGACCTGAACGATTCCAGCTCGCTCAACACGATTCTGCGCAACACGCAGCCCGACGAAATTTACAACCTCGGCGCGCAATCGCACGTGCGCGTCAGTTTCGACGTTCCGGAATACACGGCGGAAGTGACGGGTCTCGGCACCGTGCGTATTCTCGAAGCGATCCGCGACACCGGAATCAAGCCGAAGTTTTACCAGGCGTCTTCGTCCGAGCTTTTCGGGCGCGTGCGCGAAGTGCCGCAAACCGAGCTGACGCCGTTTCACCCGCGCTCGCCTTACGCCTGCGCGAAGGCTTACTCGTACTACATCACGGTGAACTATCGCGAATCGTACGGCCTGTTTGCCTGCAACGGCATTCTGTTCAATCACGAAAGCGAACGCCGCGGCGAGACGTTCGTCTCGCGGAAGATCACGCGCGCCGCCACGCGTATCAAGCTCGGCCTGCAAAAGAAACTCTACATGGGCAATCTCGACGCGCGCCGCGACTGGGGTTACGCCAAAGACTACGTCGAAGCGATGTGGATGATGTTGCAGGCGGAGGAGCCTGACGATTTCGTGATAGCGACCGGCGAGAATCATTCCGTGCGTGAGTTTCTGACCGAAGCTTTTGGTTACCTGGATCTCGATTGGGAAGAGTTTGTGGAAACCGATCCGCGCTACTACCGGCCGGCGGAAGTCGACCTGCTCCAGGGCGATGCTTCGAAGGCGCGGCGCGTGCTCGGCTGGGAACCGAGAGTCAGCTTCAAAGAGCTGGTGCACTTGATGGTAGACCACGATCTCGAACTAGCTCGTCTGGAAAGCCTGCGCACATCCGCGGGTGCGAAGTTCCCCGAGGCCAGTTGGGGAACGGTCTGAATTCCGCAGTCAGGAGCAATCTGGTTAGTCTTCAGTGATACCTATCGTCCAAGTCGAAAATCTAAGCAAGCAGTATCAGTTGGGCTCCAGAGTCGCTGCGTATGCAACTCTTCGCGAGTCACTGGCCAACGCTGTTCGGGCTCCATTCAATGGCCTTCGCCGCCAGGGTGCTTCAACCGGCAGCATCTGGGCTTTGAAGGATGTCAGTTTCGAAGTGCAACCGGGCGAGGTGCTTGGTGTCATCGGCCGTAACGGCGCCGGTAAATCAACACTCCTGAAGATCCTTTCGCGCATCACCGAGCCAACCACCGGGAAAGTAAAACTGTATGGTCGAGTGGGAAGTCTGCTGGAGGTGGGAACGGGATTTCATTCGGAACTAAGCGGACGCGAGAACATTTTTCTGAATGGCTCGCTGCTCGGAATGACGCGCAGCGAGATCCGTGCGAAGTTCGACGAGATCGTCGCATTCTCTGAAGTGGAGAAGTTCATCGACACGCCGGTCAAGCGTTACAGCAGCGGAATGTACGTTCGTCTGGCCTTTGCTGTAGCGGCGCATCTCGACCCCGAGATTCTCATACTCGACGAAGTGCTTTCAGTCGGCGATGCATCGTTTCAGAAAAAATGCCTGGGCAAGATGAACGAGGTCTCGAAGGACGGACGAACGGTCATTTTCGTTAGTCATAACATGGGAACGATCGTCCGCATTTGTTCCCGCTGCATACTGATCGAGGGCGGCAGGATCGCAGCGGACGGGCCGGTTGATTCGGCAGTTCGAAGTTACCTGGAGACGTCGGCGCAGCACGAGGGCGCGTGCTCTTTTCCGATCGAACCTGCAAAGGCTGCTCAGTTCACAAAACTCGGTCTTCTGACCAGGGAAGGAGATGCAACGGCCTCGTTTGATTATCGATTTGAAATTACCGTCACCGCTGAGTACGTTGTTCGTCAGCCAATACCACAGGGTTTACTTGGAATAAGAGTCAGCACTGCCGATGGATTGCCGATTTTCAGCTCGCATCATATCGACAAACTAGACCCGGAAACTGCCGCGGCTGCCCTGGCGCCGGGCGCGTACCGAACCCAACTCACCATACCCGGAAATCTTCTTCTGCCGGGTTCGTATGTGCTGACCACCGGCATTGTTGACGCCAATATGCGGTTGATAGACATGCAGGAGGACGTGCTTTCATTCGACGTTGCCGCAACGGGAAATCCCCAGGCGCGAAAGTCGTCCGTCAACGGTCTTATCAACCTGGATTTACCGTGGCAGATACAATCCCTTGACGAAGAGTGAACAATAATTCCTCCTCCGAGCAAAGGGACATCCTCAACCTCGCAGAGCGGCTGGCGAACAGCTTCTCCTATCGCCTGCACTCCCTTGTGAATCGCCGCCGGCAGCAACGCGACTACAATCGTTATTTGAAATCCGGGATGCAGCCACTCACGCCGGGTTACCACGTACATAAGTGGGCCCAGATCGATAAGGTTCTCGCCGACGCCCGGCTGCTCGACATCTTCAGACTCGGAAGCGCTTTACCGGCGGATTACGGCCGGGGAATCGATGAGAGGATCGTCGAATACCCGTGGTTGATCTCGCGACTTCCGCAAAACGGCGGGAGAATGCTCGATGCCGGCTCCGCGTTGAATTTTGAGACGTTGATGAAGCTTCCGGCGCTGAAGGAAAAAAAGGTCCATGTAGTTACGCTTCATCCTGAAAGCAATTGCTTCTGGCGAGAGAGTGTGTCGTATGAGTTCGCCGATCTACGCGACCTGCCGTTAACAGATAACTATTTCGACCAGATTGCCTGCATCTCGACTCTGGAACACATCGGCCTCAACACAGAGATGTATACGAGCGAGCGTGTGGAAGACTTGCAGAAGGAAGATTACAAGCTCGCTGCCCGCGAACTGTGGCGCGTGCTCAAACCGGGAGGACGTCTTTATTTGACTATGCCTTTCGGACGGCCGTGCGCTCTCGATTGGTTACAGCAGTTCGACACGCCGATGATCACTTCCTTAACTGAGTTGCTGCGGCCTCGCGAGGTTTCGGACGTTTATTACCGGTACGATGCCGGCGGCTGGAGCACATCCAACGCCGATGCGTGCCGTGACTCCGAATACACGTCGCCCGAAACCTGGGCCCAACCTTCGTCGCGATCGGTGAAGCGGCCCGGCGAGGAGGTTCCGGTAGCGGCTGGTGCCGTGGTCTGTCTCGATCTGTTAAAGTGAAGCCGTTGTGTAAACCGGATTGTGACTGGCCAGCGTTTAAGTGAGAGCTCTGTGATGTCGGTGCTGCCAAAACCCCTTCGCTCATTGGTTCCTCTTTCTGTGAAAGAGTTTCTTTACTCGTTGAAGCAAACCAAGCCAAAGGTTGTTTCACTTGACGGGTTCAAGCTGGCGGTTCACGAGCACGACGTGATCATCAGTGAATCGATCAGGCAGAACGGGATTTGGGCGCCGGCGGAAACGAACCTCTTTCGCGAGTTGAT
>JBKPPP010000079.1:0-13577 GCA_046733615.1 Acidobacteriota bacterium | reverse complement strand
TCTTTCGAAGAGGAAGATAGCTTGTTTGCGAGGCTGACGGGCGACCGTGAATATCTCAGACCTCTCGTGACGGTGGCAATCTACGCCGGACCACGGCGTGGAGAGTTACTAAAGCTCCGTTGGTCGAATGTGGACTTCGATCTGAATCTCATCAACTTTACCGAGACAAAGACGAATAGGGATCGCACGGTGCCAATGGAGCTAGTTGTCAGAGAAGCTCTATTCGAACTGAGCCAGCAAACCGGTAATGCGGAATATGTCTTTACGAATCCTGACACTGGAACGCGGTACACGGATGTTAAGAAATCCTTCACCACCGCATGTCGGGAAGCTGGCATTACCAACTTTACGTTTCACGACTTGCGCCATACGTTCGGTACTCGCTTAGCGGATGCTGGCGTTGACGTTGTGAAGATTAAAGAGTTGATGGGCCACGCGTCGATCGTGACAACGATGCGTTACATACACGCGACCGATCAAGGAAAACGTGGAGCGATTGTCGTCTTATCAGAGTATCGACAAAAGCAACGTCACAAGTTTGTCACAACAGAAAAACGGCAGGCTGTTCTACCTGCCGTAAGTCATTGAAGGAAATGGTGAGCCGAGCAGGGCTCGAACCTGCGACCCGCTGATTAAGAGTCAGCTGCTCTACCAACTGAGCTATCGGCCCTTGGTGTGTGACGCGGAAAAAATTATACGTGCAAGGAGGAGAGTGTCAAGCAAGCCTACCAGAGAAGATCATCACAAACGATCAGTTGCCGTGCACTCTAATGTGATGACGTCTGTCAGGCATCCATGTTTCTACTTCGACGTGGCGCATTCGCTGTTCGCCAACAACTGCTGCACCGCGTCGATCAGCGCATCGATATCCGGCTTCGCGACATATGCGGCGGCGCCGGCGGCCATCGCTTCCTGACGATGAACCTCATACGCGTCGCCCGTGTAGAAGATGCACGGAACGTTCGGCGTGATCAGATTCAACTTCGCGCACAAATCGACCCCATTCGCATCCGGCAGACGCCGGTCCAAAACGTACAAATCAAACTGCCGTTCGCCCGCCCTCCGGCACGCTTCTTCCATCGTCGCGGCAGTTTCTACCTCGTAATTTTCCTTTGAGAGCAGGAGTTCGAGCATTTCCGACGTATCGTGATGATCGTCTACGCAGAGAACACGACATTTCGAACTGGACACAGGGGAACCTCCTTACTTACGACCTGAACCTATTCGGCTATCCAGGAAACCTGCGGAAGCCTCAAGCGGGTGCCTCCGGATTATAAACGATTCTGGAAGCGGAAGGAAATTAGCGGTTTTATTCAAGTACCTACGTATGGATCGTTCACCTTTCTTGCGATCCGATACGAGACCAGGTGGGCAGCCCTCCTGCCCACCGCCAGCAAAATCAATCCATTTTCTGCGTAAAAGGCGAAGGACTCTTCATCGCTTTGAGGAGCTGGTTGAGCACTTCCAAATCCTCGTCTTCCGGCTCGAGCTGCCGGTACTTTTCCAGCGTCGACGACGCCGCTTCGAGCTCGCCGAGCTTGTGATACACGAGCGACAGGTTGAAGTAGACGAGCGAAAAGCCGGGCTCGATTTGCGCCGCAGCTTCGTAGTGGAGCTTTGCCAGTTGCAGGTCGCCGGCGTCGTAGTAGAGATTGGCGAGATTGTAGTGCGCCTCGACGTGCCGCGGATCGTTCTTGAGTGAAAGAGTGAAGTTGTCGAGCGCGTTCGCGAGCTGCCCGCGTTCGAGATTGATGATGCCGAGATTGCAGTAAGCTTCGGCGACGTTGTCGCCTTCATTGATCGCTTCGACGTAATGCTCGGCGGCTTTTGGGTCGCCCTGCTCGTGCAGCAACAGCGCCTCTTCAAACGGCGTGAGCAGCCGAGCCAGCCGGCCTGTCTCGACGCGAAACAGGTTCAACTGTCCCTGCAACTCCGCTTCGATCTGGCGAATGCTGTGACCCTGCGCGCGCAGCTCGCGCACACGTCGAAACTGAGTCAACGCCTGAAAGTCGTAAACAAAATCCGGCGTTTGCGAAGGCGAAGAAGCCTGGATGATGCCCTGTTCGGTCCAGCGGCGAATCGTCTTCTCGCTCAGACCGAACAGTTGCTTGATCTCTTTGATGGAATACGAAGATTTGACACGTTGGTAATCTGCCTTTGAGGGGACAGGTGAGGGAAACGAGATTACCTTCTTGCCCTGATCTTTCATTAGTACGAAACGTTAGCCCGGTAACTTCAGCCGACTTTTCGCTTCTTGGCTGCGCGCGGTTTGACGAGCGTGATCTGCGGTTTCTTCTTCGCTGCGTTCGCGGCCGGCGCTTTCACCATCGGTTTGCGATTCGAAGCCTGCAAACTCTTCTTCAGCGCGCTCATGATATCAAGTCTGGGAACTTCTTCAACTTCAAATTCAGTCACCTGCTTGCCTTTGATCTTCGAGTCGATCAACGTGCGCAGCGCGGCGTGATAGGCGTCTGCCGTATCGATGTCGGAAAGCGTCGTAGCCATCTCCTGCACGAGTGTCGTTGCCAGCTTGAGCTCGCTCTTGTTGAGCTTTGTCGCGTCGAGCTTCTGCACGTTTTCAAGATCGGGCACGTCTTCCATCTTGCGTAGCTCGTGCGGGTAGTGAAGCTTCTGCAAGACCAACCCCTCGTCATGTGGAAACACCGCCACTAGATCCTCGCGATCGCGCAGCACCACTTTGCCGACAGCAATCTTGCCCGTCTGCTTCATCACTTCACGCAACAGCGCGTATGGCTTTTCTGAAACCGCGCCGTCCGGACCAGCGAAGTAAGGCGCATCGTAAAAGGTCGTCGGGATCTCTTCACGATCGACGAAACCGACGATATCCACGGCCTTCGTAGTCTTGATCTTTATCTTCGCGATGTCTTCAGGCTCGACGATAGCCCAACGATCGGGCTCGTACTGATAGCCTTTGGTGATCTGATCGTTAGTCACCACTTCGCCGCACTTCTTGCAGCGTTTGTCGTAGCCGATTGGGCCGTAATCGTCGCGATGCAGTTGGTTGAACTGAATCTTTTCACTGGTCTCGAGGGCGTTGTAGATGCGAACCGGGATGGCGACCAGCAGGAAGCGGATGTGACCCTTCCAAATAGATCTCATATCGAGCTCTCCTCATGCGAAACGCGGGCTCGCGCCCGCGCTGTCATTGACTCTTCGCCGCTGTGTTTGGCGGAGAGGCCCGTATTATGCTGACTGTCTATTCGCAAGTAAAGACTTATTTGTGCCACGCATGGCACGGTTCAGACGGAGTGCAACAGGGCCGACCGCATGGCTTCGGCTGTTTGCCAGCGCTGGGCCGGGTCCTTGGCGAGGGCGCGATCGATGACTTCGCAGACCAGCCGCGGCACGTGCGGCGCCCGGTCGTGCAGCGGAACTGAGGGTTGCTCGAAAATCGCGCGAATCGTGTCGTTCACGCTCGTTTTGCTAGTAAGGTTCAATGCAAGCGTGCCCGACAACAGACTGTAAGCTGTCATACCGACGGCGTAGATGTCTGACTGCGGTTTGACGTCGCGAAAGTTCCGCAGTTGCTCCGGCGACATGTACGCCAGCGTACCGGCCATCTCGCCGGCCATCGTCACACCGCTCATGCCTGAACGCGCGAAGCTCTTCGCCAGACCGAAGTCGGTTAACTTGGCAACGAGGTTTGGCGCGCGGCCCGACACGAGGATGTTCTGATCTTTGAAGTCGCGATGGATGTAGCCCTGCGCGTGTGCGTAAGCGAGCGCATCGAGTGATTGTTCGATCACGGCGATCGCATCGTCGTAAGCGAGACTGCCGCCGCGAGCTTCCGCAAGTTTGGAAGCGTCGGCGCCGTCGACATACTCGCTTACGAGATAGACCACGCCGTTGTGCGTGCCGCGATCGATAAATTCGACAATGTGCTTGTGCTTGAGTGCGGCGGCGACATCAATCTCGCGCATGAAGCGGCGCAACGCTTTGTCGCTGACGGCAAACTCCGGCAGGAGTGTTTTGATCGCCACTGCGCGTCCGGTGCGTTGCGCACGGGCCAGCATCACGCAGCCCATGCCGCCGCGGCCCAACAGCTTCACCGTGTCGTAACCAGGAATTGCTTGCGGCGATCGCTTTAACTCGATGCGGCAGTCTTCACAAAGAAAAGTGAGATGTTCGTCGGGCGCCGATGCTTCCGCGTGTTCGCGGCGACCACAGTTGACGCACTCGACCATCACGAGAACCGGACGGCTGCGGGGCATAGCGTCCTGAGTTGTCTCAGAGAGATCGACCGATGCGTTTGTCGTCACTTCGACGATCAGCACAGTCTCGCCGCACTGTATGCGATCTCCGTCTTTTAGCGCCGTCGCGTTGACGCGCTGTCCGTTCAGGAACGTGCCGTTGGTCGAATTGAGATCGCGCAGAAACGAACGCGGCGGGTTTATTTCGAGCAGGCAGTGATTGCGTGAGAAGAAGCGATCGTCAGGAAGGTAGAGGTGCGCGTCGCGGCTGCGTCCAATCAGAAAGCTGTCGTGTTGATTGAAGGAAAAAATCCGTCCCTTGTACGGACCAGCAATGACTTTCAGGTTGACCTGCATGGTCAGCGATCAATCTCAAGGTTATCGAAGGCGACGTCGATTTCGTCGCTGGTGTAGAGGCCGGCGCGGCCGCGGCGGAAGTTCTCGTTGTCGTTGATCTGGGTCAGGTACTTCCCGTTGGCGTAGAACGATAATTGGGTTCCCTTGATCCTGATCTCCAGGCGATTCGGATTTGACCCCGACAAAATCGCGTCCGATTTCGTTCGCGACACCAGCGACGACTGCTTCCCATCCTTATGCATGATGACCTCGTACTCCGGCTCGGCGCTCGGATAGATCAGCAGCGCGTAGTCTTCGAGCTGCTTCTGCTTCGACTGCGCGCAATGCACCATCAACCCAAAGCCGGCCGAAGGCACGCTGCCGTCAACGCTGCGCACCGTCACCTTCACGGTCGCATTCTCGGTGTTGTAATCATCAGAAGGCGCGTACATCACCATGAACGTTCGATCTTTCGAGCTCATGTGATACTCGTCGTTCTCGTACCAGATGCGCCCGAACTGCGACGCGCCGACACCCCACTTCTTGTCCGCGAAATCGTCGACGAACAGGCCGCTCGACGAGACGTTCGTATTGGCATTCACATTGGAAACATTTGTATTGACACTGACGTTCGCGTTGCGATTCGCGTCGCGCGTGTTTGCGTTCAGGTTGCTCTTGTTCGAATTGGAACCGAGACTGGCCAGCGCGATGATCATGACGATGAGTCCGACACCGATAACCAGCAGCGCCAGTAAACCGCCGAGTATCCACCAGACCGCATTCGATTTCTTGCGCGGCACCGCCGTAGGCGTCGGCGTCCACTGCGGCGGCGGCTGGCCGGATGGCGGTTGTGCCATCGATGGAGGCGGTGGAGGCGGTGGCGCCGGCCGCGGCGTTAACACTGGTGGTTCGGGGCGATAGATCTCCGTGGGCGGCGGATCGGTGTCGCGCGCAGAAGGATACCGGATTGTCGCATGCGGATCTGGTCCAGCAGGCGAGTCGCTTTGGAGCGGCGTACCGTCCTCTAAACAAAAGTTCAGGGAGAGATCGGTGTAGGTGCGATTACACGTGGGGCAGCGCTTCATCGCGGCACAGCTTATAAGAAAACTTCAAATTCTCTCAAGGGGTAATCCGTACTCCGCAGCGCCCGCAGAATTTCGTGCCGGCCGGATAGCTCGATTTGCAGCCGTTGCAAATGACTTCCACCGGCTTCGGCGCGCGCCAGTCGAGCGCCGCTGTGCCCAGCGGTATGCCGCACCGGCCGCAGAACTTGATCGACGCGGGGTAAACCTGGCTGCAACGCGGACAGGAGATCTGGTGCGGATTCGTCGCGAGCGCTTTTGGCAGGTCCGTCAACCCTCCCGAAACAGGCTGAAACGTCGTGTTTCCACAGCGCCCGCAAAACTTCACGCCCTCCGCAAACCGCGATTCACAACGCGTACACATCACGACAACGAGCGTCGTCGAGTGCAGCCCGGTTTTACTGTCGAGACTGCCGCCGCGCGATGGCGTCAACTGATTACTCGACGCCCCGATCTTGAGCTGTGCTTCGATGATCTGCTCGGCGATATCGCTGCGAATCTCGATCACACGCTCGTCGTCCGGTTCGCCTGCTTTGGAAACGCGCAAGACGTGCTTGCCGGGCGCGAGCGAACTCAGAATCACACGCCCTGAACGCCCGACGCTGCCGTAACGCTCATCGTCGACATAAACCTCCGAACCCGACGACGCCATGATCACGAGGCGAGAGTCGCCGCGTTTCAAGGGTCCCGTGTCGACCGCGGCAGCCTCGGCAAAACTCTCGAACCACTCGCTCGCGCTCGCCGGACGGTCCGCCGGATTCTGGGCCAGGGCTTTCATGATGGCCTCTTCCAGCGCGCTCGTTACATCTGAACGCAGCGCCGACAATGCCGGCGGCGCCTGCGTCAACTTCTGCGCGATCAGTTGCGTGATGTTTCCGGTGAACGGCGGCCGTCCGCCGAGCATGTGATATGCGATGGTGCCCAACGCGTAAACGTCGGCGCGCGCGTCGAGCTGTACATCGGGCTGCATCTGCTCGGGCGCCATGTACTCGGGAGTGCCGATGATTCCCTGCGAGGCGGGACCGCCGCTTGAAGTCAACTCCGATCGATCCGGATGCACAATCTTCGCGAGACCGAAATCGCCGACCTTGACGAAGCCATCCTCACCGCCGGTCGACTTGCGCTTCTGCTGCATCAGGAAGATATTCGCCGGTTTCAGATCGCGATGAAGAATTCCCTCGTCGTGCGCCGCTTCGACTCCGGCGACGACCTGCCGCAGGATGCTAGCGGCCCGTTGCGGGCTGACTGTTCCTTCGCGTCGCAGCAGGTGGTAGAGCGTCTCGCCTTCGACGTATTCCATGACGAGAAAGAAAACGCCGTCCGCGGTCTGGCCGAAGTCTTTCACGTCGACGACGTTCGGATGGCGAATCGACGCGGCGGCGCGCGCTTCGCGTTCGAAACGCGCAATCGCTTCGCCGTCCTGTAGATCTTCGCTGCTGAGGATGTCAGGCCGAACCGTCTTCACTGCGACTTCACGCGTCAGCAGGTTTTGGTCGCGCGCGAGATAAACCTGGCCCATCGCGCCGCGGCCCAACCGTTTCACCAGCAGGTAACGCGAAGCCAGCAGGCGCGGTCCAGGCAACGTCTGTTTGGTGTTTGCCTCGTCCTGCGGGCAAACCTCGACGCTGTCGTCGTAGCAGACTTCGCAACGGGGGCATTCACGCATATTTCAGCTCGATTACGCCGGCACTTCAGCGCAGCACGCCGCGCAACGTGTCGCTGCCAATGGAATCGCCGTCAGACAGTGTGGACAGTCTTTTGTGTTCCGCGGTGGTGGCGGCGCGGCGCGCAGGCGATTGACCGCCTTTATGATCAGAAAAACGACAAACGCGATGATCAGAAACGTCACCACGTCGTTGAGAAACGTGCCGTACGCGATGACCGGCAGTCCTCTCAACTGTGCGTCGGCAAGCGAGACGGGGCGCTGTCCGGAAAGATCGATGAACAGGTTCGAGAAATCCTCCTTGCCCAGCAACAGCCCGATCGGCGGCATGATGATGCCTTCGACCAGCGACGTCACTATCTTGCCAAACGCCGCGCCGATGACAACCGCAACAGCCAGATCGATAACGTTTCCACGGGCGATGAACTCTTTGAATTCTCTCAGCATGGACCACCTCCTCAGTGGCAGTTTTTGGCGAGCTTGAATCCAGCTCTTTGCGCTTCCTCGGCAGTCTTGAAAGTCACTTTGTTTATTTCGGAAATCTCTTTCGCGGGTTGGCAGCCGTTCAGGTAGTAAGTCTTCGACTGCCGGTCGCCGATGACGTTCGGAAACTCTTCGCCGGCTCCGGAACCGCTCGCGGCTTCGGCGGCCGCGTCCTGCTCTTCCTTCGCCTGGCGCCGCGCGGCGACGGTGTCGTCCGCGGCGATGTCGAGCAGTCGCAAACTGGGTCCACCCGCGAGTGTGCTGACGATCACCTGGAAGTCGGCGCAGTGTAACTGCTGCCCTTTCGATCTCCACGACGACCACGATCCGGGAAGCTGCAACGCTTGCGAGATCAGTTTCACGAACTCTTCGACTGTCTGCACTTTGAACTCTTCGTCGTAACCGATCCAGAGCGACGTCAGTCGATCGTCGAGTAGATCGAGCGAGATACTCCGCACGCCGGCGTACTTCGCCTGATCGATCTTCGCATCGAAGTGCGGATTGATCGTCGTTTTGACGACGCCGAAATGGTCAGGCTTGGGAAAGACCGTCTGCGGCACGCGTGCTTTGATGTCGTCGCGCGTCATGCCGAGATGAAATCCGAACAGTTCAGGCGCGGTTGGTAGTTCGGCAAATTTTTTGGTGCACTGGGCCGCCACCGGCTGGGCCAACAGGCAAACCGATACAAGCAGTATCGCGCGGGCACGGGTGAGAAGCATGGCGAGATTATACAGTTAGTGCACGAGAGCGCGAACGATCCCTTCCAGAGTCGAGGGTTCAAAGGGAGTCGAAACGTACTCGTTGCAACCGGCGGCCAGTGCGAGGTCGCGAAACTGGTCTGCGCCATAAGCCGAAACCACGATGATCGGCACCGATCGGAGTTGCATGCGAATGCGCCGGGTCGCCGCCAGCCCGTCAAGGTGGGGCATCTGCACGTCCATAATGATCAGATCGGGCGATTCTTCCTCGGCCAGATCGATCGCTTCCATCCCGTTTTCCGCTTCCACCACACGGAAACCCCGGCGCTCAAACCACGTGCGCAAAAGCAGGCGTGTGTCGTCGAAATCGTCAACTACGAGGACAGTGCGGCGGACATCTGAAGCGCCGTTTGCGGTGTTCATCTGGACCTGAACATTTCCGGGGCTACGAGACTAAGGGTCAGGGGGACCAGGGGATTGCCGGAGTCAGCCGCAAGCGTAGCAAAAAACCGCCCTTTCGGGAACGGTTTAGTTGTGATCTTTCGCTTGCGATCGCCCGCCGGGAGTCGGCGATCCTTCGGCTGATAATTTCCAATTGCGGATGTTGTATGAGGAAGTCGAGTGGTTCGGCGCCTCGACGACGAACGTGCAAGTGTCAGTGAGACTGCCGTCGTGCTTATGCTGTTGATTGGTTGAGAACTGCGCGAATCAAATTGGCGGGAATCGGAGCGCCACCGGTTCTGATTCCCGCCAATTCTTCTTTATTTATAGCTCTCGTGTGGCGGCGGACTGGCCGCTGCTGCGCGCGGCGCTGCTGGCGAATGTGCCACGCAAGCCACCGGTTCGATCCAGTTTCCAAACAATTCGCCCGCTCGTGTTTCGCATTGCGCCTTGTTCAGAAAAAGTCGCTTCCACGCTGTCGCCGTTGATGACGCCTTTCAACTGAATCGGCGTACGGCTGGCGGCGGGTAGGACGCGGCCGTTTTCAGAAATCTTCCGGCCGGTTGCGGTGAACGTTCTGCCGGTCTGATTGATCGCGACGGTGAACCCGATTTGCAGGTTGGCGAAGGAGCCGTAAGCGGTGGTCTGAACAGTGTTGACGACGGTCCACTTGCCGGTTAGATCGGGTGCATCGGCTGCTCGCTCGTGCGCGCTTTCGCTCGGTACATCTTTCGCGGCAGCACTCCGCAGATCCTTCGCGGAAGCCTGCGGTAGATCGCCTGTGCGCTTGGTCGGTCGATCGTTCGCGGAAGTATTCGCTTGAGTAGAAGTCGAAGCGGTTTGTGATTGCCGTGCTTTTGCTTCCGACGAATTCAGCTTGTCATTTTCTCTCCCCGACTCGGTAACGGCGCCTTGTACTTTCGCCGACTCGGCAGCAGCATCCGGGTTCTCAACCGGTTTCGCCTCTGCCGGTGCTAGCGTGTTGGTTGCGTTCTCGTTTTTCGAAACAGGAGCTGAAGCCTGCTCGGTTGAAGAAACTGGTTCTGTCGGAGAAATCGGTTCGGTGGAAGAACCGGGCTCGGTTGAAGTAGTCACCGCCGCCACCGCCGTTCGCTCACGGAACTGGTGTCTAAGAGTCACCGCTGCCGCCGCGACCGCGGCAACCAGGAGGCACAATGCGAAGACGGCAACGAAGGCAGCGCGGGGATGACGTTGATACACGGACCCCATTTGCGCGCGCGCGTTCGTAAAGTCGGTTGTGCCAACAGGAGCTGCAATCGGCACGAGTTCATCGTGCGCGATTTCATCGTGCGGGATTCCAAGGTCGCTGGTAATCACAGTCGCTTCATCTCGTTCGTCAGCGAGGATCGGCGCCGAGTATTCATAGTCAGGCATAATTGGTGCTGAGTATTCGTGTGCGCTGACACTCTCGATTCCGAAGAACTGTTTGAGCACAACCTGCTCGTTAGCGGTAATAGAACTTGCCATCGGCGGCGCCGCCGATCGATCGAAGCGAACACGAGCATCGCGCAGCGAAGCGATCGCGTTCATCGCCTGAAACCCGGTGAGATGTCCCACGCGAGCATCGACGAGCTTGCCGTTAATGAATGCGAGCGCGCCCGCGACAGCACCGGCAGCAATCTCGAGCCTGCCGCTCAACCCTTTCGCCGCGACTTCGCCCACGACTTCCAGAATTCCATGCTCGCCCACAAGTATGTCTTTGTCGTTCATGTGATCTCCACGTACGTCGACTGTAAAAGGGGGTGAAGTTTTGGGAAGAGATCAAGCAGTGTAGTGTTCAAGTCAGGTGGAGTCAAACGAGCGCCGTCAGCCTTACAAGTGAGGCGCTACCGCTCGCGCGTTTCGCGGTGAGTTCGCCAATCCTCGTAAAGGATCGCCCAGCGCTCGTGGTCGCGCCATCGGCCGCCGATCTTCAAATACCGGCGCGAGTATCCTTCTTTTACAAATCCCGAACGCTTGACGAGCGCAATTGAGGCGAGGTTTTCGGGTTGAATGTTGGCTTCGAGCCGGTGCAGTTTCAGTTGCTTGAACGCATACTGAAGTATCAGCCGTATGCCTTCACTCATATAACCCTGACGCGCATACGGAGCGCCGATGTAGTAACCGAGATACGCGCTGCGAAACGCACCCATGAAAATCTGACTGAGATTAATTGCACCCACAATCCTCTTATCCGCCAC
The DNA here is from genome assembly GCA_046733615.1 of Acidobacteriota bacterium. Lineage (GTDB taxonomy): Bacteria > Acidobacteriota > Blastocatellia > Pyrinomonadales > Pyrinomonadaceae > PSRF01. Next base: position 2,462 of record JBKPPP010000079.1, on the reverse strand, counting down.
ACGACAGAGCAGCAAACACTCGGAGTCCGCCTGACGAGATCTCTTGAGATAACTTGCGAATTCATCAGTAGACGTTGGCGGCGCCACCAATCCTCGATGCATGTTTAGACTGGCGCGGTTGAGTGCAATGAATTCCTTCACATCGCGGTGCGAGGGCCTTCGTAGATAAACAAATTTGCCCGCAACGACGACATTAGATGTTTCACGTTTTGGCGGAGGCATTTGAGATGGTACCCGCGGCAGGGGTCGAACCTGCGACCTTTCGCTCCGGAGGCGAACGCTCTAATCCACTGAGCTACGCGGGCGTAAATAAAAATCGGAGATTTCAAAGAGTGCTTGAGAATTTACCCCTTTCTACCCCTTTTTGTACTCCTCGTCAATGCCGGGAACTTTGGTCGTTGCTCCCAATCAGGCTGCACTGATCTCTACTAGCTTCTCACCGGAGTTGAGGAGATCCAGGGCTTTGGGAAGGGTGTTCGTTAAGATTTCTTTTAAGCGTGCGTTAGATGTATTTCCGCAGGTGATCCAGATAACTTGGGGTGGTGCTCCCAGCTTATCGAGCAACAGCACGAAATCGTTGTCTTTGGTCATAACCACAGCTCTCTCTTGCCTAGCCGCTTCAAAGATTTCTTTGTCTTTCGCATCCCGCAATCCCAGATCACGAATTGCCACCGCACTCACCGTGTGATTATTGCTAATCCAAGTGGCTATCGCCGGAGAGATTTGAGCATCAACCCAGATCCTCATGCGGCAAGCACCGGATGATCCAGCTTGCGAGCAGCGTACTGAAGGGAAGCTTTTAAATCATCGGTTTCGAGGTCAGGCATTTCTTCGAGGATTTGCTGGGGAGTGAGTCCCGCCGCAAGGAGATCGAGAACATCAACCACGCGAATACGCATACCGCGAATGCAAGGTCGACCGCCGCACTGGTCAGGATTGATTGTGATTCGCTCCAGCAGATTAGCCATTAGCCCTCCTCCATCGAGTCGCAGTTACGAGAGTAGTATATCTCGCTTTCGATATCTCTCAATGCAGTTCAGTCTTGGTTTAACTCGCCAGGCGGTGCAGCAGAGCGACAATCCAGAAAGAAAGCGCGGCGACGAAGGCGGCCGCGGGAATGGTTAAGATCCAGGCCCAGACGATGCGCCCGGCGACGCCCCATTTCACCGCTGACAGGCGGCGGGTAGCGCCGACGCCGACGATTGAGCCGGTGATTGTGTGGGTAGTGGAGACAGGCGTGCCGGTGAGTGTGACGTAAGCGAGCGTCAAAGCGGCAGCGCTTTCCGCGCAGAAGCCACCGACAGGTTTCAACTTCGTGATGCGGCTGCCCATCGTGTGCACGATACGCCAGCCACCCGATAATGTGCCGAGCGCAATCGCAGCGTGCGCGGAGAGAACGACGAGTGTAGGAATCGGCGGCAACGTCCCGTTTGGTCCGTACGAAAGACCCCAAACACCGCCCGCGGTCAGCACCGCCGTAATGATACCCATCGTCTTCTGCGCGTCGTTGCCGCCGTGGCCCAACGAAAACGCCGCCGCGGAGAAGAGCTGTCCGCGTCGAAAGATCTTGTCAACGCGACTGGCAGAGAAACGGCGAAAGACCCAGTACACGATTACCATCAACGTAAAGCCGAGCAACATCCCGATCAGCGGCGACAGTACGATAAACTTCAACGTCCGCAACCAAACGTCGGTCTTCAACAGCCCGCTGATACCACCATGTGCGGCGATCGCCGCGCCGGCGTAACCACCGAGCAGCGCGTGCGAACTCGACGTTGGCAAACCCAGATACCAGGTAATCAAGTTCCAGACGATCGCGCCCAGCAACGCCGCCAGTAGCACGTACAGACGCATGTCGGACGGAATCACGTCCATGCGCACGCCGTCGCCGATCGCTTTCGCCACGCGTGTGCCGAAGATAGCGAAGGCGATGAAGTTGAAGAACGCGGCCCAGAGCACGGCCATGCCCGGCGAGAGCACACGCGTCGAGACGACGGTAGCGATCGAGTTAGCCGCGTCGTGAAAACCGTTGATGTAGTCGAAAAGGAGGGCGAGAAGGACAAGGATGATGACGAAGGCCAGCGTTGCGGTCATGAAAAGGGTTTTGGTCCTCTCGTCAGGTCGTGATCATGGCAAGTTTTGGCCAGGAATTAAAGACCAGTTAGTTGTGCTTGATGATCACGCTCTCAATAATGTTCGCGACGTTCTCGCACCGGTCCACCGCCGCTTCCAGCTTTTCGTAAACCTCTTTCCACTTCAACACCGTCAACGCGTCCGGCGGGTCGTGAAACAGCTCGGCGATCGCAGCGTGATAAAGATCATCGCCTTCATTCTCCAGGCGGTGAATCTCCACCAGCCGCTGCGTCACGTTGCGCGGACGCTGCAAGGTCGAAACAATCTCTTTCAACTGCTCCGCCATTCGTTCGAGGACGTCGGCGAAGTCACGCGCGTACTCCGTGATC
>JBKPPP010000078.1:0-10751 GCA_046733615.1 Acidobacteriota bacterium | reverse complement strand
TGCTTCGGAAATGAGTTCATATTCCAAGGACATTGAGCGGTTAAGATTGTTTTGTGCGACGGAGACGATTACACGGTGAAGATCGTCTCGTGCAGCGGGGCGACCAAGGTAGTTTGTAACCATGAGGCCAAGCTGCCTTTTCATCTCGTGATGGGGAATGCTTTCGCCCTCTGTTGACTTGATCGAGACCTTCCTGAATCGCAGGTATAAACTCAATTCGCTCGGCGATCTCCTTGACCGAACAGTCATCGGTAAAGCGCGAATAGTTTCAAGAACGATCTCTTCGGTCATGACCGAATTATGTGATTTATCACGCTGGGTCGCAGGTTAGTAATTCAGATTGCTGTATTGAATCTGATGCGGCACGTTAGTACCAAAACTGTGGGTCAACACCCATAGGAGTGGCCTAAAAACAGCGCAATTTGAGCGCAACGAATAGGGAGGTTGGAAGATAAGTCCTTTATAGATGCAACGTAGCGGTGATTGCGCTATTACTGAGCCAAGCGGGCGCATGTTTTTGGTAAACTATGCTACACCGCGAGTTGCTTATTTTGCAACAGTTTAGCGGCTCGTTCTTCGGCACTCCCAACGCTCCGAACGCTCTCAACGCCACCCTGAGCCGTCAAGATCCCGTCAACGTTGTCCATCGCTTGTGTAGCTAGTATGCGGCCCTCAAGCCGTGGTCGAAGGTATACAGAGAAGCTCTCAAGCGTCTTGTGACCGCTCCACTTCATCACCGAACCGGCGTCGTTCCCAGTGACTTCCATCCAGTGAGTGATAGCGGTGTGTCGGAAGCTGTGGCAGGTGAAGCCGTGTGCCTGGTCGTAATTTAGCTTGGCGTCTTTGCCGGCCTTGCGACAGGCCCGCGCTATTGCGTTATCGTAAGTAGGCGTGGTGGCCCGTGCGAACAAGTAGCGGTCGCTCGTGAGACCGTCGCAAATACGGGACTGCACTATCTCACGAATGGTGCCCCACAGAAGTAGGTCGCCCTCGTTCTCAGTCTTTGTGGCTTCGAGTTGAACGGTATAAGCTGATGGAGAAAAGTTGAATTCTCTGCGAGCTTCTACCTCAACCGCTTTCGGAAACAGAATGTTGTTTTCTAAATGAATGTACTGATAACAGATCTTTCCTGAATTTGGCTGCTAAGGCTGCTGCGATCACGCACACTACTCCGAAAATTGCATAGTGCACAACATATGCCCGAGGAAAAGAAAGGAATTTCGTCGTTCAGTTCAGATAGATTGCGGAATATTTCAAGTGGTCGGGTAGAAGTTCGCAGTTGTTAATTAAGGAGTCAAATCGACATTCGCCCAAATGGATGATGACGTGACGCGACAAGGCAGCCTAACGTTGGTCATTTTCCTTCGCCCGGAGTCTCTGCGACATTACAAAAGGCTTTTTATATGCAGGCATAGGTCTTGCTCGGGGATCGACTCGGTCCACACTCAGGACGAAAGAATGCACGGAGACAACGATGAGTATTACCTGGACGATTCCGGGTTTCAGCAGAACTTACGAGAGAAGAAACCTTAGCTCTTGAGGCCCCTCCAAATTAAAATTCAATGCACGTCGTTTTAGTGGGGGCAAATCATCGTACTGCGCCTGTTGAGTTGCGGGAAAGGCTCGCCTTCGCGGACCGCTCCTGCATAACGGCTCTAGGCACCCTTGTGGACGGTGAATTGATTCGCGAAGGACTGATCTTGTCTACGTGTAATCGCGTTGAGGTGCTTGTGGTTACCAAAGATGGTTCGCCGGACAACGTGACGGACAGAATATTGGTGTTTCTCATCGAACGTGGGTTGTTTTCCGAACAACTGGATCCAAATACCTACGTCCATGTCAACGATGAAGCGGTGACACATCTCTTTCGTGTGGCTGCATCGCTGGATTCAATGATTGTGGGCGAGCCGCAAGTTCTGGGACAGGTCAGAAAGGCCTATTCGCTCGCAGTCGAAGCAGGGACAGCCGGCGACGTCCTTAATAGATTATTGCCACACGCGTTTCATGCTGCGAAGCGTGCCCGCAATGAGACAGACATCGCCGCTAGCGCGGTTTCTGTCAGCTATGCGGCTGTCGAGTTGGGCCGGAAGATCTTTGAGAATCTTTCCGGAAAGACTGTACTCCTAATCGGCGCAGGCGAAACGGCCGAACTCTCTGCACGCCACCTCGTCAAGGCGGGAGTAGCACGAGTGCTCGTTGCTAACCGAACAGAAAGTAAAGCGAAGCAACTGGTTGAAAAATTCGGGGGCGAGGTGATCGATTTCAATTATCTGGTTCCTTCACTAGCCGCCGCCGACTTCGTTATCTGCTCGACTAGTGCACCAGGTTATATCGTGACCGCTGCTGATGCCAGGCAGGCATCCTCCATGCGTGGTCAGCGCCCTTCCGTGTTTATAGATTTAAGCGTACCGAGAAATATCGATCCACAGGTCAGTCGTGTAGGTCATATGTTCTTGTTCGATATTGACGACCTCCAGGCGGTTATCGAATCAAACATGCGTGAGCGCATCAGCGAGTCCGAGCGCGCAGGCGCCATCGTTGCTGCTGAAGTAAATCGTTTTCTAAAAGACCTTCGCATTCGCGAGTTTGGACAAACGATTGGCGCGGTGCGCGCCAAAATGCAGCAGATTGCGCTTGCCGAATTGGGCGAGCAACGGTCGCGACTTGGTTCTCTTACTGCGGTGCAGGAAAAGGCGATTAAGTCGTTGCTAATCTCGACTGTCAACAAGGTCGCTCACCCCGTGATGTCACAGTTGCGAAGCTTAGTGGAAACCGGAGCGGAGCAAAATCCGACGGCTTGGCTTGAGGGTTTTGATCTCGATTCTCAACCCATTGAAGGATGATCACCGTAGAAAAAGATTTACTGAGAAAGTATGACGTGCCGGGGCCGCGGTATACCAGCTATCCCGTCATCGTATATTGGGACGCGCAGCCGACCGCTGCAGAGTGGATTCAAAGCGTAGCTGCGAGCTTGGCGGCGACTGATGAAGGAACAGGTGCGGCCATTTACGTTCATATTCCTTTCTGCCGCTCACTTTGTACTTATTGCGGCTGCAACTCCCGCATTACCTGCAGCCCAATCATAGGATCTACCTACGTCGATACGCTACTACAAGAATGGAAAACTTACCGGCGAGAACTTCAGCTTTCGCGGCCGATGCGCCTGACCGAATTGCATCTGGGGGGTGGCACGCCAACCTTCCTTTCGGCCAACGAATTGGACCGTCTGATCAGTGGCATTCTGGCCCATGTCGAGCAGGCACCCGACGCGGAATACTCAATCGAATCGGATCCGCGCGTAACTGAAAAGAATCAGCTCGAGGTACTCCACCGCCTCGGATTCCGGCGTCTCAGCCTGGGAGTTCAGGACTTCGATTCGCGCGTGCAGCGGGCGGTGAATCGGATTCAGTCTGAAGAGCAGGTGCGTCTGGTTACGGAAAACGCGCGCGCAATCGGATTCGACTCGATTAATTACGACCTCATCTATGGACTGCCTTTCCAGACTCTGGGAAGCATCGCATACACGATAAACGCAGTAAACCGATTGCGACCTGATCGAATCGCTTTCTACAGCTATGCTCATGTGCCCTGGGTAAAGCCGGGACAGCGTCATTTCACAGAAGACGATCTGCCCACCGGTGACAAAAAGCGCGCACTCTATGAATTCGGCCGCCGCTTGTTGGAACAGGCAGGCTATCGCGAAATTGGCATGGACCATTTCGCGCTGGAAAGCGACTCCTTGTGGCGAGCCTCGGTTACCGGCACGTTGCATCGCAACTTTATGGGCTACACGTCGCGTCTCGTATCGCCATTGATAGGTTTGGGCGCTTCTTCGATTAGTGACTCCTGGAATATGTTCGTGCAAAACGAAAAGCAGCTCGAGACATATGAACAACGCGTGCGCCAGGGTGAGATTCCCCTCTTTCGCGGACATCGTTTGAATAACGAGGATCTCGTCCTGCGCCGGCATATTCTGAATTTGATGACACGTCTCGAGACGGACTGGGAGACGCCAGATTTGTCTCTGCCTTATCTCGAGGACATGGATGCGAAGCTCGCGGAACCAAAATCCGACGGATTAGTGCGGATGGAAGGCGAGCATTGCGAGATTACTCCGCGAGGCAAACCTTTTCTGCGAAATGTGTGCATGGCTTTCGACGCCCGGCTGGCGCGGAAAACGCCGGAGACGCAAATCTTCAGTAGGACTGTTTAGTTAATAGAGGACAAATTGAAAGTCGGAATACTAATGCTCAACTTCGGCGGGCCTTGGACGCTCAGCGATGTTCGTCCCTTCCTGTACCGGCTTTTCGTCAATCCGCGTGTGCTGGTGGGAATACCGTCGCCGGTTCGGCAGTTACTCGCTTTCACTGTCGCATACCTGAAAGGTCCATCGTCAGTGAAGAGTTATCGCGCGATTGGCGGAGGGTCGCCGCAGCTTATGTGGACCGCGACACAGGCCGAAGGCTTGCGCAGCCTGTTGGACCGCCGTTCTATGCGGATTGAAATCGGAATGCGGAGCGCTGATCCATCGATTGATACGGCCCTGCGCCGTCTCAAATTCTGGGGCGCTACTGATCTTGTCTTGCTGCCGCTGTTTCCCCAATTTTCAACAACCACTACCGGCACTTGTTTTGATGAAGTTAATGCTGTGTTGAAGGAGTTGAATTGGACACCGCGGTTGCGCGAAATCACCAGTTGGCCCGACCATCCGTTCTACATTCGACTGCTAAGGCAAACTGCGGACGAAGCAATCGTCGAGGCCGAAGCACGACGTCACAGTGATCGAGATCCAGTCCACGTTCTCTTTTCCGCTCACTCGTTACCACTGAAAATCGTGAAGCTGGGCGATCCATATCCGAACCAGGTCGAACGAACGGTACGGGCAGTGACGTGTGGACTCAAGCAACCATGGTCGCTTGCCTACCAATCGCGTAACGGGCGGCTCCCCTGGTTGCAGCCTTATCTCGAAGACGAGCTCAAGCGGCTCGGCCGTGCGGGTGTATCCAACGTGGTAGTTGTTCCCATCAGCTTCGTCAGCGATCACATCGAGACACTTTTCGAGCTCGATCAACTTTATGCCGGAGTGGCGAAAGCACACGGAATTACAAACTATCATCGGGCGCGTTGCTTCAATGGCGATCCAACGTTCTCGCAACTCCTCTATTCACTTTTAATAGAGCTTAATGACGATGTCGCGCTTATTGGACATCACTATCAAACGGAATTTGCGGGGGCTGTAACTGCGTGATTGGAGCAATCAATCAGAACAAGCGTGAGGTAACGATCGTCGGCGCCGGAATCGCGGGCATGCTTGCCGCCTATGTACTCGATGCGCGCGGGTATCGCGTTACATTGATCGAAGCAAAGCGCCGCGCCGGTGGTTTGATTCAAACGCGCCAAACGGATTTCGGTATCGCCGAGAGTGCGGCGCATTCACTCATTGCTACTGAAGCGGTTAGCGAGTTATGCCGCGACCTCGAGGTTGAGTTGATTGCGCCACGAAAGGAGGCAAAGGCGAAATACGTTGTCCGCAACGGAAAGCTGACACGCTTTCCACTTACATTTCAGGAAACGCTTAACAGCGTACGCCACGCCGCTTTCGCGCGCTCACACAATGCTGGCGACGAAACGCTCGACCGCTGGGCGCACCGGCACATTGGTAAAGCAGCATGCGATTATTTACTGACGCCCTTTGTACGCGGAATTTATGGTGTGCAGCCGGCTGAATTGGGCGTGTCCACTGCGTTTCCGTTCTTGCATCTAGCGGAGGGACAAACTCTGCTGTGGGCATTTGCCAAGCATCGAAAGAGGTCGCGGAAAAAACCATCAAAGACGCGCGTTGCGCCACGGCTTGGGATGGGGGATCTGGTCACCAAACTGGAAAAGCGACTCGAGCAGAGATTGGGTTCGCGGTTTCGCAAAGGCGAAGAATTACGCGATGTGCCCGACGCCGCAAACGTGATCTTGGCGACACCGGCTTATGCAGCAGCGCAGCTTCTGCAATCCTCCGCACCTGAGTTGGCAGAAGAGCTCAGAAAAGTGCACTACACGCCTATTGTCTCCGTAACCACCTTTGTCGAACGAAGAGCTTTTGAGCGACCACTCCACGGAGTGGGCGTTTTGATGCCGGCCTGCGAAAATACAAAATCGCTGGGAATTCTGTTCAACTCGAGTTCCTTTGAGTACCGGGTCACAGATGACACGCGCCTGGCGTCATTCACGGTAATGATGGGCGGCACAGCCTCCCCAAACTGGTTGAATGCGGGCGACGAAGAGATTCAGCAGGCGCTTAAGCTTGAATTGTTTGAGTTTTTGGGTATTCGCGAGCCACTCGCCACGGTCATCCATCGCTGGCCGTGTGCCCTCCCGCAGTATGGAATCGATCTTCCAAACGTGTGGCAGTCTGCGCGAAGAAGCTGGTGCGCCCAACGTGGCCATCTTCTTTTTGGAAACTACACGGGACAGATTAGTCTTCGAGGCATGATCGAGAGCGCAGTGACGCTGTAGCCACGAAAGCGCAAATGGCTTCGTTAAATTTTTGTGCTCTTTATGCTTGTTCGGCGCGGTGTCTCGCTTTTACAACCACCACACTGCCCGGAACCGCATGTGAGCGCTGAAGTTCCCTTGAACAGGAGTCTGAGTTGAGCCCAGCTCCTTCGGCCAACATAAAAGCTCGCCAACAAGAGAAGGAATAAAACCAGGATATTTTGCCAGTGGAGCACTGTTCCTCCTAACTAAAGCCAAGCAGCCGTCCACCCTGGTACGTAATCAGCGAGCCGACGTATGCGATCACCAGCATGTAAGCAACCATGAACAGCGGCCAGCGAAACGAATTCGTTTCGCGGCGGACAATCGCAACTGTTGACATGCATTGACATGCCAGTAGGAAAAACACCATCAATGATAAACCCACGAGGGGCGTCCAGACGGGCGAGCCGTCGTCGCGTCGCGCCTCAACCAGCGCGTTGATGAGAGTTGATGGTTGTTCCGTCGAGTCTCCGCCGACGTTGTAGACGATGCTGAGGGTTGAGACGATCGTCTCCCTGGCTGCGAAAGACGAAATTATGCCCACTCCAATTCTCCAATCGAAACCAAGTGGCGCGACTGCTGGTTCGATGAGACGCCCCAGACGTCCCGCATAGCTGTTTCTGATCTGTTCGCTCGGTTCTTGAACGCGTTGTTCAATTGTTGCAAATTCAGCTGTGCGACTGTCAGAACCTCCTTTTGCGTTTCCCGTTGAAGCTCGAGGAAAAGCTGCAAGCGCCCAAAGCAGAATCGAGATGGCAAGAATTACGGTGCCGGCTCGTTTCACGAAGGTACCTACGCTCACCATGATGGCACGCGCCACGTTTCGTAAGATCGGCAGGCGATATGGCGGCAACTCCATTATAAAAGTCGTTTTTGGTGACTTCAGAATTGTGCGATTCAAAATTGAAGCGGCCATGAGTGCGACAGTAATTCCCAACAAGTACATTCCCAGAATTACCAGCACGCCGGTTGAAACAATGCCGAGAACCTTACTCCCTGAAAACAATGTCGCAATCATCAATGTGTAGACGGGTAAACGCGCTGAACAACTCATGAAGGGAGCAATCAGGATCGTGGCCAGCCGATCTTTAGGGTTCTCGATCGTGCGTGTGGCCATGATTCCCGGAACGGCGCATGCAAAACTGCTCAATAGCGGCATGAACGCTTTGCCAGGCAAGCCGAAACAGCGCATCAATCGGTCCATCAAAAACGCGGCCCTTGCCATATAACCGCTGTCTTCGAGGAGGGAAATGAATAGAAAGAGCAAAAATATTTGTGGGACGAAGACGAGCACACTGCTGACGCCCGCGATTGCTCCGTCGGTAATAAGATCAGTCAGAATGCCGGATGGCAAGTGAGTGCGTGCCGCAGCGCTCAACGCGACGAAGCTATTGTCGATCAAGTTCATCGGCAGGTTGGCCCATGAAAAGATTGTCTGAAAAACGATTGTCATAACCAGCAGCAGAATCAATGGCCCAAGGACGCGGTGTGTAGCTATTCGATCTATGCGTTCGCTGATGGTTTGTCCGTGATTAGTAACGTCAACAACTTCGCTAACAATCCTTTCGATTCGCGCGTAACGCTTAATCAATGTCGTTTTTTGTGAACGAGGATCCCATACCGTTTCATTCTCGACTGCTCGGAGTCTCACGGGATTCTGTTCAGCAGTGATTGCCAGCACTGCTTGAGCGAGTTCATGCAAACCGCGCCGCTCTTTCGCTACGAACGGCACCACCGGTACACCGAGAGAGCTACTCAATTTGTGAAGATCAATTTTGATCTTGCTGCGTTCAGCACTATCAAACATGGTCAGCGCCACCACTACCGGACGTCCGGTTTCAATCAACTGAATAGCGAGATAAAGATTTCGCGTTAGGTTGGTGGCGTCGACGACGACGATAATGGCATCAGGCTTCAAAGCCTCTGAGGCGTCTCCCACCAGAACATTTCTGGCAATCTCTTCGTCGGCCGAGGTAGCGTTTAAACTGTAAAGACCCGGCAGATCAATCAGCCGCGCCGGTGGCAAGCTTGACATCAGCACCCAGTAGCCAATTTTGCTCTCGACGGTGACGCCTGGGTAATTCGCAACCTTTTGTTTTAGACCGGTGAGCGCATTGAAAAGACTCGTCTTGCCGGCATTGGGATTTCCGGCCATGGCCAGAACCAGTGGCTGGGAAAAAGGGTGTTCTGCTCTTGATTTTTGTCGAGGTTGAACGAGAGTAGCGCTCATTGGGGGTTAGCTTGTTGAAGCACAGCTGACGCTATCTGTTACTCTTCACAGAGCGCTACATGCACTGACCGTGCCTCCTCGCAGCGCAAAGCGAGATGATAGTTTCTTACGAAAATCCGGATGGGATCGCCAAGCGGAGCGCGATTCACCACTCGCACCGGGGCACCGGGAACAATTCCCATTTCCATTAGTCTCAGTCCACCGCTTCCGGAAGCGTCGACTGCGACCACGCGGGCGCTTACTTCTTTCGGAATGCTGTCAAGCGTCATGTCGGGCCCTTCTCCTGTTGTCGCAAAAATGAAAAGGAATTTCAAATTCGACCTGCCGTTCCGCAGCAATCCGCAGACCATGAACGCCGGCCCGTTAAAATGAGGTTATTGCACTGACGAGTTGCCGAAACTTTCGTTCCCAGTGGAATTCCCCCCAAACAGGTCGTCAAATTCCGCATGTTTGGTAAGGAGCCGATTTAGCGCATTCACGAACGCCGACTTAAACTCAAAGGCATACGTCTTGCTCAAGCAACGCCCTTATTCGCGAGAGAACCTGGTGTTTCGGAGACCGATTACAAACTTATGGTCATGTTGATTGTCGGCGCGGGTGGAGAATTTGGTCAGTTTCTTCAGCAAGACATCCTGCCGCACATCTGCGCCAAAACTGTTGCGACGATTGAGCGTGAGACCTCGAGTGAAGAGCAGAAGTCGCTACTGAAGAGCGCTCGACACGTGGTACTTGCAACCCCGCTTGCAGGCTACGCGCAATTGGCGTGTGAATTGGTCTATCGTTGTCGCGACGCCTCCAAGCCAAAGACGATCTGGTTGATCCCCTCGGTCCAGGCAGGAGTGTGGCGCGCCGTTACTGCAACTCTCGGCATGGTAAACAATCCGAAACTGTCGGCCGTGTTTGTCCATCCGATGTACGGTCCAAACGGCTTTCGCGAAACTGAGCTCGAAGCGCGGACGTTCCAGAATGTCCTGACGGCAACGCATGAAGGTCTGGACAACCCATTGGAAAAGGAGATCCCTAAGATCGTCAGCGCATTTCACGCCACGTTTAACATTGCAACGACTGCCGCGTTTGGTCCCGAGGAACACGACCGCATTACTGCGTATTCACAAGGTCTCTCATATTGTGTAGGAAAGCTGATGTTCCGGCGGCCCGAACTGGCAGAGCTCGTAAAAGAACATATGCCCGACTTGCATAATTCTTTCTGTGCGAATCAGGATCTCATTATCGATTTCCTCCGGATCAACTCATACACGCCACAGGTGATCGCTGCTTTTAATCATTCATGGGAGCAGACAACAAAAACGACGTTGACGGATTTGCTTATAGCATTCAGCGCGGCCGACAACGTCGTCAACCGCGGTGCTAAGCCACCAATCTCTACCAAGTGGTACGAAAAACTCAGGATGGCTTCACTTCAGATAAATCAGAACCTGCGTATGAGATGTCTTACGACTTGAAGAGTTTTGCGCAATACACTTGGAATACCAAAACCGCGCCCGGCCTTTTGGTTTTGTTAGGCGAGATAAAATTGAAAGGCGTCACCGTTTCTGACAACGCCCCATCTGTGTGAACCGTGGAACCGTCTGGTTTATATCGGGATTTGCTTTTTAGAACGTCAGGTCGCCATAAGTAATGAACAGCTTTGACAAGCGGGCAACGCAGGCGTCAAACGTCTCTACTTCCATACATTGGCCTTCAATCTTCTTGCGGAAGATGATCTGGCTTCCCTTTTGTTCAGCATCTATCGTGAGTGTGACGTTGGGAAATTTGGCTGTTACGGTGAATGGGCCGAATTTGTTTTCCTTAGCGTTATGCATAACCGAAGACTCCTTAAGGTTAGAAGGTTGAGCGCGCGAGGAATAAGCGGCTAAAATCTCCGCCCTTACTATGTATGTTGAAACGCAACGGAACGTTTCGGACAAACAACGTGCCAACAACCCGATTCTAAATCTCAGATTAGGACACTACCCCCTTCGTTCCGAAAGGC
>JBKPPP010000077.1:0-12513 GCA_046733615.1 Acidobacteriota bacterium | reverse complement strand
CGTGACGTTTACGCGGTCGACGACGACCGGCTGCTGATCGTCGCGACTGATCGCATCTCCGCGTTTGACTGCATTCTGCCAACACCGATCGAACGCAAAGGCGAAGTGCTCACTGCACTCTCCGACTTCTGGTTCGACAAGTTGGGACACGTCGTCGCGAATCATCGGCTCGCGAGCAGGATCGAAGACATGCCCGAAGCGGTGCAGCGTCATGCGCAAACGCTATCCGGGCGCGCGATGCTGGTGAAGCGCGCCGAAGTGTTTCCGGTCGAGTGCGTGGTGCGCGGTTATCTCGTCGGCTCGGGTTGGAAAGATTACCTGCGGACGGGCGAAGTGTGCGGGCACAAGTTGCCCGAAGGGTTGCAGGAGTCCGCGAAGTTACCCGAGCCGTTGTTCACTCCTTCGACGAAGGCCGAGCAGGGTCACGACGAGAACATCACTGAGGACCAGGTTCGCGATCTTATCGGCGAAGAGCGAACGGCGCAGTTGCGCGACACGTCGCTGCGGCTTTATGCAGAAGCTCATCAGTATGCGCGCGAGCGAGACATCATCATCGCGGATACGAAGTTTGAGTTTGGGTTGGATAAAAATGGGGAACTGCTGCTGGTCGATGAAGTGTTGACACCTGACTCGTCGCGATTCTGGCCGGCTGACGAATATCAACCCGGCCGTTCGCAACCGTCGTTTGATAAGCAGTTCGTTCGCGATTACCTGGAAACACTCGACTGGGACAAGAAACCACCCGCCCCGGAAATCCCAGCCGAAGTCGCGCAAGCAACCACCGCGCGTTACCTGGAGGCTTACCGGTTACTCACCGGCGAAGAGCTCTAGCTTAGAAAACTGGGAATTTCGTTGGAGTTCAATTCTCTCCCCCTCGGAGATTTGAAATGCGTGCCCGACTTGAAAGCTTGATCGACGAGATGTTGGAAGGCCGAATTCTACTGGATGAGGCCATTTCCGAATTCGAAAAGCTTTACATAAAGAAAGCCCTCGCCAGGCACAAACAGCACCTCTCAAACACTGCGCTCGTCCTCGGCATCCACCGCAATACCCTCGCCAAACGCGTCGCCACTTACGAAAAGCAGGACCGGAACAGTAACGGCAACGGCACTCGCTCGCACAAACGCCGCGCCCACTAACCGCGTTTGACATCCGCCCCGCACTCGCCCTATTCTGGCACTCTCACAAATCGAGTGCTACAAAAATGAGTGGCTGAGTGAGCAGTTTTCATAAATCCAAAATATCAACAAGTCTCAGGAAGGAGATCTAAGGTTATGGCTACGAATATCAGGCCTCTTCATGACCGCGTGATTGTGCGCCGGATCGAAGAAGGCGAGCAGATTCGGGGCGGCATCATCATCCCGGACACTGCCAAAGAGAAGCCGCAGGAAGGCGAAGTCGTCGCTGTCGGCACAGGCAAGTACAAGGATGACGGCACCCGTCAGCCGCTCGACGTGAAGGCCGGCGACCACGTTCTGTTCGGCAAGTACAGCGGTTCGGAAATCAAGATCGACGGCGAAGAGCTGTTGATCATGCGTGAGGACGAGATCCTCGGCATTCTCGAGCGCGCGGGCGCTGCCAGCGGCACGAAGAAAGGTGGAAAATAGAGATGGCAAAGCAAGTAATCCACGGTGAGGACTCCCGCGCAGCGATCCTGCGCGGAATTAATCAGCTCGCCGACGCTGTGAAGATCACCCTCGGCCCGAAGGGTCGAAACGTGGTGATCGATAAGAAATTCGGCTCGCCCACGATCACCAAAGACGGTGTGACTGTGGCGAAAGAGATCGAGCTCAAAGATTCACTCGAAAATATGGGCGCGCAGATGGTGCGCGAAGTTGCTTCCAAGACTTCCGACGTTGCCGGCGACGGCACCACCACTGCGACCGTGCTGGCGCAGGCCATCTTCCGCGAAGGCGTGAAGACTGTTGCCGCCGGCGCGAACCCGATGGCTCTCAAACGCGGCATCGACAAGGCTGTCGAGCGCGCGACTGCTGAGATCAAGCGGCTTTCGAAGCCCGTCAAGGGCGACGCGATCGCCCAGGTCGGAACTGTTTCCGCCAACGGCGACACCACCATCGGCAACATCATCGCCGAGGCGATGAACAAAGTC
The DNA here is from genome assembly GCA_046733615.1 of Acidobacteriota bacterium. Classification (GTDB taxonomy): domain Bacteria; phylum Acidobacteriota; class Blastocatellia; order Pyrinomonadales; family Pyrinomonadaceae; genus PSRF01. The sequence goes on along the minus strand of JBKPPP010000077.1, from coordinate 10,403 downwards.
GGTAAGGACGGCGTCATCACCGTCGAAGAGTCGCGCACGATGGATACGTCTCTCGAAGTTGTCGAGGGTATGCAGTTCGACCGCGGCTACCTGAGCCCTTACTTCGTCACCGACCCCGAGCGCATGGAAGCAGTACTGGAGAACCCGCTCATCCTGATCAACGAGAAGAAGATCAGCTCGATGAAGGATCTGCTGCCGTTGCTCGAGCAGGTCGCGAAAATGGGCAAGCCGATGCTGATCATCGCCGAGGACGTCGAAGGCGAAGCACTCGCCACGCTCGTCGTGAACAAGCTGCGCGGCACGTTGAATATCGCTGCGGTGAAGGCGCCGGGCTTCGGCGATCGTCGCAAGGCGATGCTCGAAGACATCGCGATTCTCACTGGCGGCAAAGTCATCAGTGAAGATCTCGGCATCAAGCTTGAGAACGTCAAACTCGAAGATCTCGGACGCGCCAAGAAGATCACGATCGACAAAGACAACACCACGATCGTCGAAGGCTCCGGCAAACAGTCGGACATCGAAGGCCGTGTGAAGACGTTGCGCGCCCAGATCGACGAGACCACCTCCGACTACGATCGCGAGAAACTGCAAGAGCGTCTCGCGAAGCTTGTCGGCGGCGTCGCCGTGATCAAGGTTGGTGCGGCTACCGAGACCGAGATGAAAGAGAAGAAGGCCCGCGTTGAAGACGCCATGCACGCGACGCGCGCTGCTGTCGAGGAAGGAATCGTTCCCGGCGGCGGTGTGGCGCTCGTGAGAGCGGCTCGCGCACTCGAGAAATATGACGTCAACGCCGATGGTGGCGATGCCGACGAGCAGATCGGCGTCAACATCGTCCGTCGCGCGTTGGAAGAGCCACTGCGCCAGATCGTGCAGAACGCAGGCAAAGAAGGCGCGGTTGTCGTCGAGCGTGTTCGTTCAGAGAAGAACGAGAATATCGGCTTCAACGCAGCATCGGAGCAGTTCGAAGATCTCGTGAAAGCGGGAGTCATCGACCCGGCGAAGGTCACTCGCACGGCGCTTCAGAACGCGGCTTCGATTGCCGGTCTGATGCTGACGACTGAAGCAATGGTTTCGGAAATTCCCGAGGACGAAAAGGGTAGTCCGGCAATGCCGGGCGGTATGGGCGGCATGAGCGGCATGGGCATGTAATCCCAGCCAGCTCGTTTCAACGACAGGTCACGCCGGTCACATGATCAGCGTGACCTGTTCTGCTTCTTCGGGCTGCTCCGGCAAGACGTCTTCCAAAATCTCTTCCATCAGCTTTGCCGACATCTCGAGTGCGGTTAACAGCGGGTGCAGCGTACTTTCCGCCTCTCGTTCTCTGACGTAACCCTTCGCCACGTCCTGTGCGAAGGCGAGCGCGACGTAGGCTCGCGCGAGCCGGCGACTGTCGATATTTCCCCAAAACGGTGTGCTCATTTTAGAAATTGAGGAAAGCCCGAACGAGCACGGCCAAAGCGATCGCTCCCCCTCCGAGCGTCAGCACCCACTCCACGAGCGGGCTCGGCCGTCCAAACAACCGGCGGCAGATCACCATGCCGCTTTTCCAACCGTCGAGCTGATACAAGGGAACGAGATTTCCGATGGCCAGCGCGAGATTGAGTGCGCCAAAAAGTGATCCCCACGCGAGTACGGAGAGCGCCAGGTTCATGCCGATCCCGGCGCCGAGAACAAACAACTGTTGCATGAGCGGCCGCGTCTGCAACACGACCATGTCCATGTGGATGTACGCGCCGACCGGCAGCGCGCGAAACTGACAATAGACATCGCTCACCCGCACGCCGAAGAGTTTCGGTCCCCAACCGAGTCCTGCCTGCTTGACCGGAACGCTGCAAACACGGGCCGCGAAATAATGTCCGCATTCGTGCAGAACGAGGGCGGAAAAAAAACTAAGAATTAGGTTGAGCCAGAATACGTTCATTTTACGCGTTAACTATTGCAGCAAAACTGTCAGTTTTTTCTCGAGCCGCTTGAGCGTTCTTAGCTCGGCTCTACTTTTCCTCAGGTGTTCTCTGGTATCGAGAATTAGATAGACAAGTGCGCAGATCACGATGATGGCTTCGAGGAGTCCCACACCCCGGGCGAGTTCGATTGAAAACAGAAATATCAGCGTCAGCGCTGACAGGTATAGCCTGATAGCCAACATCGGATTCTCCTGATTGTCTCTTGCAATGGATCTAAGACATGTAATGTCCAAACGTTTCCAGTCACTATTCAGTGCCGAACGGTTGGATCTCGTCTCAATTCTAGAAAGCGAGTCCAGAGAATGGACAACCACCGCCGTAAACAACAACTCTGGCCGCAATTCCCACAGCACTGTGGGATAAATTGATCGGCTTCTGACGATGGCCCCTGAGTTGCGACGGGGCTCTCGAATTATTGTCTTTTCTTAGAAGTAGCAACGCTGGACTGTTCGAGTTAGCACTACCTGGCTTGATCAAAAACCGCAAGGTCTCGTGCAGTCTCATTAATCAGCTTCAGACATTTAAACCCGCGGTCGGATCTGTGCTCGTAAAGGATTGGACTCTCTGAGACCGCGTTTCGTTGTTTGAGACTTGAGGTCCGAAGTTATTCGGAACCTGTACTGGTTTAGAAGTTTTCTTATTCCAGTTTCGAAAGGAGTGCTCCTGGGTTTTTTATCCGACGAAGAACTCGAGCCCGCAGGTTATCAAGGATTATGGCCCTTCAGGAGTTAGTTCATTGATGCCCCTAGCAACTCCCACTGCTTTTGAAGGTTGGACCAGCAACCAACCAAACAATTCCCCGCCCGGCACTAAAACGCTGGAGCAGGATTTAACTGAATTCACCAATCATCCCCGAACCCCCACTCTCGTGGGCCAGTCGCCGGTGATGCGGAAACTTTTTTCCGTCATCGAGCGAGTTGCGCCGACCGAAGCCTCGGTCCTCATCACAGGCGCGACCGGCACCGGAAAAGAACTGGCCGCCCGCGCGATTCACAACATGAGCGCGCGACGCGACGCGGCGTTTGTGGATATCAACTGTTCGGCGATCCCCGAGACGCTAATTGAAGCCGAACTCTTCGGCCATCAGCGCGGCACGTTCACCGGCGCACACGAAAACCGCAGCGGTCTCTTCGAAAAGGCGTCCGGCGGCACGTTGTTTCTCGACGAAGTCGATGCATTGAATCTTTCAGCGCAGGCGAAGCTGTTGCGCGTGCTTCAGGAGCGCACGGTGCGTCGCATCGGCGCGCGTGCCAACATCGCGATCGACGTGCGCATCATCTCGGCGACCAACTGCGATCTCGCGCAGGCAGTAGCGGCCGGACGTTTCCGTCCGGATCTTTACTACCGGTTGCGCGTGCTGCCGTTGCACCTGCCTGAGCTGTGCACACGCGAGGGCGACATCAGTCTGCTCGTCGATCATTTTCTGCGGATTAAGTCTGAACGGCAGAGCCGGCCTGCGCCGCGCTTTACGAGTGAGGCGATGAAGACGCTGAACGAGTATCCGTGGCCGGGCAACGTCAGAGAGCTCGAGAACGTGATCGAGTACGCGCTGGCGCTTGGCAACGGCGACGAGCTCGGCGTAGACGATCTGCCGTTGGAGCTGATTCAGTCACGCGGCACGGAAGCGGCGGACGATTTCCGCGAGCTCCTGCAAGCCTACATGAACGATGCAGTGCCGCTGGCCGAAATCGAGAAGCGCTACATCCTGTCGGTGCTTCAGCAGTTCGGCGGCAACCAGGTCAGGGCCGCGGCGGCGCTGGGAATCGATCGCAGCAAACTCTATCGCCGGCTGCGACAATACGGCGTGAAGGCCGTGAAGTTCCTACAGGAAGAAGAGCAGGACGGGCTTCAGTTCCGCGGAATGAAAACACACGTCGTGTAAGCCGATCTCACTGTGGTGCGGCGCATAGGATTGCCGATTAAAGTGCGTCGCACGATAGTTGTCTGGAGAAAACGATGAAACAAAACTGGATGCTGTGGGTATCGATAATCGTGATTATCGTGGCCGTTGCTTACCTTGTGCTCAAGCGGCGCCAGCGAGCGCAGTAACTGCTCGACGATTAGTTCCCTTTAAATCACCACTCAGGCAAACCGCTTCTTCAGTCGCAGCAGCGGTGCAAAAGCGCGATTCCTGATACGGCCGCTGCTGATCCGCCACTTGGAGCTGTTTACCTTTTGTTTCAGTCAAGGGTGCAGTTCACAGTGCTAGCCATTGATAACCGGCGAGAACAAGGGCTACGGTAGAACTTCTATCCATACGGTGTTCGATTTGAGTATTCCATTCTCGCTTCTCCAAAACGGGCTCACGTTAACATCGGCAACTGAAATAGGACAGCCATACTCAACCCAAAGCGTATGGTGCCCGGTTTTTCCAAGTTTAAGGTACGGATTGTCGATCTGTAAGTGGTTCCTACAAAGTGATCAGGAAGCAGTTTCACAAAAGTGCGGCCCGCCCTTGTTCGGTCTAGTATCCTTGGCGGGCTTTCCTTGACCGTCCGCGCGCGCTGCGTCTTCCGCCCTTTTCTTCGTTGGATGGTTTACTGTATGAACTTTCGGCTTACCGCTCGGCCCTATCCAATTGCTCCCGTCCCAATACTGCACATCGAAGCCACTCATGCCGTACAGCGTGAAGGTCGTGGATTCCTGGGCTCGACCGGGTTCGTCCAATTGTCCTGGAGTGCGAAGACGTCTACTTCTTCACCATAAGGCCCCCAATCGTATTCTGTAACACTGGTCGCACGCGGCCCAACCCACAACTGCAACTCCGCTTCGAACAGATCAGACGACTCCCACGTAACGAACAGGAGTTCGTTGTCAGATTCATCGATACTGTCCTGGAAAGAGGTCAGAAGGGCCTGAGTCAGGCTAGGCCAACTGGAGCTCATAAGTGAGTAGAACGAGCCAGCACGCCCAAGGCGATTAGGATCTATCGACCGTGGTATCTAGCGTATAACTCTTGTACTTCAATGGTCACCATTACCTCCACACCCAGATGATTGGATACTAATGCCCCGATTGAACTGGTTAATGGTACCTGTAAGTCCAAAAGTTGTTGGGCACAGGCCTGCCCCGCGACACGTGTGCTGAGCACGTACTGAAAGTCTGAAAAGTTCATCTCACGATCTGTATCGAGATTGTTCACGGATAGCTCGACATCGATTGTGAGTAATTTGCCATAGTAAGCCCTTAGAGTCGCGCTGCCAGTTTCATAGTGTGAAAGTCGTATCCCAAGAATTTCCTCAACCTGGGATTTCAGATGTTCCAGTGTTCCGGTGTGCTTGATACAAACTTCTACAGAGTGTGACATGACGCTCTCTCAGTGCGGCTGACGGGCGATGGTTGGGCTCATCGTTGGCGGATCTAAGATCGTTACAGACCTTAAGGCGAGGTCAGCACGTAAATCTGGGAGTGCGGTCTGATTGGGCCGCAATTTACTACCGAGCCATTCGGCTGTCAACGCAATTTGTTAGAACGCAAACTGAATGAACGAGTTTGGGTTTGGGCGAGGAAGACCATAGAACGTCTCAGCACTCGTGTCTATGTCCCTTTCTTACGGTGGGCTTTTGCTTTAAGCGGAGTTGGAATGATTAACGATCCTTAAATAATAAAAGCGTCGTGACATGGTCCGTCAACACGCCTTCATAACTTTAGTACTTCGGAATGGCCAGCATCGTTTTCAAACCCGCCAAAGTAAAAAGAACTGTCTGGCTTTGGGTCTGCGAGCGTTGCGGCAACGAGTGGGTCCCGCGTGATGCGGACTCCGAGCCTAAACAGTGTCCAGCATGTAAGAGTCCGTATTGGAATAAGCCGAGACAAAGAAAGCTTAAGACATTCTAGGCGGGCTATGACGATTCGTAGTTCGTGAGGACTTTTAAAGTCGTCGAAGTTCTACTATAAGGGTTGCTAATTCCGTCGCTGCCTCTTCGATAGCCAGTTCAGCGTCGCCGTGCAAAGGTAGATCGTGAATACCAGCGTGGTTCTGGCCCTCTGATCTTACTCTCCGTTTAGCTGCTACTTGAGCAGTCTCAAGAACAAATTCACCTGCACATCTCTGTCTATTTGCCTCGCAAACATCTTTCGTACAATTAGCCCAGAGTAGGACCTTCCGGCCTTACGTCAAACATCCGCTCTTAGCACTCGCGCTCGCGCAGCACCTAACAGCACTGCAAGAGTACGTCCAAGGTGACGCGGGAAGTGGATCGTGCAGGAACATTGGCAACGGTTATGCCGCGAAAATCCGCGCTGATTTTGTGTTTTTGCTGTTGGAGAGTGCGCGCTGGCGAACACTTGCGGCGAAATGAGCGGTGCCTCGCGCCGGCGCCGCCGCCGATTCCAGCCAATTCCGGCACTTCTACTCGGGCATGCTTATTGCCACCAGTCTTCGATTCCGGCTTGCTGTCATCAGACCATCTTGAAGAACCGCAACTTCATAATCCGGCTGCTTTGGTTCGCGATCGGGCTTGGTTTGGGCGTGTTCGTCACGCTCAAAGGTCAGTACCTGTTGAAACCCGAAACCCTCGTTTCCGCCAAAATCTTCCTCGACACCAACGTCAACGAACTCATCTCGATTCACACAAAGGAAGAGGCGACGAGCCGGCGCGCCGAAGTGGTCAACTTCATCTGGGGCCCAAACGGTCTACCGAAAGAAACGCCGTCGAACGTCGAGAAAGCCATCAAAGACGACCGCTACGCCGATCTCACAAATCTCAAGCAGATCGATCGTCTGACCGTCTCGCTGGACTGGGGGTTGACGTCCACCGCCTATCATTTCATTCCCGTGCAGGGAAACGGCAAGTTGCTGATCTACCACGGCGGTCACGACGGCGACTTCATCATCGCGAAAGACCTGATCGCGTTCTTCGTCAAGAACGGCTTCGCGGTGATGGCGCTAAGCATGCCGCTCGAAAATCCGAACAACCGGCCAATCGTCGACCTGGAGCACATCGGCAAGATCCAACTAACGTTTCACGATCAGATCAAACTGTTGAAGATGAAGGCTGGCCACCCGGTCCAGCTTTTTCTGACACCGATTACGGTCATCCTGAACTATGCGCAGCCGCTCGGCTACAGCTCTGTTTACATGACCGGCGTTTCAGGCGGCGGCTGGACAACTACGGTCTACGCCGCAGTGGATCCGCGCATTACGCGTAGTTATCCGGCAGCGGGTTCTCTCCCGTTGCATTTGCGAGAGGATCGTGACCGAACTAACACTGCGCATCGGGCGGCCGACTGGGGCGACTACGAACAAACGATTCCGGAGCTCTACTCGATCGCCAACTATCTCGATCTCTACATCCTCAGCTCATTCGGCGAACACCGGAAACAGCTACAGATCCTGAACAAGTATGATCCTTGCTGTTTGGCTGGCGAGTCTTTCAGGACCTACGACAGTATCGTGAATGATCGCGTGCGGAGTTTGGGAGTGGGCGGTACCTTCGCCGTCTACCTCGATACGAAAAACCGGGAGCACTCAATTTCTGGTAACGCGCTCGACGCCATTCTCAACGACATCAACACCAATTAACGTCGTCTGAAGACCACACTGATATCGTCCTGATAAATTTTCTCCCACTCAGGAGACTCACCAATCAAACGTGCCAGCAAGCTGTCCGGCTCGATCAGCACGATCTTGACGCCGCGTTGCGCGAACGGCGCGCGCCAGTCGGTGCGGCCGGTGATGATGTCGACAAATTCCTTCACAAACGTATCCGGGTAGACATCACGGCCGTCGATGTAAACCGGATTGGCAGGAGCCGCCCAAAGCACATACGCACCCCAGACATTTGGCGCGGTGAAAGTGTGCCCGGTGATTCCGTGTTCTTTCAGATAGTCGACGGCCTGAACGGGAACGCGCAGCGACTCTTGCGTCGGTATACCGTAGACGGTGGATTTGAGTTTAATCGCGAAAGCAAGTAGCGGCAGCAACAGACCGATACTGAAGAGAACTGCGAGGCGTGGGTTTGAGTCCGCGCGAGCAGGACCGAAGAATCTGCCGAAGCGAGTCGATTCCATCCAGATCTGGTAGTAGTTGGCAAATAAAGGCACAGATACGAGTGCGAGAACGATTGCGTTGCGTTGTGTTTTGAGAGTCGCGTAGACGGTGGCTAGGAATAACAACAGTTCGCTTGCCTTAGGTCGCTTCGGCGAGAGTACGAGAACGGCCGTCGTCGCAAGCAGTAGAAGCAGCAGCGGCCGCGTGGTGGCCATATGAAAGTTTGGGGACAGCCAGTCGACGATGAGATCCTGAAAGATCGGCGAGCGCAATACGCCGATCGGTCCCGTGTAGAGCTTGATGCCGTAAGGGTTCACCAATCCCGCGAGAATGCAGCCGAAGAGAACGAACGCCAGCACACGCAAGCGCGGCCGCAGTGTTTCCGGTTGCTCGAGTACGCCGGCCCAGTAGTCGAACAGCATGCCGACGGCCGTCAGGCCTATCAACGCGAACCCGATCAGAAACCCGCCGTGCAGGTTTGCCCACAGCGTCATCAATGGGACCAGCACCCAGATCCAGCGATCTTTTACACCTGCGGCGAAGCGTCCCAGCAGTGCGAGATAAATGCTGGTAAACAGAATCGAGAACACTCGCGGGCGCACGCCGACATTTGGTAACACGGTCCAAACCGCGACTAGCGTGGCGACGCCGGCGATGAATGGATGACTGTTCGCTCGTTTGTACGCGATCCAAAAAGCGACTGCTACGAGTACGGCGAAGATGAAGATGAGCGGCTTGAGTCCGATCGAAGAATAACTCGCGTAGAAAAAAACGCCCGACAACCAGCCGTGCGCGGTCCATGGAATGCCGTGGAAAGTCGCGGAAAACGGTTCGGTGTGTGGAATCGAGTGGGTGCTGAAAATGTACTGGCCCGTCTTCAGGTGAAACCAGAAGTCGGGATCGCTCATTGGCCGCGACGCGAAGAGGAACGCGTAAACAAAGACGTAGATTTCAAATACCTTCAGGAGCGACTTATTCATCAGGCAGGCGGCGGGCAGACGGAAGGTTCAATCTCGAAGAGCGCCAATGGGAGGGTACCGCGTTTAGCGATCGGCTGGCAATATTTCAAAAGCCAAACAGATCCGAAATGAATCCGCCGCACGCCTGCATGAATCCCGAGATGCTTCGATTCGGCAAAATCAATGCTGCCGCAAGCACGAGTATCAAAACTCCAACCATACTCGTCAGGAATTTATCTCTCATAAAGTATTCCGTGGTAACGTCAGCGATCCTGCACTTCCGCCGGCCTCGTTCCCTTGCGCGCACTTATAGCCTTGACCCGCGAGCTCTCGACAAACGAGACCAGACCGCTGCGGCGATACCAGATCCCTTGTTTGTCTTCCCAGGCGGCGTCCACGTCGAGCGTGCTGCCGTCGTTCATCTCGATAACGGTCTGAACGCCGGCTTCAATGTCGCTCGACTTTGTCTTCTGACCAGTGGAAATCGGACCCTGATTCAGTTGTACTGCTGCCGTTTTGTTTTGCGTGTTTGCGGCGGGAGACGGCTGAGCTTCCGCCGCGGCTTTTGCGTCAGGTGAGGGACTCTCTTCGGGCGATGTTGTCGGGGCTGGATCCGGTACGACTACCGCGTGCGACGGAACGGCGGCGTTGTGTGTCGCCGTCACAGACTCGCGCGGAGCCGGTGATTCTTCTGCTTTCTCGCGTGGCATCAGAGCGAACGGAATAAAAATCCCGGCTCCGATAACCACGCCAATCAAAACTCCCAGCGCCGCAGCCGGCAACCACGCAGGCTGCGCCGGTGAAACCGGAATGCGTTCACATTGAGGAACCTGGGCCGGATCGGCTAACAGCTCCTGGCCGTCGGCCTCACAGAACCGGTCTGCATCCTCATGAACTCGATAACACTGGGGACAACGTTTCATTCGTTTGCTTGCTCCGCGTGAAACCTGTTACTGAACAGGCATGCGCGAACTGCCGCGCGACGAGCGCACGGTCTGCCGCGGAAACTGAGTGACGCGGCCATTGACTTGCGAAGGCGCCAGAAAACCCATCTGTTTCAACTGGTCGGCGTAATGAAGAATCGTCTGGTCGCCGAGTTCGTCCTTACTGGTCTTGTGCAGTGTAGGCCCGTACGGCGCGTCGATCATCGCTTGCAGAATTTCGTCAGACACGCCACGCCGTTTCATGTCCTTCAAGACCGGCGGAAACGTGTCGAAGGTGCAGGGCGAGGTCTTGATGGCCTTGATGATCTTTTCCTCGGGTACGTGCTGTTGCACCATCACGAGCACGTCTTTATTGCTCAAGGGCGTGACGTCAGTCTCGCCCGGCAGCGCGGTGGCCAACGACGGCACCGACAGCAGAAACAGAGCAACAGCCAGCGGCAAGAATGCTTTTTTCACAGCAGAGTTCCTTTCATAGCTCGCGGCGCCACCTTAGAGCACAGCGACACCGACACCGACACTACACCGACGGGACAGAAGTGATCGC
>JBKPPP010000076.1:0-12513 GCA_046733615.1 Acidobacteriota bacterium | reverse complement strand
CTCGCGACACGCCGCGCGCAAACGTAGTCGAGTGTGAACAGACGGGCGCGCACGTCACGCTGATGGACGGCCTGATCACTGACTGCGGCGCGGAAGTCGGCAGGCGCAAGGACAAGGAAGGCTGGTTCGACGTTTCGACTTTGAAAGAACCGTATCGCGTCGAGGGCAAGAAGACGTTGGGCTACGAGCTTGCCGAACAGTTCAACTGGCAACTGCCCGACGTGATCATCTATCCGACTGGCGGCGGCACGGGCTTGATCGGCATGTGGAAAGCGTTTGACGAGATGGAACAGTTGGGTTGGATCGACAACAGGCGGCCGCGAATGGTGACGGTGCAAGCCGCGGGTTGCGCACCGATTGTTCGTGCGTTCGATGAAGGTCAGCGTTTCGCGGACGAGTTTCCCAACGCGGCGACGACGGCTTCCGGTCTGCGCGTGCCGAAAGCGATCGGCGACTTTCTGATACTCGATGCGTTGCGTAGTTCCGGCGGCACGGCGGTGGCCGTGACTGACGAAGAGTTGATCGAAGCGACGCGCGAGATCGGTTCGCTCGAGGGAGTGTTTTGCGCGCCGGAAGGAGCGGCGTGTCTGCCGGCCCTGAGGCAGTTGATCGAGACGGGTGAAGTCCGCGCGCACGATCGCGTGGTGTTATTCAACACCGGCTCGGGTGTGAAGTACATGGAGTCGTTTGGAAGCTAATCTATGAAATATCTCATTCTTGTTCTGTTGCTTTGTGCTCCCCTCTGCCAGGTTTGTCAGGCCCAAGCCCAGGCGCAGGCCCCGGCCCAGCCGTCAGCCGCGTGGCTCACGGACGCCGAGCGCGCGCGGTTCGAAGAGTTGCGCCGCAGCGGTCTCGACGCGCTCTACAACATCGACTACGACAAAGCCGAACGGGAATTCAAAGAGATCACCAGGCTCTACCCGAACCATCCCGGCGGTTATCAACTGCTGGCGGCGCGCGTTTGGATCAAAACGCTTTATGAATCGCGCCGGCTCCAGGTGTCGCTCTACAGTTCCGAATCCTTCTACACAAACGGCGACGACAAGGTCGATCCGAAGATCGTCACCGAGTTTCGTAATCTCACGCGCGAGGCGAAGCGGCTCGCGGAAGCGCGGCTGAAACTGGAACCAAAGAGCGTCGAAGCGCTGGATTTCCTGGCGAACACTGAAGGGTTGAAGGCGTCGTTTGAAGAGGCGGTCGAGCGGCGTCACTTCGCCGCGTTGCGCGATGGCAACGATGCGGTCGATCACCACCGCGAAGTGTTGAAGCTCGATCCGAAGTACATCGACGCGCAGATCACGATCGGTCTTTACGAGTACGTCGTCGGGTCTTTGCCGCTGCCGGTGAAGCTGGTCGCGGGTGTGACGGGTTATCGCGGATCGAAGAAGAAGGGGCTCAGCCTGCTCGAACAGGTCGCGCGCGAAGGCCGTTGGGCGCAGGATGATGCGAAGACGGTGCTCGTCCTGCTTTACACGCGCGAGAAGCGTTTTGACGATGTGCTCAAGTTGACGCGCGAGTTGAGCGCGAAGTATCCGCGCAACTATCTGCTGCGTCTGGAAACTGCCGACGCGCTCGTGTCGCTCGCCGCGCAGAAACGGAAAGAGAAAGACCTTGCCGGCGCGATACAGGCGGAGAAAGAGGCGTTCGCGACGTTTGACGAGATACTGCGCGATCACAACGTGCGCGATACGGCGTCGAAGGCGTTGGATTTGATTCATTTCAAGTACGGCGAAGTGCTGCTGACGGCGGGTTACAACGACCGCGCGGCGAAGGAGTTTCTCGCGACGACGCGGGTCGAGCAGGCTGAGCCGGGGATGGTGACGATGGCGCATCTTTATGCGGCGCGCGCCTATGACGTGGAGGGAAAGCGCGACGAGGCGTTGACGCAGTACAAGCTGGTGCTCTCGCGTCCGAACGTCTACGACGCGCATGAGGAAGCGAAACGCGGCATGCGGCAGGCGTACAAGATGGAGTTGGCATCGCGGCCCGAGGTGGAGCAGTAGGTTAGGCTAGAGGCGGAGCAGTAGATTAGGCCAGCGTAGCCCTCGCTCGTTGATCGTGGGAGCCAGTTAGTAAAATTCGGCGACAGCTAGAGGTGTTCAATAAAATCCGTGGCTAAAACTGGTGGTAATGGTCGTTCTAATAACTCGCGTCCGCGTCGCCTGCTGCTCTGTCTCGACGGCGTGCCTCACAAACTGATCGAAGCCGCGCGCCACCGCGGCTTGTTCGACAGCTTTGGCCCACCGACTCGCCTGCTTTCTCCTTTCCCGACGATGACGAACGTCGCGCTGTCTGCAATGTTCGGCGCCACTCCACCCGCCGGCTACGAGAGTCTGTACTTCGATCGCGCGGCAGGAGAGTTACGCGGCGGCATCAAGAAGTACCTCGGCCGCCGCACGCCCGATAAGATTCCCTCGTCGTACATGAACGATCTCGACTACCAGGAACCGCTGCCGTTCGAGTTTCTGATCTACGTCGCGCCTGACACGGTTTGGCGCGCCGACATGCAGAAGTTCCGCGAGCGTTTTCGCAGCGCACCTCAAACTCGCGACTATTTTGCGTTTCTCAAAGCGACCGATGGTTTGTTGCATAGCCAGGGTCCGGAGCGTTTGAGCGTTGCACTCGAATCGCTCGACAAGATCCTTAAAGAGATTCAGAGTTACTGCGGCGCCGACACGGAGATCGTGATGTTTTCCGATCACGGGATGAACCTCGAGGAGAATCGCCGCGTCGATCTGGCGTCGACGTTGCAGCGCCGCGGCTTTCGCGTTGTGATACCGGCGTTTGGGTTGTGCAGTTACGCGGCGATGTATTGTGACGAGGCTGTGATTCCCGAAGTAGCGCGTGCGAGCGTTGAAATAGCCGGCGTTGACTTCGCCGTCTACAGAAGCGCGAGCGAAGTCGTGATCGAAAGCGCACGCGGACAGGCACAGATTGAGTTCAGCGAGGGACGTTACCGGTACGTCGAGTTAACTGGCGACCCACTTGAGTTAGGCTCTGTCAAGGAAGAACTTGAAACAGATACGGCGTGGTTCGAGCGCACGGCGAACCATAAATACCCGGACGCGCTCGCGAACATCTACAAATCTCTTTTCACCCCACGTGTCAAACACACCGCCGACGTCCTCGTCAGCCTGAAAGACGGTTACTACTACGGCTGGTCGCCGTTCGGCCGTTTCGTCAGGCTCGCGGCCACGCACGGCAACGCGCTCCAGTCCAGCTCAAACGCTTTCCTCATGAGTACGCATCGACACTTCCCGCCGTTTGTGCGCGCCGACGACGCGAAGACGCTGTTGCGAGAGTAGCGTCCGACTCTGTATTGTTCTCCTCACATGTCGTCCCTCGCAGTCGAAACCTTCTCGCTCGTCAAGCAGTTTGGCGACTTCGTCGCCGTGGACCACATCGACCTCCGAGTAAATCGTGGAAGTTTCTTCGGTTTTCTCGGCCCAAACGGCGCCGGCAAATCCACGACGATTAAAATGCTTACCGGTCTGCTCGCGCCGACGAGCGGGAAGTTGACAGTGCTCGACTTCGACATCACGCAACAGCCGATGGAAGTGAAGCGCAGAATCGGCGTCGTGCCGGAAGACCTCAACCTTTTCGAACGCCTCACCGGCGCGGAAATGCTAGCGTTCACCGGGCGCATGTACGGTCTCGGCAGCGAAGAGATCGCGCAGCGCTCAAAAGAACTGCTGGAACTGATGGAGCTGCAAGACGAGCCGAAGAAGCTGATCATCGAATACTCGCACGGCATGAAGAAGAAACTCTCGCTCGCCTGCGCGCTGATTCACCGTCCCGAAATACTCTTCCTCGACGAGCCGTTTGAAGGCGTGGACGCAATCGCGTCCCGCACGCTGAAAGATCTGCTGTCGCGCCTGACGATGCGCGGACTGACGGTCTTTCTCACTTCGCACGTCCTCGAGATCGTCGAACGTCTCTGCACGGATATCGCCATCATCTCGCAGGGAAAACTGCTCGCCTCCGGCTCGCTGAACGAGTTGCGCAAGGGCATCCGCATGGAAGGCGACGGACAGGGGCCCGTCTCGCTGGAGGAGTATTTCATCCACGTCGTGGGCGGCACGCGCAGCGCCGGCGAGGAAGAAGTGCTGCAATGGCTCACCTGAGCCCCGTATTTTTCCTTACTCAATTTCGGAACACGAGAAAAGTCTTGGCCTGTGGCCCGCGCCTCGGCTAGAATCTTTCCGGCGGTTCCCCAACCCGCCTTTTTGATTTTATAGACCTGCCGTCCCAGAGCTTCCTATCACTCGTTCTTCCCGAAAACGAGGCCCAGTATGGATTCGAATGTCGGTTTGGCAATTCAGTGTGTAGGGATCCTCCTAATTACCCTACTCTCCATCTTCATCAAATCCTCGATCAAGAGCACGCCGCTCAAGTATTGGACTGCTTCGTGGGCCAGCCTCTCGCTCGCGCTGCTGATCCTCTTCGCCGGCTTTCACGTCCAGCGCAACCAGACTGTCTTTTACTCACTCTACTTCTTCGGCGAGTATCTTTTTGGACTGCTGTTCATTGCCGGTTGCCGCAGCCAGGTGAACCGCGCGCAGCTCAATCAACGGCAAAACGTTTACGTTCTCATCACCGCGCTGCTGGTCGCGTTGCTGTTGCCGCACGCGTCTCGGGACTTCAACGATCAGTTCATGATCCACGCCGCGATCCTCTCGACGATGTTCGTCGTGGCGCTCGTGACGTTGCACCGCGGCGCGAAGCCTGAAGAACCGAGCGCGGGCGTACGGGTGATGTCGCTTGCGTTGCTGCTGCTGGCGACCGGTTTTCTTCACTACGTGCCGGTGTTTGGCGCGCGCAAAGGTTTGTGGGGTTTCACCGTTCCGCTGACTTACTTGCAGTACACGTCAGTCTTCGACTTGCTGTTTGAAATCCTGCTCGGCTTCGGCACGGTCATGGTCCTGATGGAAGGTGTGCGGCGCGAGATGGAGCTGGCGAACGAAAAGCTCACCGAGGCGCGCGATCAGCTCGAGTTGCTGGTGCAGATGGATCCGCTGACTGAGGCCTTGAACCGGCACGCATTTCACTCCCTGCTGCGTCGCCCCGAGTCGGGCCAGGAGGCGAAGACCTCCGGCAGCGTTGCGGTCATCGACATCGACAATCTCAAGCCAATTAACGACACGTTCGGACACACGGTCGGCGACAAAGCGATTCGCTCGGTTGCGCGCGCGATGCGTTCGTTGGTGCGTGCCGACGACATGCTGTTTCGCTGGGGCGGTGACGAGTTTTTAGTGCTGATGTTCAACCTGCCGCAGGAAGACGCGGGGCGGCGCATGGAAAAACTGAACGATATTCTCAAAGAGAACTGTCGCCGCTGGGCCGGCGCGCCCGTAACGGTCACCGTCTCTCACGGCGTGGCCGGCTTCAACTCGCTGAAGGACCTCGCCTGCGCGATCGAAACAGCCGACAAGGCGATGTACGCGCAGCGCAATCAAACACGCCGCGGTAACCCCACCACGGATCTGCTGCAACACACTTACAATTAAACGCGAAAGAAAATCAGGGGGCTTCGACAGTGAGCTCGCGCCCGAAAATAAAGTTCGGACGCTTGCGCCCCTTCATGTACTTCGCCGCGGTTTGGGAAAGTGAAGTTATGAGAATGGGAAGGGCGATGGTCGCGTCGCAGGGCACGTAAGCGGTGTGCGCGCCGCGCGCGAGTTTGCCGTAGATCAAGCCCTCGTCAAACGACATCGAGTTGGATCTGCCGCCGGGATGCCCAGCGTCGGTCGAGATCTGAATCGCGTACTTGTGACCGTGATGGTGTTCCTTCTGGAGAAACGACGAGATTGACGCCTGTTGAATAAAACTCTTCGTAGTGCCGCCGCCGAGATTGATGATTCCCGACACGCGCGCATTGGCCATGACGTTCATCATGTCGAGCACGTCCTGAATGACGTCGAACATGAAGTTGTTCTTCTTCTCGAAGCGCGCACCGGCGATGCCTACCGCCAGGCCGCTGTCGGCGATTGCCGGACAGAAAACCGGCACACGCGCTTTGTACGCCGACGTCAAAACACCGTCTTCGGAGGCGATCTCGGCCAGCTCGCGGCCGAGCAGATGCAGAAACTCGCGCGGTGAAAAGGAGCGCGTCTGGTCGAGCTGGTTGGTGAAACCGCCGATCCACTCTTTCGCTTCACGATACTCTTCGTCACTCGCCAGCAAGTCCCACATGCGGCTGATCTGCGCCGACTCGAGCTCCGCGTCAGTCATGCTGGGATGGGCCTGGAAGTGATAACGTCCGAGCGTTTCGTGCAGATCGTGAAACAACATCGCGCCTGACAGCACCAGCACGTCGACAAAACGATTCTTGATCACGTAAGCCAGCAGGCGTCGCATGCCGGCGGGAATGAGCGCGCCCGACGCGGAGACGAGAATAGTCGTGTTGTCGCCGAGCATGTCGAGCCAGATGCGATGGGCCTCGGCGAGCTGGCGGCCGCCAAAACCGGTGCCTTCCATTTTTTCGAGGAGTCCGGCCACTGAACGATCGCGGTCCACCTGGACTGGACGTGTGGGAGTGGTCAAGTACTTCGATGCTTTAGGTTTTCGTTGAGTGACCATGCAGGTTGTCAGCCTCTCGCAGTGAAGCGTTATTACATCGATCTATACTTCCTTGTGAAATTACAAATGAAAACTAGTAGTCGGTCCTTCTCCGAGAACGCGACTTTACCCCGTTAACTGCAAGGTACGTGTAAGCGTCGTATCGCGCTTCATAAAACTGGGCCAGGTCGGCGGCTTCCGCTTCGCTCAGCTCGCCGTCTTTCACGCGCCGGTTGATGAGCCGCCGAAAACCGTCGTGCAGCAGACTGCGTTCGTAGCGCGCACGCTCGGCGGCGCCGCCCACAGTCGTGCCCTTGATGACCTTCTTGATGAGAAAACCTTCTTCGTCGATATGAATGTGCGCTTCGTGCGGCGCGCCGAAAAGGTTGTGATTGTTGCCCATCACTTCCTGGTACGCGCCGACCAGCAGGAATGCGAGATAGTAAGGCTCCTCAGGATTGAGCGGGTGCAGCTCGAGCACCTGCTTCACGTCGTGCAGATCGACGAACTTGTCGACGATGCCGTCGGAATCGCAGGTGATGTCGCACAGAGTCGTGTACTCGGTCGGCTGCTTGTTCAGGTGGTGAATCGGCACGATCGGAAACAGTTGATCGAGCGCCCAGTGATCCGGCACCGAGCGAAATACCGAGAAGTTCGTCAGGTACTTGGCGCACAGCAACCGCCGCAGGTCGCCAAACTCTTCCGAGACGTACTTCGACTGCTGCGCGTACTTGTCGGCGCGCTCGCAGACGTCCCAGAACAGCACTTCACCCTTCGCGCGATCTTCGAGCGAGATGAGTCCGAGATCGAACAGCGTAAACAGCTCTTCACGATGTTCGAGCGCGTCGTGGTAATACTCGCGATAGTTCTTGACGGTGATCGACTCGCGCAGGTCACCCAGCTCGATCACCACCTGCGGATCGTCTTCGCCAATCTCGATCGGCGTGATGTCTTCGACAACCGTTTCGATTTCGTCGAGTACGTTGGTGACGAGGATCGCGTGATACGCCGCGAGAAAGCGGCCGGATTCCTGGATGATTGTCGGATGCGGCACGTTCTCGTCGTCAAGTACCTGCTTGATCGTGTAGATGACGTCGTTGGCAAACTCCTGCGCGGTGTAGTTCGCGGATGAATCGAACGCGGTCCTCGAACCGTCGTAATCGACGGCCATGCCGCCGCCGACGTCGAGCAGCTCGATCGGCACTTTCATCTGGTAAACCTTCGCGTACACGCGTGCGGCTTCCTTCATCGCGTTCTTGATGCGCTTGATGTCGGTGAGCTGCGAGCCGATGTGAAAGTGGAGCAGCTTGAGCATGTCGAGCCGTCCGGCTTCCTCGGTGCGGCGGATCACTTCCAGCAATTCAGTGGTCGTCAGGCCAAACTTGGCGGCTTCGCCACCCGACTTCTCCCAGCGTCCGGAGCCTTTCGAGTAAAGCTTGACGCGCATGCCGATCATCGGCAGCGGGCCGTCTTCGCGTTCGGCGACGTTGAGCACGTGATCGAGCTCGTTCAGCTTCTCGATCACTATCACGACTTTCTTGCCGACTTTTGCGCCCGCGAACGCGAGCTCGACAAACTCCTGGTCTTTGAAACCGTTCAGGACGAGCAGACTGTCGCTCGCCTGTTCGAGCGCGAGCGCGGCGTAGAGCTCGGCTTTGGAGCCGGCTTCGAGCCCGAAGTCGTAGCGCGAGCCCTCGCGGAGGTATTCCTCGACCACGGCGCGCTGCTGGTTTACCTTCATCGGGTAAACGCACATGTGCGAACCCTGGTATTCAAACTCGCGGATGGAGCGGCTGAACGCGCGCTGAAGTTTTCTTACCTGCGCCGCGACGAGTTGCGGGAAGCGCAGGAGCACGGGCGCAGTGATCCCGCGTTTGGCGAGGTCATCGATGATCTCTTTGAGATCCGCCGAGCGGGGATCTCCTTCGACGGGACGGACGATCAGGTTTCCCTTGCGGTTTACATCAAAGTAGCCGGCGGACCAGTTTTCAATTCCATAAGTTTCGAGCGTCTGCTCGATTGCCGTGGTCAATTAAGCGATCTCCTGCCTTGGATCTAAAACTCGAACAAGAATAACGCTGGAAACACTGATGCACATTATCCCGAATCGAGTTGCGGAGTTGTGTTGGGTGGAACGCGTTAGTGGCGCAATGTAACAGAAAATACCCGGTGCGGTCTATAACTTTTCCAAAATGTTGAGCTTTTGTGAACACGTTCGCGCTCGAATTCAGCCTTGACATAAAAAGCTCGCCGTCTATAATGGCAGTTTTTTACGCGCCGTCGCTTTATGAGGCTCGTCGGTTTTCCGATAGTCGCTGACGCTTCCCACACACTTCGCACGACACAACACGCCGCGGCGAAGAGCACCCCCAACACTCCCTTAAACTTCAGGAGATCACATGAACCCTAAGACTGTCTTGAAATTTGCTGCCGACCAGGGCGCTAAGTTCGTCTCTGTTCGTTTCACTGATTTACCCGGTTCCTGGCAACACCTTACTTTCCCCATCGGCGAGCTCGGCGAAGACCAATTCGAAGACGGTTTCGGCTTCGATGCGTCTTCCATTCGCGGATGGGCGGCAATCCACGAGTCAGACATGCTGCTCGTGCCCGACGCCACTCGCTTCTGGATGGATCCTTTCTCCGAACAACCAACGCTCTGCCTGATCGGCACTGCCGTCGATCCGATTACCAAAGAGGGCTACGCCTTCGATCCGCGTTCGGTTGCGCAACGCGCCGAGAGTTACCTGAAGTTTACGGGCCTGGCAGACACGGCTTTCTTCGGTCCCGAAGCCGAGTTTTTCGTGTTCGACTCCGTGAAGTTCTCCAACGAGCAACATTCCGCGTCGTACGCGATCGACTCCGACGAAGCTCACTGGAACAGCGGCCGCAACGCGGATGAGTTTTCCGGTTCCAACCTCGGCTATCGCATTCGTCCGAAGGAAGGCTACGTGCCGGTTCCGCCGCTCGATTCGCTGAGCGATCTGCGCTCGGAGATCTCGCTGACACTCGAGAAGTGTGGTGTCACTGTCGAATGTCATCACCACGAAGTAGCGACGGCGGGCCAGTGCGAAATCGACTTCCGCTATGCCACGATGTTGGGAACGGCCGATAATCTGCAAATATTCAAATACGTAGTTCGCAATACTGCATACCAGTACGGCAAATCGGCGACCTTCATGCCGAAGCCGCTCTATGGCGATAACGGTTCCGGAATGCATTGCCACCAGTCTCTGTGGAAGGGCGAGAAGCCGCTCTTCGCCGGCGATGGTTATGCAGGGCTGTCGGAGATGGCGCGGTTCTACATCGGCGGATTGCTGAAGCACGCCGCGGCGATCGTGGCTTTTGCCGCGCCGACGACGAATAGTTACAAACGGCTCGTGCCGGGCTTCGAAGCGCCGGTGAATCTCGCGTACTCGGCGCGGAATCGTTCGGCGGCGATTCGTATTCCGATGTTCTCGACAAATCCGAAGTTGAAGCGGCTGGAGTTTCGTCCGCCCGATCCGTCGTGCAACGCGTACCTGGCGTTTTCGGCGATGCTGCTGGCGGGACTCGACGGCGTGCAGAACCGGATCGATCCCGGCGAGCCGCTCGAGAAGGACATTTACGATCTCTCGCCGGAGGAGTTGAAGGATGTGCCGACGCTGCCGGGCTCGCTCGACGACTCGCTGAAGGCGCTCGAAGCGGATCACGATTTTCTGCTGAAGGGCGACGTATTCAGTCCGCAACTGATCGAGCGCTGGATCGGCTACAAGCGCGACCGCGAGATCACGCCGCTGCGCATGCGCCCGCATCCGCTCGAGTTTTCGTTGTACTACGACATTTAGACGGCCACAGAAGAACACGGATGAACACTGAGACTGCACAGTGTTCATCTGTGGCTTAAACTAGGGCCGTGGCCAAGGTCGACGTCAATACTGAATTCCTGATCCGTGATCTCCCGGACCAAAACGGCGCGCGGCTGTTTCTCGACCGGCTCTCGGTCGAGCAGCCGCGCGCGCATCGTCGTCTGATCTCGGAACCGGCGTTGCTCGCGGACGTCCTGGCGCTCGCGGCGTGGAGCCCGCTTCTCGGCGCCACTCTCGAACAAAACCCTGAATACTTCTCGTGGCTCGCACGCGAGCGCACCGATCCTCGTGTCCGTTCGCTCGACGAGCTGAAAGAATCGCTGGCGCGTTTTGCGTTAACAAACTCTTCGCTCAATCCCCAAAATCTCCTCGCCCGTTTTCGCCGGCGCGAGTTGCTGCGCACTTACCTGCACGACATTCGCCGCTCGCACACGCTCGTCGAAACGATGGAAGAGCTGTCGAATCTCGCGGACGCGATTCTCGACTACGCGCTGAGCCTGGCGCTCCAGGATCTCGACAATCGTTACGGCTCGCCGTCGCACACCGACCAGCGCGGCCGCATCGCCACTGCCGAGTTCTGCGTGATGGCGCTCGGGAAGCTCGGTTCGATGGAGCTCAACTACGCATCAGACATCGATCTCGTCTTTCTCTACAGCGACGACGGCATGACGTCCGGCATCGGCCAACGGGGCGAAGTCAGCAACCGCGAGTACTTCGTCAAACTGTCGGAAACGATCGCGCGGCTGGTGGGGCAGTCAGGCGGCGAAGGCGCTGCTTATCGCGTCGATCTGCGTCTGCGTCCGCACGGCCGCGACGGCGCGCTGGCCTGTTCGCTGTCCGAAGCGACCCGCTACTACGAGAGCTCGGCGCAGGACTGGGAGCGACAGGCGCTGATCCGTTCGCGTGCTGCGGCCGGCTCAACGGAGCTTTTCTCGCGATTCGAAGAGGCAGTCACGCCCTATATTTTCAGGCCCGATGTTTCCGTGCGAGGCGCGCTCGAGAGTGTGCGCACCGCGAAACAGAAGATCGATCGCCAGACGGAGAAGAAGAGCGGATTCAACGTGAAGCTCGGTCGCGGCGGGATTCGCGAGATCGAGTTCATCGCGCAGGCGTTGCAGCTTGCGCACGGCGGGCGCGACGACTGGCTGCGCGCGCCGCACACGCTCGTGAGTCTCGGACGGCTGGCGGACCGCGACTTCATCACGCAACAGGAGCGCAGCGAGTTGTCGGATGCTTACTGTTTTCTGCGCACGCTGGAGCACCGGCTACAGATGGAGCACGGGCTGCAAACACACACCGTTCCGGATGCCGATCAGGCGAGAAATCTGATTGCGCGCCGGATGGGTTACGCGGATTTGCGCGCCTTCGGTTCCGACCTGACGCTGCACGCGATGAACGTGCGGCGTACTTATCATCGGCTGTTTGCCGACCTGGAAGAACGGCCGAAGCCGGTGCTGCGCGCCGAGACCGGCGTGGGCGACAAGGAATTCGCACTCGCGATGACTGCGGCGCGTGTGTTTGCGTCGCATTTGGACACCGCCGAATCTACGCTGGAGATCGCTCGCTCGCTGATGTCGTCCGCGAGCGAGGCGCTCAACCCGCATCGTGCGCTGGTGCACGCCGTCAGGATTGCGGCTTCACTCGAAAAGACGGAGCGCCGCGTGCAGCTCTCGCAAACAAATTTGCAGACGCTGATGCGCGTCTGCGGCGCGTCCGATTTCTTCGCGGAGATGATCGCGGCGAACCCGGTCTTGATCGGCTCGCTCGGCGCGTCTGCGTCGGATGCGTTGCGTCGCGACTACCGCTCGATCCTGCGCACCGCGATCGACGCGGAGAGTAGTTTTCCGGCTGAGCTGGCCGCATTGCGTTTACAGTGGGCCGAGTTGATCGCGGAAATTGGCGCGCTCGACATCACCGGGCAGTTATCGATCTTCGACACCAACCGTCTACAGACCGAGCTGGCCACCGCGAGTCTCAATGTGTCGTACCTGATCGCGCGGCGCGAGATGGCCCGACGATACGGCTCATTCAGCGGCGGGCCACGGATCGCCTGTTACGGTTTGGGACGGCTCGGCACCGGCGGCGTCGATTACGGTTCTGATTTGGATGT
>JBKPPP010000075.1:0-12466 GCA_046733615.1 Acidobacteriota bacterium | reverse complement strand
GCGCTCGCGTGAAGCGGCGGTGAAGTTTGGCGCGGAGATGCCGGCGTCGCGCATCACCGTCAACACGCCGACGACGCATGGTGCGATCGGTTTTTCGACTGCATTGCCGCCGTCGATGACGCTCGGCTGCGGTTCGTGGGGGGGGAACGTAACGTCAGATAATGTTTCGCCGCTGCATTTGATGGACATCAAGCGCGTGGCGTTCGAGACGCGACGGGTGAAGAGCGCGCGTCCGGCGGTTGGCGTGCAGAGTAGCGTCAGTGCGGTTGAACCGGCAGCGACGCCGGCGCCGGCGGTTGTCGGTGGCAAGATAGATCGACAGGAGATTGCAGCAATTGTCGATCGGTTCCTCGCTGGAAAACGCATCGAAGCGCCAGCATCGTCGCCCTTGCCGAAACCAACTCCCGAACCCGAAGCTGAAGCAGGAAGCATGTATACGCCTCCCGCGCCAGCGCCGCCACCCATCAACAAACCGGCGGCGACGCCAGCAAGCAATGGCAATAAACCGGCGGTCGATTTTGTTAGCGAGGACGACGTCAAGCGAGCGATTCAGAAAGGGGATAAGATCTACATCAACGGAAAAACCATAATCACCCCTGCCGCCCGTGACATCGGTGAGCCTGCAGAAGTTTTTGCGAAAGTCTAATCGTAGCTCGAAGGTCTAATGTTCCTGGCAAAGGTAGTAGGCACCGTCTGGTCCACCAAGAAGACGCCCGACCTTGAAGGCGTCCGGTTTCTCATCGTTCATCCTTACGACCTCGATAAAGAGCCGACGCGCAATATCGTCGTCGTGGCCGATCGACTCGGAGCGGGCGCCGGTGAGATGGTGATGTGCGCGTTCGGTAAAGCGGCGCGCTCCGCCATCGGCAACCAGGACATGTCGATCGAAGCCGCCGTCGTCGGCATTGTCGATCGCGTCGACATCAACGAAACCCTTTCCGAAGAGATGCGCGACGGCGCACGTCGACTCGGGCACGAGAACGGCAAGCCCTGAGACCTGCCGATTGCCGATTTCAAATTGGCAATCGCCAATCGAAAATCGACAACACCTACATCTCCCATGGCCAATGAAGACCTGATCTATCGCATCACTCGCGCGGTTTACGAGCGTTTGGGCGCGAGCGCCGATGAACAGATGGTCGAACAGTTGGTCACCGACATCTATCGCGAGGTCAGCCAGTCAAACTCCGGAGCGCAAACAACCGCCGCAGCTTCCGGTTCCTCTGAACGCATCATCATCTCTGTGTTCGGTCTAGATCATCCGGGAATCGTCGCCGGTGTTTCGCAGATACTCGCCGAAGCAGGTTGCAGCATCATCGACATCAACCAGACAGTGGTGCAGGGCAAGTTCGCGATGGTTATCATTGCCGACGCGGCGCGCGCGCGCGAAAGCACCGCGGAGCTCAAGGAGCGGCTGCGGCGCGAAGGCGAGAATCTCGGCGTGCGCATCTACGCCCAACGCGAAGACCTTTTCAACGCCATGCATCGAGTGTAAAAATCTCCGACGACGTCTATGTCTGAACCCGAAATCGCCCGTCGTTGTTCGCACTGTGGAGTTTCACTGCGCCAGAGCGCGCTCTACTGCCCACAGTGCGGCGAGCAAATTCCCGAAAACCAGACCGAGCCGGCCCCCACCACGCCGCGAGCGGGCGTTGCGGACAACGTGCGCGACCGCGTCGAGAAGATCAGGCACGTCTCGAGTGTCGTGATCGATCAGGCTTCGTACGATCCGAGTTTGCGTTTCCTGTTAGTTGCCGCCGTACTGTTTGTGCTGTCTCTCGTGCTGCTGATTCTCAGCAAAGTGATCGGCTAACCCGATGGAATACACCCAGGCGGAAATCCTGCAAACCGTCGCCATGACCGAGATGGAACATCTCGACGTGCGCACGGTGACGCTCGGTCTCAGTCTGCTCGATTGCAGCAGCGACTCCATGCCGTCGATCGCGCAACGCGCCGGTGAGAAGATTCGCGCGTTTGCCGCGCGGCTCGTAAAAACAGTCGATGAGATTGGCGACGAGTATGGCATTCGCATCGCAAACAAACGCATCTCGATCACGCCCGTGTCGCTGCTCACCGAAGGCGCGCGCGGAAATCCGATCGAGCTTGCGCGTGCGATCGACGATGCGGCGGGAGACGTCGGTGTGGATTTCATCGGCGGTTATTCAGCGTTGGTGCAAAAAGGCGCGACCGCTTCCGAGCGTGAGTTTCTCGATTCGATTCCCGAAGCGCTCTCGAGCACCAAACGACTCTGCTCATCAGTCAATGCGGCGACAACCCGTGCCGGCATCAACATGGACGTGGTGGGCCACGTCGGCCGGATCATCAAAGACGCCGCCGAACGCACGCGCGACGAAGGCGGACTCGCCTGCGCGAAGTTCGTCTGTTTCGCAAACGCAGTCGAAGACAATCCGTTCATGGCGGGCGCGTTTCATGGCGTCAGTGAAGCGGAAGCGGTGATCAACGTCGGCGTGTCGGGCCCGGGCGTCGTCCATCACGCCGTGCGCCACGCAGACAAATCGCTGCCGTTGCAGGAGCTCGCGGAAACGATCAAAAAACTTTCGTTCAAACTCTCGCGCGCCGGCGAGCTGGTCGGTCGGGAAGCTGCGCGTCGACTCGGCATTCCGTTCGGCATCATCGACTTGTCACTCGCGCCGACGCCCGTTCCCGGCGACTCGGTTGCAAACATCATCGAAGCGATGGGCTTCGAACGCGCCGGCACTCACGGCACGACCGCGGCGCTCGCGCTGCTGACTGACGCGGTGAAGAAAGGCGGCGCGATGGCGAGTGGCTCGGTCGGCGGAATGAGCGGCGCGTTTATTCCGGTTTCGGAAGACGCGGGCATGATCGAGGCGACGCAGATGGGCGCGCTCTCGCTCGAGAAACTCGAAGCCTGGACCAGCGTCTGTTCGGTCGGAATCGACATGGTGGCGGTTCCCGGCTCCACCTCGGCGGAGACGATCGCCGCCATCATCGCTGACGAGATGGCGATCGGAGTGATGAACAACAAGACTACCGCCGTGCGCATCATCCCGGTGCCGGGTCGCGACGTCGGCGAAGTGGTGGAGTTTGGCGGCTTGTTGGGCAGCGCGCCGATCATGCCGGTGAGCGCGTTTTCGCCGGCGGAGTTTATTCGCCGCGGCGGGCGCATTCCCGCGCCGATTCACTCGCTGCGAAACTGAGATCGTTCGAATCCGTGTTAATCTGTGGCAGGAGAACGCAATGCCTGAAGCACTCGGAATGGTTGAATGTCGTGGCCTCGTGGCGATGATCGAAGCCGCCGACGCAATGGTGAAGGCGGCGAATGTTCGTCTCGTCGGCTGGGAAAAGATCGACGCCGGTCTGGTCACGGCGATCGTTCGCGGAGATGTGGCTGCCGTGCGCAGTGCGGTCGATGCCGGCGCCGCGGCCGGAAAGAGAGTCGGTGAAGTCGTAGCCACACACGTGATCCCCCAACCACATTCCGACGTGGACCAGGGGCTGCCGGTCCTGCAAACGGGTGAGACCACCCGCAAGAAGATCAGCGGCTCAGTTAGACCAAAACGGTGAGCCTCCTGTTTTTCTTAACGAATCCCCCACAGATTACGGCTAATCTGTGGGTTTTTCTTTTGGGAGGGATCGATGCCGAGAAGAAGAAGCAAGGTTTCTCTAATACTCGAGCGATTTTCTTACGAAGCAACCCGAGCTACAGGGACATCGCTCGCTTTCATCACGGCGGCCGCCGTGATCGTAATCTGGGCCATTACCGGACCAATCTTTCACTTTTCAGACACATGGCAGTTAGTAATCAATACCGGCACTACTATCGTAACGTTCCTGATGGTGTTCCTGATTCAAAGGGCACAGAACAAAGACGCGCTGGCCATACATCTGAAACTCAACGAGATCGTCGCGGCACTGGAAGGCGCGAGCAACCGGTTGATCGACGTCGAGGATCTCGACGAAGCGGAGATCAACGCCTTGCGTGCATACTATAAGAGGTTGATCGAACTGGCCGAAGCCGATGACAATCTCACCCAGACGCATTCGATCGAGGAGGCCGCGTCGCGCCACGGGTTCAAGTACAAGAAAAAGGTCGCCAAGTAATGTATCGATAGTTTTGCTGTTCACTGTTTGGAGGAGATGACGTGAACGAAACCCCCACAACTAACGAACAACCACTGAGCCACGAAGCCCAGAGTCTTTCCCGCGTCGCGCTCTTCAGGCGTTTGGACCACAATGAGCTCGAAAAGCTGGCGGACGCCGTGGACCAGGTAAATTACAAAGCCGGCGATACGATCTTTTCCGAGTACGACAAGGGCGATGCCCTTTACGTTGTCGACAGCGGCTCAGTGCGCATCTGGGTGCTCGACGAAGACGCGAAGCCGGTTACGCTCGCCGAACTAAAGCCCGGCGAATTCTTCGGTGAGCTGGCCGTGCTCGATCGCGGTCCCAGGTCTACGAACGCGAGCGCCGTCGCTGATACCGAGCTGCATCGTTTGCGAAGCGTCGACTTTGAACAATTCCTACTCAAACATCCGGAAGCCTCGATCGATGTCATCTGCGAGATCGGAGCGCGCATGCGCCAAACAAACGCGCTGGTCACGACGCGAGTCACGCGCAACATCAACCTGGAGATGGAAGAGAGCGCGACGATGGGCCAGCGCATCGCCGACAAAGTAGCTTCGTTTGGCGGCTCGTGGACGTTCATCGTCATCTATGTCGTGTTTTTGCTGATATGGATGGGGGTGAACACGTTCGTGCTGGCGCGCTCGCAGAACGGGCAGTTTGATCCGTATCCCTACATCCTGCTCAACCTGATGCTCTCGATGACCGCGGCTTTGCAGGCGCCGATCATCATGATGTCGCAGAACCGCGCGGCGTATAAGGATCGACTCGCCGCCGAGCAGGATTTCGAAGTGAACCGGAAGAGTGAGTTGTTGCTGGAAGAGCTCTTACGCCGAAATCAAGCGCGCGACGCTCACATCGAGGAGATCCGGGAAGGGATCAAAGCTCTCAAGCGAAACTGATTGGGGATCGGTTTACGGTTTTTTGGCGCCGGTTACGGGCATGCGCACGGACGGCGGCCTCGGACCAGACCCGCCCTGACCTTCGCGTTTCGCGAGGCGTCCGGTTCTCGTCAACGCGATGCGCTTGTCCGATCCTGAAGGCTGATCGACGGTGACTTTGATCGCGCGGTAGCTTCCGTCCTGTGTCTTGTTGGTTGGGTTGTAGGCGATCACGTACTGCGTTCGCAGATCGCGCACGATCTCGTTGGCAATCTGCGGCAGGTCCGCGACTGACTCCGGGAAGAACGCGCGGCCACCCGTCTCGGACGCCAGCTTATTAATCAGGCCCACCGCCTTGTCACGCGGGCTCTTGCGAATCAAACCTGCTTCTTTATCCAGCTCGTTCACGAAGCCGATTACAAAGATCTGCACGTCTTCCTCACGCAGCCGGGCGAAAAGCTGTTCCTGTTTGTAGAAGCTGTTCCGGTCCTCGCCGTCTGTGATCACGATCAGCGCGCGCCGGCGGCGGTCGCCTTCGTCACCCTTGCGATATTCCGAAACGTGCTCGGCGGAAAGATAGACAGCGTCGATAACGGCGGTCTGGCCGCCCTCGACGTAGAAACTATCCAGACCATCCATCAGCAGATCTTTGCTGGCGGTGAAGTCCTGAACGGTTTCGATCTTATCGCTGCTGATGAAACGGACCAGAAATGTCTCGTCGCCGGGTTTGTTGCTGTTGATGATCGTCTTGGCAGCGTCGATCACGCTCTGCAACTGCGAACGCAGCGAACCTGAAGTGTCGACCGCAAGGCCGTAACTGATCGGCACCTCTTCGCGCGTGAAACTCTCGATCGGCTGCGGCACCCCGTCTTCGAACACATGAAACTCAGCCTGCTGCACGTTGTTAATCGGCCGGTTGTTGCGGTCGATGACGCGCACGTGAAGCTGAACCAGGTCCGCGTTGATCTTGATGACGCTTTCGGCATCGATCTCTTCGGGCGGCGTCGGCGTCGGAGTCGGTTTCAGGCGCGGCGGCGGAGGCGGCTCGCCGAGTGTGGGCGCGATGCGATCGACGCCCGAGGGACGTTGCGTTTGTGGAGTCGGAGTGGGAGACGGCGACGGGCTTGGCTTTGCGGGCGCCGCGGTGCGCGGAGGCGTGGCTGCGGGTTGCGCCGTTCGCGGGCGCTCCTGCGTTGTGTCCGCTGATACGTTCGAGCCAAAGATCGAAGCCGCGATCAGCCCACAAAAAACTAAAAGGATTCCGACAACTCTTCTCATCTCACACGAAACACCGGGTAAACAGATGCCGCATTTGTAGGGACGCGTTGCCGAAAAACTTCACCGGGCGCCGGCGGTGGCGTAATAGCCCTCCTTGGAGCGAACAAACAATTTCGGCAGACCGCGTGGCGGCGTCACCTTTACCTTCACCCGGTGCCACTTACCGTCGTTGGTAAACGACTCGGGTTTGTAGCCGATCGAGTACTGATGGCGCAACTCCAGTGCGATTTGCTCGAAAATATCGTCCATTTCCGCGGCGGATCGCGGGAAGAAGGCCTTGCCGCCCGAGACGCCTGAGAGTTCGTCAAGGACGCCCTGGCCTTCCATACCCAGGGCGCTGCCGGCATCGCTGCCGCTCAAGATGCCGATCGCGTAGAGCGTCACGTCTGACTCTTTCAGCAACTTCCGTAGCTCATTGAACGTGTAACGGGAATCGTTGTCCTGGCCGTCGCTGATGAGCAGGAGCGCCCGTTTCGGGTGCGTTCCCCGCTGCACCTTTTCGACGCCCAGATAGCAGGCGTCGTAGAGGGCCGTCTGGCTTTTTGTCTCGACAAAGGTGAGCTTGTTGAGAACCGAGTCGCCGTCGCGCGTCCGGTCGAGCAGAAGCTGGGCGCGGGAATTAAAAGCAATTAAAAAATACTCGTCAGAATCGTGGCTGGTCTGAATAAACTTGCTCAGCGCGTCCCGCGCTCTTTTCACTTTGTCGCCGCTCATCGAGCCGGAAACGTCGAAAATGACGCCGACTGAAACCGGCGAATCATCGTCGCTGAAAAACGTGATTTCCTGTTGCTGCTTATTGTCGAAAACGGCAAAGGCTGACTTGCTCAGGCCGGAGACGTAACGGCCGTAGGTGTCGGTGACGGTAACGGTCAGCGTGATCAGGTCGGTGTTGGTGATTAACGATCGGTCGTCCAGCTCCGTGCCCAATTTAGGGGTGGGCGTCGGCGACGGGCTTTGGGCGGGGGTTTGTGGAGTCGCCGGTTTCTCCTGACCGGGCTCCTGGCTGCTAACCGAGAACGAAAAGGCCAACGCGGCGAACAGCGAGATCGAAGCGGCCGTGATTTTGGTGGCGTAACGAATAGGAAAATGCATCTCGCCCTCGGCTACCGTTTCAGCGATTCATTTTTGAAAACTCGGTCAGGGTCGTAGGGAACATCAGCCTTCGCTGGGAACTGTCAACACAGATGCTCGGTAGGGAACGAGTGATGCCCGAGGGTTTAAGTCGGAGCGTGAAATGTTCACAAAACGAAGCGTGAAATGTTCACGGGGAGACGGCCGTGCGCTTTTCATTGTGCTGTGTTGGCAAGGCCATTCTAGGACAGCCACTTGCCCGGCGCAAGTTTTGAGATCTCAGAGGTGAGATCTGAGATCTCAGATCAGAAAACGTCGGGCGAGGGCCAGCAAAAGATTACACAGGCTGGCCTTCGACGATGCTCGTCGGCACCTCGGTCGGGATGACGCGGAGCAACTTGAAACCGGCCTCGGCGAGGAGCTGTTCAAACTCCGACGCGGTGCGCTCCTTCCCGCCGGTCATGACCATCATGTTCAGGTCGAAGAACTTCGAGAAGTCAGGCTCGTTACCTTCCGGCACGACGGCGTCGACGACGATCAGCCGGCCGTCTGGCTTCATCTGGGTGCGGCAGTGCTTGAGAATCGTCAGCGCTCGCTCGTCGTCCCAGTCGTGAATGATCCACTTCATGACGTAGGCGTCGCCGCCTTCGGGCACGGCTTTGAAAAAGTCGCCAGCCACGGTTTCACAACGATCCGCTACGCCCGCGGCTTCGAGCTTGGGCCGCGCGCCCTCGATGACCCGCGGCGCGTCGAACAGCACGCCCTTCATTTGCGGGTTTGTCTTGAGTATCGACGTAATCAGGCCGCCGTGGCCGCCGCCGATATCGACGACTTTATTGAACCTGGAGAAGTCGTAATGGGTGATGATCTGCTCGTTGGCGACGGCGGTCATTCCGCTCATCGAGTCGTTGAAGAGCGCCGCGTCTTCCGGGTTATTCTTGAAGTAGCCCCAAATGTCGGTGCCGAAGTGATTATCGAACGCGATCTCGCCGGTCTTGATGCTGTGCATCAGGTTACCCCAGGCGGGATAGTGTTCTCCGCCGAGCTCGGAGATGACGAACCAGCGCACCGAGCCGGGCGCGCCGGTGATCAGCGTTTCCGAGAGCGGGGTCAACCCAAAGCGGCCGTCAGCTTCGGAACTTACAACGCCAAGACTCGCCAGTGCGCGCAGCAGGCGATAGAGCGACGGAGCGTGCGTTTCCGTGGCGTGGGCGAGTTCGTCTACGGTTTGAGGGCCCGACTTGAGGAGGTCGGCGATACCCAGTTTGGCAAAGATGAAAACTGCGCGAGAACCCCAGAACCCGGTGATGAATTGAAGCATCTGAACCGGAGCCGGGATCTCGTTTGTCTGTTCTGTTGCGGATGCGGTCACTATTGATCTCCTAATTTGTTTGCAACTTATTCACTAAACAACGCGTGTTATACTCGCGTTTCGGCTCAACTCCGAACTCGAAATAATGGCTGAATTCATCTGTCGATTGGGAACGCCTGCGGGTGAAGTCGTGACACGCACCGTCGAAGCTACGGGCGTGCACGAAGCTCGCGCGCGTCTCGAACGCGAGGGTTTTCGAGTCTTCAACGTGACGCCGCCGAAGACGTCGGGAGTCGCTTCGTTGACTCGCTTTGGCCGGGCGGGCGCGCACCCTCGAGTCAAAGCCAACGACTTCCTGATCTTCAATCAACAGCTCGCAGCACTGGTTCGCGCCGGAATCCCGATTCTCCAGGCTATTACGATGCTGCGCAAGCGAGCTGCGTCTGCCCGGCTGCGCGCGGTGTTGGGTGATGTTGAAGAACAGATTCGCGGCGGCGCGGCATTGTCGCAGGCGTTTGCGGCGCAAGGCGGGATCTTTCCGCGAATCTACACGGCATCGATTCTGGCCGGTGAACGTTCCGGCGCGCTCGACGAAGTGCTGAGCCGCTACGTCAATTACATGCGCCGCAACGTCGCGCTGCGGCGAAAGATTCGCGGCGCGCTCGCGTATCCGATGTTTCTGCTGTTTGCCTCGGCGTGTATGGTCACGTTCCTGACGATTTACGTGGTGCCGCGCATGTCCGAGCTCTTTTCGGGTTTTGGTAACGAGCTGCCGACGGTGACGCAGATCGTCGTCGGCATCTCGCGCTGGTTGTCGTCCAACGTGCTCTGGTTTGGTCCTTTGATTATTGGCGGCGCGATACTGCTGTTTATCTGGTCGCGAACGCCGAAAGGCAGACTTCAGATCAGCGCGCTGCTCCTGAAGATTCCACTGGCGGGAAACCTGGCGGTCCAGTTGTCGGTGGCGCAGGCCACACGCTCGCTCGCGACGTTGCTGGCAGGTGGTATCACGCTGGTCGAGTCGTGGGAGATCGCGTCGGAGTCGATCACCAATTACGAACTGCGACGTCGCAGCTCGTCGATCCTGCCGATGATTCGCGAGGGGCGCTCGTTTACGGAGAGTTTGGAAACGGCTGGTTGGATGCCGCCGCTGGCCATCGACATGATCGGAATCGGCGAGCGTTCGGGCAGTTTGCGCGAGATGCTCGACGAAGTCGCTGTTTTCTACGATGCGGAGTCGGAGGTGCGACTTGAACAGTTGACGACCACGCTTGAGCCTGCGATTCTTGTCGTCATGGGCGGTGTGGTAGTAACGATTCTCCTCGCCATCTACCTTCCCATCATTCAATCGATTTCGAGCGGCGCCGGCGTTACCGGCCACCATTAAGTATTGCCAGTTTATGAAGCAGATTTCGGACAGTGAGAATCCGGTGTTGAGACCGGTTACGCCGCTCGGCGAGAACGGCGGTCAAAACGGCGCGGACCACGTGCCGCCGGAGATGAAAGCCGCGCAGGAGCTGGCGCGGCGTTATCGCCTGCCGTTTGTCGATCTGCTGCCGCCCGATCGCGAGTCGCCAATCGATTATCAGCTCTTCACCGAAGTGCCGGTTGACCTGATGGTCCGGCACCAGTTCGTGCCGCTCAAACGCGACGAAAAAGACCTGTACATCGCGATGGCCGATCCGACCGACCTCGAGCGGCTCGACGAGCTTTCGACCACGCTGCGCACGCGCATCATTCCGCACGTCGCCACCGCCGGCGCCGTCGAGGTCGTGTTGCGCAAAGGCGACACGACACAACGCGTGCTGCAAGAGGCGGCGTCGGGATTTCGTATCTCGCTTGTCAGGGAAACCGAACACGGCGAGGAAGTGCTCGATCTCGATCGACTGGCGACCGACTCCGAGATGTCGCCGATCATCAAGCTCGTCGACACGATCATCTACAACGCGATGGAGTCGCGCGCGTCAGACATTCACATCGAAACGCGCGACACTGAAGTGCAGGTGAAATACCGCATCGACGGCGCGCTCTACGCCAAAGTCGATCCGATTGATCTCGCGTATCACCAGACGCTGATCTCGCGCATCAAGGTCATGTCCGAGCTCGACATCGCCGAGCGACGCGTGCCGCAGGACGGCCGCTTCCGAGTTCGTTATAAAGGACGCAACGTCGACTTCCGTGTTTCGATCATGCCGACAATCCACGGTGAAGACGCCGTGATCCGTATTCTCGACAAGGAACAGATCAACGAAGAGTTTCGCAATCTCAATCTCGACGTCGTGGGGTTCGCGGAAGAAGACCTGCGGAAGTTTCGCCGCTACATCGCGGAGCCGTACGGCATGGTGCTCGTGACCGGCCCGACCGGTTCCGGGAAAACCACGACGCTCTACGCGGCGCTCAACGAGATCAGAAACGAAGAAGACAAGATCGTCACGATCGAAGATCCGGTGGAGTATCAGTTGCACGGCATCACGCAGATTCCCGTCAACGAAAAGAAGGGTCTCACCTTCGATCGCGGACTGCGCTCGATCCTGCGTCACGATCCGGACAAGATCATGGTCGGCGAGATTCGCGACACCGAGACTGCTCAGATCGCGATTCAGTCGGCGCTGACCGGTCACCTCGTGTTCACGACCGTTCACGCCAACAATGTGATCGACGTCATCGGCCGTTTTTTGAACATGGGCGTCGAACCTTATAACTTCGTTTCGTCTCTAAACTGCGTGCTGGCTCAGCGGCTGATTCGCATGCTCTGTCCGTATTGCAAACGGCAGCATCATCCGAACGACGCGGAGCTGGCGGAATCAGGCCTGTTGCCGGACGTGTATCGCGATAAGCCGTTCTATCTGAACGTCGGCTGCGACGCCTGTAATCACACGGGTTACCGCGGCCGCACTGCTATTCACGAATTGCTGGATTTGTCGGATAATATCCGCGAAATGATTGTCGAAAGGCGGCCGGGCTCGGAAGTGCGGCGCGCCGCGGAGGCCGAGGGATTGACGAGTTTGAGAGAATCGGCCTTGCAGAAGGTGTTTAGCGGGGTTTCGACCTTGCACGAAATCAACCGCGTAACGTTTGTCGAAGAGCTGGGCGGTACCAAGTAAGTCTCAAAAAACTCCGACACCGGCCTCCCCCGACCGCACCGAGATTTTAGGCACTTTATACGGAACTGAAATATACTGCTTGCGTGTAAAGGAATTGGCCGTCCTGATGTTGCAAATATAACCGGCACGGCGGCATTATTTAGGCCGCTTAACATTCCACCTCTCGAGTAAGAAGTCATGAGAAACAACATTCGATCTCGCGCGCTCATTTCTCTGGTTCTCGCCGTCAGCCTTCTCTCCATGCCGCTGACCGGTTTCGCCAAAAAGGGTGATAAGAACTTCAAACGAGGCATGGACTACGAGAAAGCCCAGCAATGGGACAAGGCGGCACAGGAATATACGCTCGCCGTGGCGGCGGATCCGTCGAACATGGAGTATCAGCTCCACTTTCGCCGCGCCAGCTTCAACGCCTCGCAGAACTACATGCAGCAGGGGCGATCGCTGGCGGAGCGTGGCGATTATGTCGGCGCGTACAATGCCTTTCGCCAGGCTTACGGCTACGACGCTGTGAATGAGCTCGCTGTGTCGGAGATGGAGCGAATGCTTCGCTTGCAGGCCGTGAAGGAAGGGCGCTCGCCAAACAGTGTCGGGAATGGAAACGGGAACGGCAACGGGGGTATCAGCAACGGCAAGGGCGGTGAGCCGCAAAGCGGCACTGCTGCGCCCGACCAGCAGGAGTTTGTCTCGCCGCGCGAAACACAGTTGCGCGTCATAAA
>JBKPPP010000074.1:0-15644 GCA_046733615.1 Acidobacteriota bacterium | reverse complement strand
CCGATGTTGCTGCCAAACACGCCATAGCCGCCTTCGGAAAAGAGGTTGTCGCGAATCCCCAGCCCCGAGCCTTTCGGCGTTCCGAGATCCGCATCGAAAGTTATCGAATTGCCACTCTTGAAGACCGTGTTGTGAATGATCTGAACATCGTTCGGTCCGTTCAGAATTGTGAACGCATCGAACTGTCCGATCTTGTCGAAGACGTTATTGGCGATCGTGACATGACTGGTGATCGCTCCTTTGCTCTCCGCCGACGTCCTGAGAATATTCACGGCTCCCTGCGTGTTCGTCACCGTGTTGTTAGTGAACGTGACGTATTCAACCACCGACCACGGCGCATTTCCCCCCTGGTTGCGCGCGGTAAACACGACCGGTATGCCCGTCTGCGCGTCGAGCCAGTTGTTTTGCAGGATGTTTCCATCAATCGTCACGCGACGAGCGTTCTTCAACTCCAACAGGTTCTTGATCGCCCAGTGACGGCCCAGATACGAAGGATCGCCGACCTTCCAGCTTAGCGGCTTGAACAGATGGTTGGCGCGAATCTCGATGTCGGAAGGCACCAGGTCTTGAATGCGCGGGTCGGAGCCGCCGAACATGATGTTCTCGCCGGCCGCCTCGAGACGGTTGTTGATGATGTGATACGGACCGGGCCCGTTCCAGCCGCAGATTGCCTGCGTGTCGGTGGCGACAGCGTGTATGTCGGAGATGTAGGAATTGATGATCGACGTTTCCGCTGTGTTGAGAGTGATGCCGCGCTGAAGGTCTTGCGTCTCGAACCCGTGAATCCACAAACGATCGAATATCAGGTGGTGCGGAACGCTCGCGAGATCCGTTTGAGTGGAGTCGCCCAGCCGGACGAGGTCGTAAACGAAATCCGAGGAGCTGAACGTTGAGATGTCGAGACCGATCAGGCGGTAGTGATGCGCGCCTGCGTTCGTCTTGATCACGGGTTCGGCGACGATGTTTGAACGTAACTTTGCAAGCAGACCGCTCTGCGAAGGTGAGACGCGGCCCGCGATCTCGCCCGCGCGCGACGACTGGATCGTGATGTACGACTCACCCGGCTTTGGCGTTAACGTGAACGGTCCCGCGTAAGTAGCTCCCGCGTCGAGAACGATCGTGTCGCCGGGCGCGGCGCTGTTGATGGCAGCTTGCAGATCTCCACCCGCAGGTACGACGAGCGTTGCTCCGAAAGTCGCTGCTGTAAAGATCAGTAAGAATGAGATGGTGGCGAAAGCATTAGTTACTCTGGGGAAAAGACACCGTTGTGCGGCGACGCACAGTTGGGAGGTAGACACGTTTTGCTCCGTATGAGTACAAGGGATTTATGTAAATCGGGTTATTTGACTATCGGCTTATTTGAAATACCGGTCGGGGTAAGTAGCTGGAAGCAATTAAGAACGGAGCAGAGACTACAGGAAGGGATCGAGTTCGAAGGTTGTGACGCGATTACAAAATTGTTGCGAGGCTAGATGACATGCTTTCTCTTGCGTCTGCGGCAGTCTCAGATCAAATTCTGAGTACGGCTGTCATACCAAGACACAGGTTTGACGATGACGCTTTCTACTTCAGGGCG
Organism: Acidobacteriota bacterium; assembly: GCA_046733615.1. Taxonomy (GTDB): domain Bacteria; phylum Acidobacteriota; class Blastocatellia; order Pyrinomonadales; family Pyrinomonadaceae; genus PSRF01. The sequence goes on along the minus strand of JBKPPP010000074.1, from coordinate 14,068 downwards.
TTACCTCTAGTATTTCGAAAAGATCACACTATGATGTGTGTAGTTCGAGTCCTACTTGGGGAGCACTCATTCCTTAATGATCGAGAGGCCACAGCGAGGTGGCATTTAGTTTTTGAGACGTTTTTGAGACGTGAATTTGTGCTATTGAGGAAATCGAAGAACAAACAGATTGGCAGATGGAGTGACTCTTTACGCAGAAGCAAATGAAGGGCTAACATCGCTTCTCGAGTTATCCAGATCAGGATACACATTGTCGTCAACTAATACATCTCAAAAGCTTCTGCTGTTAGTAAGAATGCCACATGCGATTTCATAATGATGTCGGCCATTACGTCGCGCATTACACTCGTTTGGAAACGGCTGTTGATTATATTCTCAAGAACAGAAGCCTCCGACTTGGGCCATTGAGAGCGACTAACGATCCACGGGAAACAAAGACGTGGCTATTTGCCGTGGGACGTCGCTCTTTCAGTTCGCTGTCGTCAGATGAACTTAAGAACCTGGCAAAGCGTAATGTGGAATTCGATAACCTGTTGAAGCATGGGCACAAAGTTTTATGTGTGTCGCAAGACGCGAAAGATGCGTGGAAACAGGATTTTTCTAGCCGCTCTTACTGCAGGCCACGAATGTGGGCCCAATATGCAGGCAATCATAGGGGTGTATGTTTGCTGTTTGATAAACAGGCATTGCATCAGGCTATAGAAAGAGCGTTTGGGCATGAATCTGTTTATTTTGGCCCAGTCGAGTATGGTGATTTTCATTATGTGGGTACAAGGGGCTGGGCTGAACACATGGAAGCATTTATGCTTTCTGGCGACGAAATAGCGAGCGATGGCCTCGAAAATGTGCTGCGACGACATCGGGAAAAACATCATAGAGTGTTTTTCTTCCGGAAGGACACCGATTGGGAGCATGAAAGAGAATACCGTTGGATTGTTCGGGGTGACACGGACGACCCGGTGTTTATCCCAATTGAAGAAGCTCTTCGGGCTATTCTGCTCGGCATTGATTCTCCTACGGGCCGATTGGCTGAGATCAATGCATACTGCAAAGATACGGACACATGCTTGTCGCGTATCCTGTGGGTAAATGGAATACCGTCTGTTCAGTGGGTTCAGGCCAGTGATTTATCTGCACCGGAATATCAGAAAATTCTGGAATTTCATGGCCTCATACCTGACGTCCCCTGCGGATAGCTACTTGGTTAATAACGAATCGTTGAACGCGAGCGCCGGGGCGTGTTTCGCAACTTAATTGGTCCAGCGATGCTTGAATGAAATCGCGCCGCCGCATCACCTTTCAAGAATCAGGGACCAGTGTGTTATCGAGCGTCGGAGACGAGGGACACACTGACAAAGTGCAAATACGATAGACACACAAAAACGGTAACTGAGCATGTCGTTCGTTTCGCAAGCAGTTGCGAAGATTGTCCACTGTGGGCTACCAAGGTTACACGCTGCACCCGTAGGTGCGTACGCGCGAAGGTTCGCGATTTGAAGTGAGTGGCAGGTTTAGGGCGTTTCCCGCAACTGGAAGAAACTGAGCACTTCCGTAGTTGTGGTCAAGAAAAAGTTGCGAAGATTGTCCACTGTGGGGAGAAGATTGAAGAAGAGGCCATCCTTGCGGATGGCCTCGTATTTTCCGCCTCATCTGTTATGGAACGTTTGTTTCTGACATAATTTTTCCGGTCAGAAGGATTCGCCTATGACGAGAACCTGGCAGGGCTTAGAAAAAACCGAGCATTGCTGCCGTTGGCATTAACAGAGAGTTGCGAAGACGCGAGCGAAGGACTTTAGCTGTCGTTTTCGCACAGCGGTAACAACACACGGAACGTAGTACCTTGCCCTTCACCCGCGCTCTGTGCGTCGACGGTACCGCCATGCTGCGTCACAATTTCACGGACGATTGCTAATCCCAGGCCTAGACCCTCATGTCGGGCAGTGCTCGCACCCTTCCCGCGCCGGAAGTAATCAAAAACGGACGGCAACAACTCCTCGTTGATACCTACACCTGTGTCGCTCACCGTGATTACTGCGTGTGAATCAAGTTTCTTTAGCTTAACCTCGATGCAACCGCCTTCAGGTGTGTATTTGATTGCGTTGGAGACAAGATTCGAAACGACCTGCTCCAGTCGTGCTGCATCTCCGTGTACGCTGAGCCCGTCGACGTCGAGATCGAGCTTCAGTGCTTGCCCCTTAGCCTGCGATGCTTGTTGCAGACTATCGACACTATTCCTGATGAGAGGGGCTAGCGCGGTTGCCGAGCGTTTGAGCCGGAGCTCACCCGCCAGGCAACGTGACAGGTCGAGCAAGTCTTCAATCATGTGTGCTTGTTTCACTGCGTTGCGCTCGATGATCTCAAGCGCATGCAACGACGATTCATCAACCGTGCTCTTTCTTAATAAACGCGCCCAACCGAGAATCGCGGTTAACGGCGTGCGCAACTCGTGCGACACCTCAGCGATTACACGGTCCTTGGCTTTTATCCTTTGCGCCGCCGCCGCCGCCGCGTGCCGGTGGGCGAGTTCGGCGTCGATCGCGAATGCAATATAGGCCATCACTGCAAGCCGATCTTCACTCGCGTCTTCCGCACTGGTGCTGACATCTATTGCTCCACAAACCCGACCCTCCGGGTCATGCACCGGCGCGCCCATGCAGGTGAAGCCGCGAAAAGGTTCGCTTATGTGTTCGGGCCCAAACACCGCTACGGGACGATCCGCAGCGATGGCGGTGCCTGCACCATTCGTTCCCATCGTCTGCTCGGACCAGTCGTAGCCCGGCATCAACCTAAAGGCATCAGCGTTGTCGTCGTTACCCGCTGAGAAGAGCACGATGCCATCGCGATCGACAAGATAGACGTTATGCGGGACACCCGCGAGCCATCCTGAAAGCCATCTCAAACGCGGTCGCGCCACCTGAATCAGGTCGGAGCTTGCTTGCTGGCGTCGTTGCAGCTCGTCGTCGTCAACCCGATGGAACTTGACCTCGTCAGCAGTTGTCGGCACGCCGGCGGCCCGACTGCGCAGCCACGATTCGGCGATAAGCGGGCGAAGCGGAGGTTTAATATCTAGTGTTTCTGATTGGTCATCGACTGTGTGGCCAACGCTACTGAGGGAATCGGTTCTCACTGTTTTAACCTGGGCGACATGTTGAAACGGATTCTAGATAGTAGCATGCGAGGCGCAATCTTTGTGTACGTGCGCGCACCTTCGTGCTGCTTCCAACTTAGCAAGACTTCTTTCTATCTCCTCGCTTCATGTTGGAAGAACTAAGCAGTTCTGTCTTGCCATTAAAAACAAAGTTGCGAAGATTGTCCATTCTGGGGCTTACCACAATTACACGTTGCGTTCTTAGGGCTTATGCGTTAACGCTCGCGACTAGGAGGAACTGGCGGATTTAGGGCGCTCCTCGCAACTGTTGAAAGAAACTCAGTACCTCTGTGGTCGTGGTCAAGAAGAAGTTGCGAAGATTGTCCAGCGTGGGGAGAAGATTGAAGAAGGCCGCTGGAACGTTCCAGCGGCCTTCTCTTCGCCAAGAACGCTCGTCATGGGAACCACCATGTTGTTAGATGATCGTGCTACGATAAAATGAGAAAGAGGTAGCCGCACGGAGTTTCCTCGTCATAAGAAGGTTGGTAACGGTCCGCCTCTTTTAGCCCTCGAGTTCATCGTCTACAATCTTCTCGAAGACTAAAACATAACTGATAGTAAGGCGTTTAGCATTCATCGCGGAAAACAAAGCATAGCAGCAGTCGAGCGGCACCCGGCTGAGCTTTCGCGTCTGACTCGCTACAGCGTCGCAGTGCTATTTTTCGGATGATAGTAAAGCTCTAACTTTTCTCCCTTGGGGTGACATGATCAGCAAGCCTAGAACGGATTTGTTTATAGATAGAGGTAATGGCGATTTAGCCAAAATCGCTTCGTTTAGAGAGTATAGGGAATATGAAATGGTTTTACGGTTCAGCGGTATGTCTTCAGATAACGCGTCTCTGGCCTATCAGTATGAAGATCGTGTTATTACCCAGGAAGGAATGAACCAATTTAGAACTTCTTATGCGGAGGCCAAAGCGACGAATCTGTCCGTAGATCACTTCACAGTACATTGCGAAAGGGGAAAGTTCAAAACGGGTGAATTTCATTTGAGAGTAGATTATGGATCAAAGCCTGTTCATAAGGTGCCGATCCCTCCACCTCTAAACGAATTGAGTCCAAAGTTCTTGGATTTTGTAATCCTGACAGATGTAATTTCCAAGTATGCGACTTCCAACGACAAGCCTGACTCAGCAGATATAATATTTGATGCGGGACCTAAGGATATAGTGACTCTAAGAGTCAGATTTTCAGGCGTCGATTTTGATTTGGAAGGTATTATAGCAGCAGAAGAGTTTTTATTGGGTAAGCAAATCGTAGGCGCGGTAATGCTCCCAGGAAAAACCTTAAAGGGTGGGATAACGGTAGAGATCAAAACCCTCTCGGCAGAGGTGTTAGCAAAGCGGCCCACTGGGACATTTGTCGTAATGCGATTCCCTAGTGACGATAATTCATTTCTTGTGAAAACCTTCGTATTCAGTTGAAAACCAGCTTTGACGTTCTGTAGTACGCGGAGCAGTTCTGGAGTTCGAATCAAAAAGAAGTTGCGAAGATTGTCCACTGTGGGGAGCAGAAGATGGTCGGCGAGCGTGTCCGCCCGATGTTAGCTGGCATCTATCAATGCCAAGAATTCTTCGTCATGCGCAAAGTTGTTGAAGTAATCACCCAACCGCGCTCGTATCACGGTAAAAATCTCCGAATGAGCGGGGAATCGCCGGATGACCTCCATCATGCTGGTCCGCTCGCCCATCATCGCGTAAGTGGAGGCTAAGTTGTACATCAGGTCCGTTACTTCGTAATCGTCGGTGGCCAACGACTCGGCAATGTGGAAATCGGCAAGGGCCTCTTCAAACCGGTGCATACGCTTAAGCATTGCGCCTCGGTACGTGAAGAGTCGAGCACGGTAGTTTGCGTCAAGGGATCCAGGTATCGAAGCAACTGCATCATTGTAGGCGCGAAGGGCACCGAAGTTAGTTCGGTTTCCCTCTCGCGCATTCGCATATGCAACACCGCGCGAGAAATTAGCTTCGAAATCATCCGGGCGATGCCGGGCGTATTCCTCGAGAATTCTTGCTGCTGCGAGCCAATTCCCGACGCCAAGCTCACCGAGAGCGAGAGTTTTCAGCGAGTCTGGATCAACGGAGGTTTCAGACTTTTGACCATTCTGTAGCGCCTTCACCGATTGACTGAGTTCCTCCACGAGTGGGCGGATAGTTTCAACTGCTGATGCCGACATTGCACGCCCTTGGACGAAATCAACGAGGCTGAGTCCTGCATCATCCATCTGCTCACGAACTTGCAATGCAAGAATGCTAGCCTTGTCCCTTTGCTTGATATATTCGGAATAATGTTCGTCCGTCTGCATCTCCGGTCGAAAACGGGTCTGAAGAAGGAACATGCAGATGAGAAATAGTGGCACATTCAGTATCGCAGCAATTACAAGAATTACCGGCAGCCAGGAAGGTGACACAACGATGCCTGCCGCCGTTAGGAAAGCGCCGTCTAGAACAATCAATGCTACAAACCAAGCTGCAAGGAGTTGGATGGGCGAATTGATCTTTTCTGGAACTATCTGGTGTGTCGACATGTGATGAATGAGTGAAGAGCCAGCTAAACACATGTTATCTGCCGGTATAAAGCAGACACTTTACGCTCTTTCCACATGAAACCAAAGGTATAATCAGTCAATCTTTGCCAATGGTTACGCCGCGTGAGATGTTTGGGTTCTGCTGGGGGCAGCCAGTTGCCGAATCTCGTGTCGCTCTAATGCTTCCGTCGCCTCCTTCACCAATATCGTGCGCGCATTACGCAAAAGAGTGTTTTAGGTCTCTCTCCAAACTAGAGCACTACGCCAAAGCAAATGGACCACGCAAGTCTGAAACCCGGGCTAGACTGCGCCGACTTCCATAAACGAAGTGGGCCCACCGCCGGCTGCCGCCGATGCAGTCTCATACAGCACGCTTTCTTCAGCAGCGGACGGAGTTACGATCAAGGCAGGTCCAAATGCTCGAATCGAAAGGGCAAATAAGCGACGCCAGATCTGCTTGCATCACGGCAGGAAAGATCCAAAGCGAAGGCGGAAAGATCTAGGCGCAGGCAAATAGTAAATGCAATCGCCCCGCCGATGTTTGAGATCGCACGGCGAATGTTTGCGATCGACCGGGTCATGCTTGCGATCGGTGGAGTCCGATGCATGACGCGGTGGGTGCAAAATGAAGTTTGTTGGTGACAGGCAATACGTCGAAAGTTGAAGATGCATTCCGGCGGACTAAAGATTCGATTTGCCGGATTGCAAGCATTACCGAGCGGAGTGAAGACGTTGACGAGTCGATTGCAAACATTCCAGCTTCGATTGCAAACATTTCAACTCCGATTGCAGACATTTCAACTCCGATTGCAAACAAGATCTGAGCTGTCTTAGATGCAAAAAGTTTTTCTCAAAGCGTGAGCCCCGCCTTGTTCGCTTTAGCGGCTAGATAGTTGACGAACGCAGAACACGAGACCAGCATGTACTTTGCGTCTTCAAAATCCAAATTCGGCTCGTCGAGTAACGCGTGTCGAATCCCGCTCGCGTCGCTAGTGTAGCCGTAGATATTGCTGAATCCTTTCTTCAACGCTGAGTGAATCGCAACCTTCGTTTCTACTTTCTTGAGCGCTTCTCCCAGAGTGTCTTTGTGGCCTGTTATTAAATTGCACATCGATTCGACGGCGCTGATGGATTCCTTGATTGAGTTCCGGTAGTCGGGGTTTATCTTGTCTGAGAGCCTTTCGAGTGCGGTCCGCAAGTGTTTTGCTACAGGGCTGAGCGACGCTTGACTGTTGATCGCCCGTTCTATTTCGGCGATCTCTTCTTCGGATGTAAGCTGAACAATAAGACCGTTGACAAATCGGTAGGCCGACATTTCACGTTCGAAAACGGTGTTGCAGAACCCCATGAAACCCTCGGTATCGAATACGTTAGAAGCGTGGGCCACGACGAATTCGATAAAGTCATAAACTTCATTCCAGGAAGCCTTAGAAAACCAAACTTTTAAGTTTGTATGTGCACGGACCCAATATTCAGGGATCTCATCTACCGGTTTCTTAAAGAAATCCATCCATAGGAATTGAAGTAGAGGACCTAGGACCGAGTCGCCCGTCTCTTCAAAATTCCTTACAGTCTCCCAATAAAAAATCTGCAAACCGTTCCACAAGCCATTCCTTAACTCCGCATCCATCGAATTGACTTGCATCACACTTCGAACCGGCTTCAATCCCTTACGCTGAGAAAACGAATTCATCTGTTGCTCTTCCCTCCCCAGATAAAACTTATCACGCCTGCAAATTTCCTTGCTATGTCGCCTGAATGCGTTTAAGCTGTCCGCGCTTTAAGTCCTGTCTTTGGTCCTACTACCACCTAAGCTCTCAGAATACGACATCTCACGGAGGCCCCATGTTGTCCCCCAATACCGCTGCGATTACATCGCAAGTGACCTCGGACTATCGTGTCAACAACTACCTGATGGCGTGGGCCCACACGCTGTTGAATACCAACCTTTTTCCCCTGGATCCCAAGCCTTCCTGGTTCGAGGGCGTCGCCGCCGAACTCGCTGCGACCAAGAAATCGACTCAGGAATGGCTGCACCAGGATTTCCCAGACATTGCCGCTGCCCTGCCACAAACACTAATCAGCTACGCAAACCTCTTCCGCGCAGCGGTGAACGAAATCGTACCGCTCGTCGATAAGAATCCTACGGGTGACGATCGCGCAACCTTGGCCGACCTGCTCAAGGAATTGCACGGCGCCGCCGTCAAACATCACTTCCGTGTGCGCGGCCTACAGAAAAAGGTGACTGACTTCGCCAGGCTCGCGCAGGACTCGTCGAAGAAGATGGTCGCCAACGCCAAAGAAGTAAAGAAGACGATCGCCGCGGCCGACAAGGATCTGCTCGCGTTGCAAGCCCGCATCGCCGAACTCCAGAAACGGCTCGGCGTTACCACGACAGAAGCAAAGAACTCGATGACCGGCGCCGCCATGACGGGCGCTTCGATCACGATGACGATGCTCGCCTTCACGGTTGGCGCAGCAGCTTTCCCGGTCGTCGGACTCGCCGGCGCAATCATCGGCATCGGCATCAACGCCGCTCAAGAAGCTGCGGGTAGCAAGGAAGTGCTGGCCCTAATCCGAGAGATCGGAGAATTGCAAGTGAAGGTCAGCGGACAGCAATTTCAGATGGCCGCGCTGGAAACGATCGCGGGGTCGTTTGAAAACCTCTCGGACATCTGCACGGAAGCGCTGACGTCCATGGAAGGAACCGTCCACCACTGGGACGACATCGTCAACAATCTCGCCGCGGCCCAGGAACTGGTCGCGCACCCGGAAGTGGATCTTTCGAGCATCAACGCGTTCAAGGAGCTTCCAAACGCGGCCAAACACTGGGCCACGATTGCCGAACGCGCCGCCAAAATCCAGAGCTCAGTAATGAAAGTAACTGAGCCGATCGTAGTGGGGTCCGCGGCATGACAACCAACAACGTACTCGCCGCCGAACCGCCATCGCTGGATTTCGACATCGCTCCGATGAAGGCAGCCGTCAAGAGCCTCGTCGAAAACAGACAACCACTCATGAACTACGTGACGGCCGTTCGCGCCATTGCGCTGGGCGAACAGCCGGTTATAGTCGATGGGAAAGTCTCCTCGCACTGGGACGTCCTCAATAAGAAGCCTGATCTGCGGAGCAGGCTTTACGACGCGAAAAGTCATGCCGACACCCTGGCCGACAGTATGTCGACACTTCACATGTGGGCCACCGGAGTCGCGAACAAGATCGTCGCAGACATCAACACGCCGCTTGAAAAGGTGCGCAAAATCCTCGACGCCGTTCCCACGGGCGGCACTGTGAAGCCCGCCGACGTGCCGATCATCCAGCAAGACATGATGACGGTGAGAGTGCAGGTGTGGATGGTGAGCATGGCGATGACCCAGATCACCGGCGGCATCCGCAGTTTCCTCAACCATTTCATTTCGGACCACGACATGTTTGCGGGTGGCCCCTACGAGCTGGGCCGGATGAAAGAGGAGCTCGGCAGGCAGATCAGCGAAGAGGCCATGCCGTGGGTTCTCAATCCGGTAACGAGTGGTATCGGCAAGGCGATGCTCCAGGTCGGCACCGCTTTCCTCAACTCAATCGAAGGTCTTATCCAGGTGCTGGGGAATGCACTTACGAATCACGAAGCAATGGGAGGCGCGGTTTCGGCTCTGGCCACGGCTTCCAGTAATGCGTGGACCAAATACGAAGCAGCCGCCAACGCAGTCTCAGCCTCGGACACGGCGACCATGAGCGTTACCCTCCGCAAGCTCAAATTGAGCACGGCGATCGACTCATGGAATCAATTCGCCCAGTTCTTCTCAGAATCCAACCTCTAACGAGAAAGGAAACGACATGACCGCACTTGCTCTCGTTTCAACTAACGACCAGGACGTCTCGGTAAACACCGCAGCGGCCAAACAGACAATGGCCGATCAGCTCGACAGCCTTTCAGTAGTGACCTCTTACGCGCACGCGATTGGCAACACGATCATCAATCCCGTTAGCTCGCCGCCGGAAGACTGGTACGCGCCGCTGAATAACAACCTGCAAACGGCGAAGGCCCACGCGCTTACCTGGATCAAGGACGTCGCTCCGAAAATCGGTTCGGAAGTCCCCCAAACCATCATCAACTACAACAACACTTTCAAGGCTGCGACCGATGAAATGCTTCGCATCCTGGGCGACAAGCAAACACTCACGAACGACGAGAAGCTGGCCATCATCGATCTGATCGAGGCCACGCTCGACACCCTCAACGATCAGAAGTCCAAGATCGACTCGGTGCAGAAGCAGATCGTCACGCTGTCAGACCAGTTTGCGTCAGATCACACGAAGCTTACGCAAGGCAGAGACAGTGCGGCTCGGGCCGTGCAGTCAGCCGAAGAGGAACGCGCCGCGATTGAGAACAAGATCGCCCAACTTCAGACTGAGCTCGCGGATGCGCGTCAGAAAGTAACCGTGTCAGGCATCGGTCTGGGTCTCGCGATTTTCCTGGCGGTCGCTGCGTTCGCGCTTGCGGTAGCAACGGGCGGCGCTGGTTTGATCGTCGCCGGCGCAGTGGGCGTTGTCGGTGTGGGCACGGCAGCAACGTTCACCGGAATTTTCAGCGCCAAGATCAATAGTCTGCTGGATGAGATCGTGAAGGAGCAGGGCAAACTCGAAAACAAGAAGAAGCAGATCACCGCGCTCAAGGGTTTGCTCACCACCATGGAGAGCCTGAAGTCAAACAACGAGGCCGCGAAGGTCGCGTTGACTAACATCTCCACGATGTGGCACACGCTGAACGAAAAGCTCGAGTCAGTAATCACCGATCTGAAGAACGCGGACGGTGAGGCTGTGAAAGCGGCAGTCCGGCGCATGAACATCAACGCCGCGCGCACAAGCTGGAACGACACTGCTGACTGGGCCAAGAAGATCCAGAACCTCGCGTCGGGGACGCAGGTTCAACCGGTCCTCCAGCATGATAGCCTGGTGCACGCGTTCTGATTGCGAGCCCCGGGGTTCGATCAGTTAAGAGTGATTACGGAGTCGGCGCCGGAGACGGCGCCGGCGTCGTTTCGGGAAGTTTCTTGAACGACTTCTCGATCATTTTGGCCAGCGACTTTTTGTCCTTCAGGGCGTTACTCGCCGTCATCGGTTTCGTGAACGCGAGCACTTCGCCACTGCGCGCGTCCACGACTCCGACCGTGATCTGAGCCAGGGGAAAATCAAAAGAAAAGGGATTGAGCAGCGAGAACGCAGTTTTGCCTTTAGTGAAAACTCTGCCGGCGCCGCGAACGAATACCAGCACGTCGGCGTCTTTGTGAACATTCAGTAGCATCACTTCGTCACCCAGAGTGAAGCGCGCCTTCTTCACGTCTTTCGATTTGCCGGTAAGCTTTGGCAGCAACGCATCGTAGCGCGTCTGAATGTCGGCCAGCGCGTATTTGCGGCTCTCGTCCATCGCCGTCACCGGTTCAAATGGACTGGCGACCACGCTGATCTTCTTCTGTTCCAGCAAGTGCCCCACCGCTTCGACGACGCTGGCGCTGATGTCGGCCGATTCGGCTACCATCATTTCAGAACCCTTTGCGCTCTCCTTCGTAATCTCGACTTTGGCGGGCAGGATCACAGCGCTGCGGATCGTGACCTTCTTCTCTGCCAGTTTGGGGTTTATGTACTGAGCCTGGGCTTCGCTCTGGTGATAGTGCGCCAGCATGCAGCACAGGATGACGAAGACAACACGAACCGCGGGTCTCATTTGCAGTCCTCCGGAAGTTGTTTTGTTAGGGCGTTTTTGTTCTCAGCGACTCTCGCAGAACCAAGAGGCGTCGTCGCACTCTTTCAGTGTCGATCGCGTTGGGCGCAAGCTCCAGGTATTTCGCGTACTCGCTCGCGGCTTCCTGTTTACGCTCCAGTCTTTCATAAAGCATTCCCAGCCCGCGATGCGCGCGGGCGTTCAAGCGATTGAGATCGAGCGCGCGAACGAACAGTGTCTCTGCCTTTTGGCTGTTTGCTTTCCACGCTTCCTGACCGGCTGGAGTTGCGAGCAGCTCGGCGTCGAGCTCTTCGAGCGTGCGTTTCTCGAGTTTCTTGGCAGCTTTTTTCTTCGCGCCGGAAGTGAGCTGTTGCGCGGTGAGCTCCGCGTTGCGCGGGCCGAGTGTGCGATACGATTCCGCCAGGTAGAAAACATTGTCGGACGAGTCGGAATGCAGGCTCACGAGCTTCTCGCTTACGTAGACAGCCGAACGAAATCTTCCTTCGTTGATCGCCAGGTCGACATCATGCCGATCGACCAGTTCCATCATTGCCAGGTAATCGTCTTTCGCGTGTTTTATCTCTTCATCGGTGAGCTTCCGCGCGTCGCCAGGGATACTGCTGCTCGTGTAAGCGACTCGTTCCTGAAGCTTCGGATGATCGCTGTAGAACGAATTCAGTTGTTCGCCTTCGATGTCCTTTTGCAGCGCCTTGAGCGAGTTGGGCATTCCGTCGGGGACAAAGCCGGCTGCGCTTGCGACTTTCAGGCCTTCGAGGTCTGCTGCTCTCTCCTGATCGCGATCGTAGCCGACCACGCTGAGCGCGAGCATGAACGGAGAGATCGTGGCAATCAGGCCGACTGCCAGGCCAACCGGTCCGCCGATCGGATTCCACGTATTAATTGTGTTGAAGATGTTGATGGCCAGCATCTTCTTTCTGGCGCTGCGGTTTCGGAAGTAAGTATGCCGTTGAGAAACATGTACGACTTCGTGCGCGAGCACCGCGGCCAACTCGTTCTCGTCATCCAACAGGGCCAGCAGTCCTGTATTGATGTAGATTGAGCCGTTGGGGAGAGCGAAGGCGTTTGCCATCGGATCTCGCAACGCGTGAAACTTCCATTCGACGTTTTCGAGCGTCTTTTCCGCGACGACGCGGTTGCCGACGCGAGTGAGATAAGCATCGAGGTTCGGGTCGTGATAGACGGCGCCTTCTTTTTCGAAACGCTCGTCGAGCAGATTGATTTCGCTGAGAAGGTCCAGGTCGACCTTGCTGAAGACGAACTTCCCGTTGCTGTTTGGGATCGAGGTGGGCGCCGGCGGAGTTGCCGGATCCTGAGCCCGCACCTGTAACGGCAGCGACGAAAGAAGCAGGCTCAGCGTAAGTAGAACGAGAAGGCAGCGGCGTTGGGGCTTCAAGGCAGCACCTACATTGTTGGGTTTGAACCGCGAAAGCTTTGGCTTGACTGTTCCCGGCGGGTTCGCCGAGGGTGAGAGTATAAGGCAGACTGTTTTCGAAAAGCCAGATTTAAGGCGCGGGTTTACAGTGGACCGTCTTGGCTAGTGATAGAGAGTATTTTGCCGCTGCGCTTGTCCACTTTGATGGTCTTCGGCGGTTTCTTCGAGACGGGTTCTTCTTTGAACAGCACGGAGTTGGCTTCCAGTGCCGGCAGGCGGAAGCTGTTGAAGTGGGCTTCTTCGTTGCTATATAGATCGTGGTGCTTCCAGGCAAACGCGCCTGATTGAAGGTCAACTTTTCCGACAAATCCGATCGTGGTCACGTAAGCATACTGACCTTCGATCAAGCCGGCTCCAACGTTGAATCCCGGCAATGACCGTTTCCATTTCAGTCTCAGAGTTCGCCCGTCGAGCCTGGCGATGAAACCTGATGCATACTCGATGTCGCCTATCTGGCCCATCAGCAACAGGTCGCGCTCGTGCTCCGCGTAATAGAGCGTGGCCTGCAAACCCGAATCATGGTCCAAACGCAGATTGAAACGGCGAGCAGCAGTTCCGCCGCCGGTCCTGACGCCGCGGCCGTCTCTCGATATCTCGTACTTGTAACCTGACGCGGAGAACTCAAAGCTTCGCGGTTCCCACTCCGGCACTCCTTTGACTCCGGAGAAGGCCTGTACCAACTCAGCGGCGGTTGGTGTTGCTTGTTGTGCGAGTGCGGAGGTGGTTAACAGCAGGAAGGCGAGTGTGAGCCGAAGCAAAGAATGAATCACGTGGTGATGACTCAAATAGTTTTGCGCCGGCTCTCCTGCTCGCAGAAAGATGAATGACGCTTTGCGACTAAGGCGACGTCGCGGCTTTCTCTTTCTTATGTTGGAGGATGTTGCACGCATCGACGACCGTAGTCGGATCGATCGCGACGTTGCCCTCGTCGATGTGCTGAATGATGCCTTCTTTGTCGATCACGAAGGTGGCGCGATTGCCGAAGCCCTGTTCTTCGTTGAAGACACCGTAATCCTTAACGACGGTGCGTTTGAAATCGCTGAGTAGCGGAAAAGTGATTCCGAGCTGCTTGGCAAACTCGCGGTTGGCGGGAACGCTGTCGACACTCATGCCAAAAACCTGTGTGTCGGTGGTATCGAACTTGGCGATATCAGCCTGATACGCCTTCAACTCCTTCGTTCAACCGCCGGTGAAGGCGAGCACGTAGATCGCCAGCACGAC
>JBKPPP010000073.1:0-8508 GCA_046733615.1 Acidobacteriota bacterium | reverse complement strand
GAAAGCTCGTCGAGACCCAGAATCGCGATGATGTCCTGAAGATCTTTATAACGCTGCAACACGCGCTTCACGTCCTGCGCGGTGTCGTAGTGTTCCTGGCCGATGATGCGCGGATCGAGAATGCGTGACGACGAAGCGAGCGGATCGACCGCCGGATAAATGCCGAGCTCCACGATCTGTCGCGAGAGTGCGGTGACTGCGTCGAGGTGCGCGAACGTTGTCGCGGGCGCCGGATCGGTGTAGTCGTCGGCGGGCACGTAAACGGCCTGAATCGAAGTTACTGAACCCGTCTTGGTAGACGTGATGCGCTCCTGCATTTCGCCCATTTCGGTGGCGAGGTTTGGCTGGTAACCCACGGCCGAAGGCATGCGGCCCAGCAACGCCGACACTTCCGAACCCGCCTGCGTGAAGCGGAAGATGTTGTCGATGAACAGCAGCACGTCGAGTCCCTGGTCGCGGAAGTACTCGGCGACCGTCAGGCCCGAAAGCGCCACGCGCAGACGCGCGCCGGGCGGTTCGGTCATCTGACCGTAAATGAGCGCCACTTTCGACTTTCCGATGGTCTTCATGTCGACCTTCGTCAGATCGAACTTTCCCGTGTCGTGGAAGTTCTTGTTGAACGCGTCGCCAAACTGGATAACCTGCGACTCGACCATTTCCCTCAGCAGGTCGTTGCCTTCGCGCGTTCGCTCGCCGACGCCTGCGAACACCGAGAAACCGGAGCGTGCTTTCGCGATGTTATTGATCAACTCCATCACGATGACGGTCTTGCCGACACCCGCGCCGCCGAACAGACCGATCTTGCCGCCGCGCAGAAACGGTTGGATCAGGTCGATGACCTTGATGCCCGTTTCAAACATCTGCAATTCGGTCGACTGCTCTTCGAACGTCGGAGCGTGGCGGTGGATGGGGTAACGCTTCTCGTACGTCACGGGACCAAGTGTGTCGACGGGCTCGCCGATGACGTTCAGAATGCGTCCGAGTGTGCCTTCGCCAACCGGCATCGTGATTGGCCCGCCGGTGTCGATGGCCTTCATGCCGCGCACCATGCCGTCCGTTGGCAACATCGAGACGGTTCGCACGCGGCCTTCGCCGAGGTGCTGCTGCACTTCCGCGATGACGTCGATAGCGGTCGGCACGTCGAAGCCGTCCGAGGTGACTCGCAGCGCCTGGTAGATTGGCGGGAGGTACTCTCCCTCGAATTCCACGTCCAGCACGGGGCCGATGATTTGCACGACTTTGCCGACGTGGTGACCGTCGGCGCTCACGTTTCCATTAGGCGTAGACATACAGTCCCTGAACTCCCTTTCGACCGATAAAGGCAAACAAAACTGGCAGGTTTAAGAGCCGCACAAGATACCACACGGCCCTCTTTCCGCCAAATCTCAGACTTTTCGCACCCGCCTCAACCCCGGATCCAATTTTTTGAAACCCTACTTGTACTAGCCTCGTAGTACAACTTCGAAATGACTCAAATCTTCTCATTGAGCCCTTCGCACCCCATGCCGCTCTACGCGCAACTGACGCGAGCGATTCGCTTCGCGATTGCGACCGGGCGGCTGCGGATCGGGGAACAACTGCCCACCGTCCGCCAGTTGGCGGTCGAGCTGCGCGTCAATGCCAACACGGTCGCCAAGGTCTACGCCGAGTTGGAACGCAGCGGGATCCTCGAAACACGAAGAGGCGTGGGAACGTTTGTGAGCGCCCGCCATTTCGCGGCAGAGCATGGCGAAGAGCACGAAAAGCATTTGTCGGAACTCGTCGACCGCTTCCTCGAAGAAGCGGGCGCAATGGGCTTTTCGCTCGACGATCTGCTTGACCAACTTCAAAGCCGGCGCAAGAAGGAGACTACGAAAAATGTCCAGCTCGATGACTAGCCTGGTGCAAACCAGGAGTAACTTACCCGCCACCGACACGCCCCGAATCAACGTCGTTTCCGCGGTGGCTTTTCTGACGCCGATCCTGCTCGGCGGTCTGCTCACCTGGTCGTTGCTGAATTTCGCGCCGCTCGTCGTGAGTATTTTTCTGGGTTTGCTGCTGGCGCAGTCGCCGAAGATCGCGCGGCAGTGGGACCGTGCCGTGGTGTTGCGACTCGGTCGTTACGTCGGACTGCGCGGTCCGGGTTTGTTCTGGATCATTCCGTTTGTCGACACGGTTTCGGCGTGGGTCGATCAGCGTGTGATCACGACCAGCTTCGCGGCGGAAGAGACGTTGACGTCCGACACGGTGCCGGTGAATGTCGACGCGGTGCTCTTCTGGATGGTCTACGATCCCGAGAAGGCGGCGCTCGAAGTGCAAAACTACCCGCAGGCGGTTAGCTGGGCGGCGCAGACTGCGTTGCGCGACATCATCGGTCGCACGTCGTTGACCGATCTGCTGCGCGGCCGGGAACGGATCGAAGAGGAGTTGCAGCAACTGATCGACGAACGCTCGAATCCGTGGGGCGTCACCGTGCAATCGGTGGAGATGCGCGACGTGATCATTCCGGCGGCGCTACAGGACGCGATGTCGCGCGAGGCGCAGGCAGCGCGTGAGAAACAGGCGCGCATCATTCTGGGCCAAGCCGAAGTCGAGATTGCCCATTCGTTCGAGACTGCGGCCCGATCTTATCGCGACAACCCGACGGCGCTGCACCTGCGCGCGATGAACATGCTCTACGAAGGTCTCAAGGAGAAAGGCGCTCTGATGCTCGTTCCGAGCAGTGCAGTGGAATCGATGGGCATGGGCGGCCTCCTCGGCGCCGCCGCGCTGCGACAACAATCACTGACCGGGAGTGACGAAGTACCTGAGTAGGGAGCGAACCAGCCTGGTGCGAGAAGAGTAGACCGGCGCTCTTCTCGCAAGTTGGCTTCAGAAACTCTGATCCTCTTCGTTGACGCCCTTCACTGCCGGAACCTATCATGTCTTCGTGACAATTCACACCGTGAACATTGACGAGGCCAAAGATCACTTCTTCGATTTGATCGCCACCACTGCGGAGGGCGGCGAAGTAATCATCACGGAGAACGGTAAGGCTTTGGCTCGTCTAATCCCCGCTACTGATACGGCGGCGTATCAAGCGCATCCCGCGGCGGCGTCCGAGTTCTCAACCGATGATGACCCACTCGCATGGGACGCTGATGGTTGGGAGAACATCGCGTGAGACGTGGCGAGGTTCGCTGGTACACTTTTCGAAATCCGGACAAACGCCGGCCCGTACTGATTCTCACTCGCGATGGTTATCGAGCATCTGAACGAAGTCATCGTCATCCCTGTTACCCGCACGATTCGCGGTCTGACGACCGAAATCGTTTTAACGCCGGATGACAGGATGCCGGTTACGTGCGCGCTGAATTTTGACCACATCTCGCTGGCACAACGTGATCGCATTTCGGGCGTGATTTGTAATCTTCCCGATCAGCGGTGGCCTGAGGTTCAGCGTGCGTTGATGGTTGCGTGCGGTTTCGGCAGTGAGCTTACTTCTCGGGATCGATCCTGATCTTCATGCGCTGGAGGACTTGGAGATCTTCTTCAGTAAGATTGAGGCTGGCGGCTTCGCTGTCGCTGTCGTCGTCGCCCGCGTGAGGCCGCAGCCCAATCTCGAGCCGCAGCGTAAGTTCCATTTCGTAACCCGCTTCGCGCAAACGTTCGATGGCTTCCGCCACCTTCGTCGAGTTCTCCACCGACTCGTTTATCGCGCTGCCGATCTCGCGGACAATCTCTTTTGCGTCGTCGTCGATTTCCAAGATGCGCGTATGCTACGCCAAATCGCGAATGACTACAAATTGCCCATCGGCAATTCGCAATTGGCAATGTTAGACTCTTAAACCATGTTCGGAACCATCGGAATCCTGACCGGAGGCGGCGACGCGCCTGGCCTCAACGCCGTCATTCGCGCCGTGGTCAAAACCGCCACTTGCGAGCACGGAATGCGGGTCATCGGCATTGAAGATGGTTTCGAAGGTCTACTCGGCGCGACCCAGACACGCTTGCTGTCGCCGAGTGAAGTGCGCGGATTGCTGCCGCGCGGCGGAACTATCCTCGGCACGCGCAATCGCGGTAAGTTTGTCGAACGCGAACGCAACGGCGAGCCGCAAAGCATGGACAGCGTTTACGAGGAGGCCATCTCGAACATGCGCGTCCTCGGCATCGACGCGCTGGTGATCCTCGGCGGCGAAGGAACACTCACGATCGGCAACGAGTTTAATAAACGCGACATCCCCGTTTGCGGCGTACCGAAGACGATCGACAACGATCTCGCGTGCACCGAACTGACGTTCGGCTTTGTCACCGCGCTCGACATCGCGACTGAAGCGCTGGACCGTCTGCACACAACTGCCGAGTCGCACGATCGGGTCATGATTCTGGAAGTGATGGGCCGGCACGCGGGCTGGATCGCGCTTCATTCCGGCATCGCGGGTGGCGCTGACGTGATCCTGATTCCGGAAATTCCGTTCTCGACCGAGATGGTCGCGGAAAAGATCCGTGCACGTGATAAAGCAGGGTCGAATTTTAGTATTATCGTGGTCGCGGAAGGGGCCATCGAGATCGGGCACGACCTGATCTACCAGGACACCGGCGACCCGTCTCATGCGCCGCGTCTGGGTGGAATCGGTCAGCACTTGCAACGCGATCTGCAAAAGCTTACGGGACGCGAGACGCGTTGCGTCGTGCTTGGTCATTTGCAACGCGGCGGACGGCCCAACGCTTTCGATCGCATGCTGGCGACGAACTTCGGTTCGTGCGCGGTGCGTGCGCTGGCGAATGGTGAACGCGGTGTGATGGTGGCGTTGCAGGCGGGAGACGTCGTGAGCGTTCCCCTGACGGACGCGATCAAGAATATCAAGACGGTGCCCCCGAATGGGCAGCTCGTGCGGACGGCGCGTGATACGGGAATTTCCTTTGGCGCTCCAGACGAGGCCACTTATCATAAGCCGCTATGACGCATAGCAGAAGAGGGTGAATCGTTGTCACAGCCAATCAAAGAGAAGCTCCAGTCAGAGCTCGACGAACTGGAAAGCGAACTCCGCATCCACTTGCCGAAGGAGATCAAACGGGCGCTCGAATTCGGTGACCTGCGCGAGAACTCGGAATACCGCGCGGCGCTGGATCGCCAGAATGTCGTCAAGGCCCGCATCGTAGAGCTGCGTCAACGAATCAGCGAGATCGCGTCTATCGATCCGAACAAAGTGCCGCGAGATAAGGCCTCCTACGGTTCAACGCTCGTGCTGTACGACGCTGAAAAAGATGAAGAGGTGACATACCGCTTGGTGACTCCCGAGGAGAGCGATCCCGCGCAGGGGCTCATCTCGACCACCTCGCCGGTCGGCCGCAGTTTGATGGGTAAAACGGAAGGCGACGAGGTGACGGTCCGCACACCGTCCGGCGCCCGCAGCTTCGAGATCCGGCAGTTGCGAACGCTACACGACGAACTCGACGCCGCCCAAAGTTAATCGGCCGCGGATTTGCACGGCGGCTTTCGATATGATCTCGCTACGGGTTTCTCACGAGAGACTCTTCGCTGCGGCTTCGTGACTGAAGTCAAAGCGAAGATCTTAGCCGAACGTCGTAGCCGAAGGTCGTGGGCGAAAGCTAGCAGTTATAGCGGCCAGGGAGCGAGATGGCGTGTGCGGAAGGGTACGGCCAAGGGTAACGTTTGTGTGTAATCTCTGGACTTCCGAGGCTTTTCAGGCATAATCGCGCAGATAAGGGCTGATTCCGGCAAGGAGTTAACGTAAGCTAGTAAATGTTTGGGGCAAGTATCGGGCGCGGCGCCCAGCGAATCATCGATGCCATGGTGCGCTGGCTCGCCATGGGACACATCAATCCCAACATTCTGACCGTCATCGGCGTGGCTCTGAACGTCGGGTGCGGTCTTCTTTTTGGCACGGGCCGCTTCTTCTGGGCCGGGATCGCGCTCATTGTCGCCAATCTTTTCGACATGCTCGACGGCCAGGTGGCCCGCCTTTCCGGCCGCGTAACCCGTTTTGGCGGCTTTCTCGACTCCTCGCTGGACCGCCTTTCGGACATGGTGGTCTTCGTCGGCCTGATGGTCTTTTACGCCCGCGATATCGAATCCCACTCAACTCTTAACGTTTTTCTCGCGGGCGCCGGACTAATGGGCTCGGTTATGGTAAGCTACGCCAGCGCGCGGGCGGAAAGTTTGATTCCCAAGTGTGACGTAGGCTTTCTCCGCCGCCCAGAACGCGTCGTACTTTTTATTATCGGAGCGCTCAGTACTCATCCTGGTTCGAATAACTTCTTCGCCAATCGGATGCCGGCCGTTTTGTGGGTCCTGGCCATCGGCTCCTATTGGACGTTTGCGCACCGCATGTACCACACGTGGCGCGAACTAAGCCGGGTAGAGCCAAAAACCGCGAACGCAGAGGCTGAGGCTGCCGTTAATAGGTCCTACAGGCCCAAGTGGACCTATATTGATCGAAAGGTGGAACCTTGAGTACCTGTCCGTGCTGCGGCTTCAAGTTTCATGGAGCACTGAGCAGCGGTTGTAAACAGTGTGGCGCGCGCGCTGTCGGCGAGCCCCTCCCAAAGCCAGCTTACGAATTGCCCTCCTACGGCCGGGCCCTCGTGCTCGTCGCCAGTGGTTCACTCATCGCTCTCGTCTTCCTGATCCAGACCGTCATCGCGATGTTTCAACGCGGCAAGGGCTGGACGGAGTTCTGGTCGTGGGTCGCCGCCGGCGAGACTGCCGCCTGGCGCTTGAAGTGGATCTCGATCCCCGTGATGTTCGTCAGCCTCTGGTTTGGACGAAAACTCTACCGCTCCATCGCCCAACAACCAGAAAAATTCTGCGGCCTGAAACACGCGCGCGGCGGACTGCTCGCCTCTTCAACCGTAGCTTTTCTGATCGTGCTGCTGATCGGCATCACGGTTCCCGCACGCCTGGAGCAGCGTAAGCTCGCCAAAGAAGCAACCATCCGCGCTTACTGGCACACGTTTGAGGCAGCCGCCACCGAATACCGGATCAAGTATCACACTTATCCGGCAGACTTCAGAGAACTGCGCGAACGTATTCCCGACCCGTACGGCACGCTCTCCGAGGCGCTCGATAGTCTCGATCCGAACGGCTACAAGCCCAGTGTTTACGTCGCTGCCGTGGGTAGTGAGAAGTCGCGGGGACTCCGCGGCGCCGCAGTCCGAAATGCCTCGTTCACCGCCGCGACGGACGACACTCCGCAGGGCGGTTTCGCTTTCAATCAATTCGTGCTCCGCCTGCCGGGCGAAGACAAGATCCTCGGCAACGAGGACGACTGGGTCGGGTACGACGGCATGCTCGTGCGCTGGTCAGACATCGCCAAGGGCGGCGTTGGCCGCTCAGTCTCCGCCGTAGCTCTCGAGCCTTAAAAGCGACGCAATGTCGTTTCTCGATCGATTCCGTAAAAAAACCGAAGACGAAGCCTCACGAATCTCGCGTCTCTCCCGCACCGGCCGCATGGCCGACGGCTCGATCATCGACGCTGTTTCCAACGCCGCCGGCCAGATCATCCAAGTCACTTACACCTACACACTCGCGGGAGTTCAGTACGAGTCGTCCCAGGCGCTGAGTGAGCTTCAACAACAACGCCAGATCGACTACGCGCCGGGCAAGCAGATCATCGTGCGCTACGATCCAAAGCAGCCCGCTAACTCGATCGTGGTGTGATCCGTGTACAATCCAGGCTGAAACATGTTTCGCAAGGTCCTGATTGCCAACCGCGGCGAGATCGCCGTTCGCATAATTCGTGCGTGTCGCGAGCTCGGTATCTCGCCAGTAGCGGTTTACTCCGAAGTCGACGCCGAGAGTCTGCACGTGCGCATGGCTGATGAAGCCGTGTGCATCGGGCCGGCGGCTTCCACCGAGAGTTATCTGAACATCGACGCTGTGATTGCCGCTGCGAAAACAACCGGCGCCGAAGCGGTCCATCCGGGTTACGGCTTTCTCGCTGAAAACGCAGATTTCGCTCGTGCGGTTACGGCTGCAGGTCTGACGTTCATCGGTCCACCGGCGGAAGCAATGGAGGTCATGGGCTCGAAGACGAGCGCGCGGCGCGCGGCGATCCATGCGGGTGTGCCGATCGTACCCGGGACAGTCGCGGCGTTGACTTCAGTTGACGAAGCGAGCCGGACGGCCGAGGAGTTTGGCTATCCGGTGATGTTGAAGGCGGCCGCAGGTGGCGGCGGCAAAGGGATGCGACTCGTCAGCAACGCCGGCGATCTGCGCTCCGCGTTTGAGACGGCACAGGCGGAAGCGGCCGCGGCGTTCGGCGACCCTTCGCTATATCTGGAAAAGGCTGTCGAACGTCCGCGTCACATCGAGATCCAGATCTTCGCCGACAATCACGGCAACGTGGTTCATCTGGGCGAGCGCGAGTGCTCGATTCAGCGGCGTCATCAGAAAGTGGTCGAGGAGTGTCCGTCGCCGATCAACGATCCGGAGCTGCGCCGGCAAATGGGCGAAGCCGCGGTGAAGATCGCGCGCATCGTGAATTACACGGGCGCGGGCACGGTCGAGTTTCTGCTCGCCGACGC
>JBKPPP010000072.1:0-9739 GCA_046733615.1 Acidobacteriota bacterium | reverse complement strand
GCAGTCGCCGACGCAAACACTTCGAGACAGCCGCGACTCCCGCACGTGCAAGCCACGCCGCCGAATGGATCGACGCACATGTGACCGATCTCCGCGGCCGCGCCGTCAACACCGCGCCACAACTTGCCGTCCAAAATGATCCCGCCGCCGACGCCCGTGCCGAGCGTGACGCAGATTATCGTGTGACAGCCGCGCGCCGCGCCCTGCCACATCTCGCCGACGGCGGCTGCATTTGCGTCGTTCTCGAGTATGGCGGGCAGACCGAGTTGGCCAGTCAGCGTGGCGCTGAGGGGAAAGCGATCGAGACACGGAAGATTCGGCGCCTTCACGACCATGCCTTTTTCGACGTCGACTGTTCCGGGAACAACGAGTGACACTGCGCGGATTCCGTCCGCCGCCTGGCTTTCGCATTCGCGGACCGCATTCACAACCGCCTGCACAATGTCGTGCGGGTTCGTTCCCTGCGGCGTGTTCTGCTTGGTGCGAAAGTGAATGTTGCCGTCTTCATCAACTAACGCGGCGCGCAGGTGCGTGCCGCCGAGATCGGCTGCGAAGATCAGGTTTTTAGATCCGTCGCTCATTTCGAAAGGTAGCGTCGCGCGACCACGTCCGGTGTCTCCAGGTTGCGACCTTGCTTCAGGTTCATTGCCAGGCGGATGAACTGCGCCATGGACCACGCCAGGGGTGTCGCGGATCCCGTGCCCGCGCCGAAACGAAAACCGGGTGGCGCTTCGGCTCGGTCCCAAACCTGTTCGGGAATCATCAGGCCGTCGTTAGCGAATGCGGCCAGTGTGTCGAGTCGCTTTCGTGCACTCGCAAGATCGCCGACGGCGATCTCGTATTCACCGCGTTCGCCGGTGAGCAGGGTCCAAAGACGCCCGATACCGTTGCGGCCATCGAAGTCGCCGCCGGTTGCGGTTTCGCCGTAGGCGTCGCCGTTGTAGCGATACCACGCGTCTCCTGAGGGGGTTGTAACTTTGATCTTTTCGTCGACCAACTTCAGCGCGTCGACGATCATTGGATCGTTCGGCGCTTTGATACCGAGACGCACCAGCTCCAGAAACCCGGCGTCAATCACCGACATGTTTATTGGCTCGATGTTTCGCGCCCAATCGTCGGCGATGCGAAGATAAGTGTTCGCCGAGCTGGTGTCGCCGTTGACCTTCGCGATTTCGGCGGCACAAACAAGCCCCGCAATCTCCGCCGCCACAGTCGCGTGGAAATACCCCGACTTCTCTTCCCAACGATCCTGGTTAGTTTGCGGTCCGCGCCGCACAAGCAGATCCGCGGCGGGTTTGACGTGTTTCTGCCACGTGTCGCGATCGGTGCGTTTGAGTTGGTAGGCGAGAACGAGAGGCAGCGCGACCTGGTCCATCTGCAAAGCGTTGCCGATCTGTTGGCCGCCAACCCAGGTATTTCGCGGGAAGCTGCCGTCAGGTCTTTGCTGCACGCGAAACAGGTAGTCGAGGATCCGATTCGCTGTGGCGCGATCGCCGAGCGCTATGAACGCAGTCGCAATGTGATAAAGATCGCGCGACCAAAACGCGTGATAGCCGGTGACCGTCGGCTCGTTTGCATTCGGCCCGCCACCCCAGGGCGACGACGGCGAAGCGATGATGGCGCCGGGAAACCTTTTGTCTTCCAGTCCGCGCAACACCATCGCCGCCATGTTGAATTCACGCTGGTACTTTGCCTCGACTCGAGGCAAACGCGCCACGTACTCGCGCCAGCCCGCCTCATATTCTTGTCTCACGGCAGCGAAGCCCGCCCTAAGTGAACCGCGCACTGCTTTCCGCGCGTTTTCGATCGTGTCTTCAAATCCCAACCCGATCGTGCAGCGCAACTTGAACGGCTTCTGGTTAACCGACTGCCTTAACCGCACAACCTGCACGACATTGCCATTAGCCGCGGAACGGCGAACCACGAGCGGCCGTTTTTCACGCAACTCCTTCAGGCCATCTTCGTTTCCGCGATATCCATTCGAAAACGGAGTGCCGCAGGTCGTGAGCAACACCGATGCGCTGAGGCCGTCAGTGACAGCGAGCTCATCGTCGATCGTCTGGGCGTTATCGTGCATTCCGCTGTCGCTCATTGACGGATCGTAGTAAAGATAAAGACTCGCCGGGATGCGGCTTTCCACTTCCAGATCGATCAGCACCGTGCTGCGACGCGGATCAGTGACGTACGTCTTCTCGATCGTGTACTGGCCCGACTTCGCGGTGTTCACCTGGCGGAAGGTCAGCGAGCTCGAATCCGGCAGCTCCATGCGATGTGTCGTGTCGTCGATCTCATTCTCGACTCTCGACTCCGTGGCGACCATCAGTTGCAGGTTCTCAACGTTTGGCACGTCGATCGTCGGTGCGAAGACTTCGGTCATCACACCATTTGCCAGCGTGAACCACACCTTCGAGGCCGAGGAGAAGGCCGTGCCGAATCCATTTTTCGCGGCGGTGGGCCAGTGCGCGTCATCGCCCGGCCCGACCGGCAAATTGTTAAATATTTTGTACTCCCACGCCTCCAGCTTGAGCGGAGCGCCATGGACCGTTCCGTTGAAAGGCCGGTCGGATAAATTGATCGCCACCAACGCTTCCTGATCGCCATAATCGGTGGAGGCGAGTCGTTGAAAGGAAACGACGCGCGACTCGTCAGAGTTGTTTACCCACTCGAGTCTGCCGGTCCACAATGCCTCGCTCGAACGACGCGTCGCAATCAGCTTTTTGTAGAAACGCCGAATTTCGGGATGCCTCTCGCCGTCGCCCCAGTTGATCGGCAACTTCTCAAACAGCTCGGGCGCCCCGGATTCAGTGGTGTCGCCGACTTCCATGCCGTTGTAGAGCATCGGCACTCCGTCCATCAGCAAAATCAACGCCGACGCCGCCAAAGCTGGGCGCTCCCCGAAACGTTTAATCAAACGGCGCTCGTCGTGATTGTCAGAAAAGCGCATGTGCAACGAGAAGGACGGCCACTCCTTCAGGTCCTTCTCCCACGTTTCACGGAGCTTCGACGCGGGCGCACGTCCCTGCAAAACCTCTCGGAGCGCGCTGTGCAGCGGCCACGAGTAGTCGATATCGAAAGCTTTCACGTGGAGCTCAGGCTTGTGCGCTTCGGCCAGCATCATGATGTCCGGCTTGACCTGGTCCAGCTCAGCACGCGCGCTCTCCCAAAAATCTGTCGGCACTTCGGCGGCCACGTCACAGCGAAAGCCGTCGAGATTGAACTCCCGCAGCCAGTACTTCAGCATGTCGATCATGTAGCGGCGCAGCTCCGGATTTTTGTAATCCAGCGCCGCCACGTCATACCAATCGTGCGGAGAAATGATGTTGCCTTTTGCGTCGCGCTTGTAAAACTCCGGGTGCTGCTTCATCAACTCGTTGTCCCACGACGTGTGGTTGGCGACGATGTCGATGATCACCTGCATGTGGCGCGCGTGCGCTTCGCGCACCAGCAGCTTCAGATCGTCTGCTGTTCCGTAATCGGGATTGATCGCGTAGTAATCCCGCACCGCGTACGGGCTACCGATCGTTCCCTTCTTCTTTTCCCGGCCAATCGGGTGGATGGGCATCAACCAGAGAATCGACACTCCGAGGTCTTTCAGCTCATCGAGACGGGCAGTGATCCCGTTGAAGTTTCCTTCTTTGGAAAACGAGCGCGGATAGATCTCGTAGATAACGCCCCGCAGCAACCAATCAGGGATGACACGTGAATAGGGCTGCGGCCGGGCGATGCTCGGCCATAACACCAGAATGAGGAATAAGGAAAATTTAAGCAGGATTTTCACGAACGTCACGCACGATCAACACTGACGCTGCCGCCACCAGCAGACTCAAACCACCGAGCACGACCGCGTTGCGCGGATCGCCGCCGAGAACGTTGTTGAAGATGTTCGGCACGATCAGCGACATAACAATCTGGGGAATCACGATGAACAGATTGAACACGCCCATGTAAACGCCCATGCGCGCCGGCGGCACCGCCGTCGAGAGAATTACGTACGGCATCGAGAGGATCGACGCCCATGCGATCCCAACACCTGCCATACTGAGAAACAGTAGCCACTTGCTGCTGATGACCAGCACGGAGATCAAACCCGCGCCGCCGCACATCAGCGCGATCATGTGGACCGTCTTGCGGCTGGTGCGCTTCGCCAACCCCGGCAAAAGAAACGCGATGTTGAAACAGACCACGTTGTAAACGGCGAAACAGAGTCCGCCCCACTCAGTGCCTTGCGCAAACATCGGCGCTTTCTCATCCGGCGCGTTGAAGACGTGACGCGCAACCGCGAGCCCGAAGAATTGCCACATGCAGGGCAATGCAAACCAGGTGAAGAACTGGACCACCGCCAGTTGCTTCATCGTGGTGGGCATCTCGGAGAGAGATGAGAAAATCTCGGCAAAACCCGCCGCAATTCCCTTTCTCTCGCGTCGCAGACGATTGAACTCTTCGACGTCTTCCGGTGGATACTCGCTGGTCGTCGCCACTGTCCAAATCACCGCCAGCAGAAAAACGATCGCGCCGATCTTGAATGAGTAATCGACTGAAAGCGGGATGCCCGTTGCCATCACGCCGACCACGCCGAGCGCGGTGAAGAGGTATGGCAGACCATTGGCCAGCGTCTGACCGATGCCTATGAACCAACTCTGCATCACGAATCCCAGCGTGCGCTGTTCTTCCGGCAGCTTATCCGCGACAAACGCGCGGAACGGCTCCATCGTGATGTTAATGCTCGCGTCGAGAATCCAAAGCAGTCCCGCCGCCATCCAGACGGCGGAGGAATCGGGCATGAAGAAGAGTGCGACGCTGGCGAGAATGGCGCCGGTGAGAAAATAAGGACGCCGGCGGCCGAGTCGATTCCATGTGCGATCGCTCATCGAGCCGATGATCGGTTGAATCACGAGCCCGGTAATCGGGCCGGCAAGCCAGAGGTAAGGAAGCGAGCTCTCTTCAGCATGCAGGTACTTGTAGATCGGGCTCATGTTGGCGAGCTGCAAGCCCCAGCCAAACTGGATGCCCAGAAAACCGAAGCTCATGTTCCAGATCTGCCAGAAGCTCAAGCGTGGTTTTTGCATCTACCGGTCCTTCCTGACCTACGGATTCTTCTTCACGAAGATCGCTGCGGATCTCTTCGCCAAGCTGACGCGAACTCTACGATTAGTGACGATAAGATCCTTACTACCTCCCAGCAGGTCGTGCAGCACCGTCTCATTCTTGAAATTCACTGCAAACTCGATCTCCGCCGGGTCGTTTTTGTTGTTCAGCACAACGATCACATTTCCGCCTCGCGCGTACGCATACTGCTGCTCCGACACGTACAGATTAGTCAACGTTCCGAATCGCAGTGACGCGAGATCGTGTCGCAGCCGGATCAAATTACGAACGTAAGCAAACAGGTCCTGCTCCTCTTTCGTGCGCGGGCCACCGGGAAAGTCGCCGCGCGTCGTCGGCTCATCCGGACCAGTCATCGCGATCTCGTCGCCGTAGTAAAGCTGCGGAATTCCTCGGGTCGTCAGTAGAAACACATGCGCCAGCTTGAGTCCCTCGATCGTCGCGCCATGCTCGCTCATGAAGCGCCCATCGTCGTGACCGCCGAGCAGCGTCACCAGAATGTCGGAGTTCTTGTAGAGGTAATCTCGCGCCAGCGTCTTTGGCACAACGTCCAACGATTTACCTTCGGCAAAGGCGTGCCGGATCGAATAGAACAGCGGAAAATCAAGTAGCGACTCGACCTCCCGCTGAAAGTACGACGTGTGCACGACGTCGCCGTCCTTCACCTCGCCGACAACTCTGAACTCGGGAAACTCACGCTTCACGGCCGCATTCCAGTCGCGCCAGAAATCATTCGGCACGTACTGCCAGGTATCCATACGAATGCCGTCGAGGCCCGTTACGCCGATCCACCAGAGGGTGTTTTGGATCAAGTAGCGCGAGACTTCCGCGTCGTGCTGATTGAGATCGGGAAGGAAGTCGAGGAACCAGCCCTCCATCGTTTCGCGTTTCAACTGCTCGACCGGGCGCGGATCGTGCAGCACCCAGGTTTGAAAGACGTTGTTGAGGTGCTTCGCTTTCGTGCCGTTGAACCACGTGGGCGTCGGCGGATCGTCCACCCACGGGTGGTAAGGGCCGGTGTGATTCATCACCTGGTCCTGAATGATCTTGATTCCCGATTGGTGCGCTGCATTTACAAGTTCTTTCAATTTATCCAGGGACCCGAAGTGTTCCTCGACCGCGTAGAAGTCCTGCGGGTTGTAGCCGTGAAAGCCCGTGCTCGGCTTCTTCTCCTTCAACTCGATCTGGTTGAGGCGATCGTAGTTGTCATACCACGGCGTCAGCCAGATCGCGGTGACGCCGAGGTCTTTCAAGTACGGCAACTTGTTGATGACGCCCTGGAGATCGCCGCCGTGGTAGTAGAACTTGTTGTTGCGATCGTAGAGCCCGCGCGATTGTGGCGGATCGTTGTTGGACTGATCGCCGTCGGCGAAGCGATCGATCATGACGAGGTAGAGCACGTCGGAGGTCGAGAAACCCTGGAAATGGCCGCGGCGATTCAGGGGTGGAAGTATTTCAAAGGTGGCGCGAGTAGAGCCGCGCGGCGTGGTGAGCGTCAGACTGCGCTGACCGGCGCGGGCGCCTGGCGCAATCGCGACATCGACGAAGGCGTAGGTTCCGCGTTCGTTTACTCTCGGCTGGCCGACGACGCGAACATCCGGATTTGAAGGACGCATGCTGGCGCCGGTCAGGTTTTTGCCGTGAATCAAGAGTCGGATGGGATTGAAGGTGCTTCTTGTCCACCAACTCGGCGGATCAATTTTCTGGATTTCGGGTGTTTGGGCCACGGCCGGAAGCGCGCAGAGATAAAAGCAGATCAGAATTAGCAAAAGCCGGCCGTAGAGTGTGGTCAACTGCTTAAGGCGAGTGGCGATTGCTTCGGTCAAAGCGCCGGCATGGTAGCGCCAGGACCAATTTCCTTCGGTGCTGTTCGGCAGGTTCATGCGCGCCTCGGTTCCTAATCCGAGCAGATCCTGAAGCGGCACCACCGCTGTGTTTGCGACCGAGGCCCACACCGCGCGAATGAAATCCCAGTGAATCTCGTCGCCGTCGCTGTTCAGGTAATCAAGACAAAACTGCCGCTCGCGCTCGATCTGTTTCTCGGTGCGCGTCGAGCCTTCGCCCGCGACACTCTGAAACCAACCCACCGTCGTGTCGTTATCGTGCGTGCCTGTATACGCGACCACATTCGCCACGTAGTTGTGCGGCAGATCGATATTCTTCGCATCGGCGCCAAAACCGAACTGGAGAATTCGCATGCCGGGAAAACCAAACTCCTCGCGCAGCGCGACAACGTCCGGCGTAATCACGCCGAGGTCTTCAGCAATGATCGGCAACTGGCCCAACGTCTTTCGAATCGCGGTGAACAGCTCGCGGCCCGGCGCTTCCACCCACTGCCCCCGTTCGGCGGTCTTATCGCCGCCGGGTATTTCCCAGCACGCGGCGAATCCGCGAAAGTGGTCCACGCGCGCGATGTCGACGACCTTCAGCGTCGCGCGCACGCGCTCGATCCACCACTTGAAGCCGTCTGCCTGCATGCGCTCCCAGTTGTACAGCGGATTGCCCCACAACTGGCCTGTGCTGCTGAAGTAGTCCGGCGGCACGCCGGCAACGACCAGCGGCCGTCCATCCTTGTCGAGCTTGAACTGCTCGGGATTGGTCCAAACGTCCGCCGAGTCCTGAGCGACGAAAATCGGCAGGTCGCCGACTAGCTGCACACCCTTTTCGTTGCAGTAACTCTTCAACGCGAACCACTGCCGGAAGAAGAGAAACTGGTAGAACATCTGCGCTTCGATCTCTTCGCGAAGTTCTTCGCGAGCGCGCGTCAGCGCCGCGGGCGTGCGACGCACGAGCGCCGGCTCCCACTCGTTCCAGGCTACGCCGTCGTGCGCGTCCTTCAACGCTTGAAAGAGCGCGTAGTCTTCGAGCCAGCCGGCTTCCTGCTGCGCAAAGGTTTCGAAGGCGCTGCGCAGCGTCGTGTCGGTCGTCTTCGTGTAATTCTGATAGGCGCGCTTCAGCAGTTGGTTCTTGATCTTGTGCGCCTCGCCAAAATCAACCTTATCCGCATTCAAATCCTGTCTTAAATCCCCGTCCAACAGTCCTTCATCAACAAGTCTCTCCGGACTAATCAGCAACGTGTTTCCGGCAAACGCCGAGTAGCACGCGTACGGCGAATCGCCGTAACCCGTTGGGCCAAGCGGCAACACTTGCCACAGACTCTGCCCGGCGCTCACGAGAAAATCGGCAAACTTGTACGCCTCCAGTCCGAGATCTCCGACGCCGAAGCTCCCCGGCAACGACGTCGGGTGAAGCAAAACTCCGCTGGCACGAGGAAAGTTCATGACACTTTGAAAGCGACCGCCGAGTTTGGGGGCAAAGTTACTTTGCCCTGAAACGTGTCAGCACGGACTTCGCCGAGCAGATCTGTGATCGACTTGAACGGGAGCGTCACTTCGCGTGGCTGGTTTTGACGGTTAATACCGATCACTATCGTTTCCGTCGAATCCTGGCGCGCAAAAACGTAAACGTTATCGTCGTAAACGAGATCAATTAAGGCTCCCTGGCGCAGCGATGAATGCTCCCGCCGCAAACGAATCCACGCGCGCGTCCACTCAAACATTAGCTGCTGTTTCGCTTTGCGGCCGCTCATCTCGAAAGCGCTCGCGGGAAAATCGCGACGGTTATCAGGATCTTCCTTTCCTTCCATCGCGATCTCTTCGCCGTAATAAAGCTGTGGTATCCCGCGAGTGCTCAGCACAAAGGCGGTATGCAGCATCGCGCCAGTTATCGTCGCCCCATCGAGCGACAGGAACCGCGGCGTGTCGTGATTGTTCGCCAGCACCGTGAGCTTCGACGCATCCGGATAAAGCGCGTCGTACTTCAACTGATCGCGCAGCGCGCGCACCGGCAGCTTGTTCGTAAACACGTTGAGCGACGTATTCCAGAGTGCAAAATCGAAGACCGAATCGAGCCGCGTGTCGATGCCGTCCCAGCTCGTGTGCCCGCCGATGAAGAACGCCGTCTGCGCCGCGTCGCGTTCGAAAACCTCACCCACCATCCACAGCTTTGGGTACTGACGGTGCAGCGCGTCCGACAACTCGCGAATAAACGTTCGCGGCATGTACTGGATCGTGTCCTCGCGAATGCCGTCTATTCCCGTCGCGCCCACCCACCACAGCGCGTTCTGAATCTCATAGCGCGCCACTTCCGGCTCATCCTGGTTCATGTCGGGTAAGTCGTCGCTGAACCAGCCGTCGAGCACGTTGCGCACCTCGAGCTGACTGGCGTGCGGCGAGAGCAGCACGCTGTTGTTGAACTTGTTGAGCTGATGCTGCGCGAGCGTGCCGTGGAACCAGTTTGCCAGCGGCGGATCTTTCACCCACGGATGCTGCGAGCCGACGTGGTTCGCCACTTGATCCTGGATCACCTTCAAACCGAGCGCGTGCGCTTTGTCGACCAGTTCGCGCAAGATCGCGAGATCGCCGAAACGATCCTCGACGGCGTAGTAATCGATAGCGTGATAGCCGTGATAGTAGGTGTTCGGGCACCACGGCTTGCCGCAGCGATTCACGCCATTCCAGTTGTCGTGCCAGGGCGTGAGCCAGAGTGCGGTGACGCCGAGCGCTTTCAGATACGGAAGGTGGTTGATGATGCCGCGCAGATCGCCGCCGTGAAACGCGCGCGGGTTGTGCGGATC
>JBKPPP010000071.1:0-5468 GCA_046733615.1 Acidobacteriota bacterium | reverse complement strand
GCCGGAAGCATATTGGCTGGGCGGCAGTTCAATTGCCCGGCTTGCATAAGAGCGGCGCTGAGATTCCACTGGAAATCTCATTTGCAGAATTCACCAATGATGGGCAGCGCTTCTTCACCGGAATCGCACGCGACATCAGTGAACGCAAGCGTCTGCAAGATAGGCAGGCAAGCTTAGCGCGCCATGCCGTCTTGCACGCCGAAGTTAGTGCCGCAGTTAGCGAAAGCGAAAAGTCTACGAGCGAAATGCTACAGATTTGCGCGGCGGCCGTCGTGCGGCACCTCGATGCGGCGTTCGCGCGCATATGGTTGCTTAATAACGAACAGAAGGAGCTGGAACTTGCGGCCAGCGCGGGACTCTACACGCATCTCGATGGTGCACATGCGCGCATTCCCGTAGGTAGTTTCAAAATCGGCTTCATAGCCGCCGTGCAGAAACCCCATTTAACCAACCACGTGCAGACGGACGAGCGCGTCAGCGACAAGGAATGGGCACGGCGGGAAGGAATGATTTCGTTTGCCGGTTACCCGCTTTTGGTTGAAGGCAGAACGGTGGGCGTCTTGGCGATGTTTGCGCGACAGTCTTTAGATCAGGACGCCATCGAAGCTCTCGAATCCGTAGCGCCGGTTATCGCCCAGGGTATCGAGCGTAAACGGACAGAAGACACCCTGCGAGACACGCAGCGGGTGATTCAGGCAATTTTCGATAACTCGTCAGCCGTAATTCATGTTCAAGATCTGAATGGACACTTTGTACTGGTTAATCGAAAGTTCGAAGAAGTGGCAGGACTGCGGTCGCAAGAGATCCTGGGCAAGACTTCTTTCGATCTGTTTCCTCTGAATGCCGCCGCGTACGATGCTAGTGATCGTCAGGTGATTGAAACAGGTAGTGCTTCGGAAACCGAGGAGGTATTTACGACAGATTGCGGCGATCGCGTCTTTCTTACCACGAAGAGCTTACTCTCCAACGAGAGCGGTAAGCCTTACGCTTTATTTGGGATTTCAGCAGAAATAACTGAACGCAAAAAAGCCGAGGCCGAATTGCGCGAGATGCAGGCGGAACTGGCCCACTTGAATCGAGTAATGACTGTAGGTGAACTGGCAGCTTCGATTGCGCATGAGATCAACCAACCGCTTGCAGCGATCGTGTGGAATGCGAATGCGGCGCTCCGTTGGCTAGCGCTGGATCCGCCAAATCTCGCCAAAGCGCACGACTCAGCAGAACTAATTATTCGCGATGGCGACCGGGCCAGTCAGGTGATTGCGCGCATTCGAGCACTGCTCAAAAAAACACCTCCGTCAAAGACCCTCATCGAGGTAAACGAGTTCATAAATGAAGTCGTAGCCCTGACTCAGACTGAGATGGTTCAGCACAGCATTCACTTGCGTGTCGTACTGGCAAACGATCTCCCAAAAGTACCTGGTGACCGCATTCAGTTGCAGCAGGTTATGTTGAATCTGATCGTTAATGCAGTCGAGGCAATGCTCACCATTGAAGATCGAGAGCGAGCATTGCTGATCACGTCCGGAAGTTTCAATGATAACGGTGTTCGGATCGCAGTGAGTGATAATGGACCGGGAATCGATCCGCAAACGGTCCACCATGTTTTCGATGCTTTTTCCACCACCAAGCCTGAAGGGATGGGGATGGGCCTGGCGATCAGCCGTTCAATCATTGACGCGCACGGCGGCCGTCTTTGGACGGAAGCAAATGACCAGTACGGCGTAACTTTTCAATTCACTTTACCTATCGCCGCGAGCGATTGACGATGGCGACGAAAGCAACAATCTTCATTGTCGATGACGATCCCTCGATTCGTCTTGCGCTTGAGAATCTTGTCAGCTCGATCGGACAGCCGGTAGAGACCTATGCTGCGGCGCAGGACTTTCTTCGTGACTGCCCTCGCAATCCGGCCGGGTGTTTGGTTTTGGACGTGCAGATGCCTGGTCTTTCAGGATTGGATCTTCAAAGTGAGTTGAGCGAGGCTGGCATTTATCTTCCGGTCATCTTCATCACCGGTCATGGCGATATCCCAAGTACGGTGCGTGCTATGAAAGCAGGGGCGGTAGAGTTTCTGACCAAACCTGTTGGTGATTCAGAACTTCTCGCGGCAATCGATCAAGCACTCGAACGTGATCGTCTGGCCCGTGCAGATCGGGCCGACCTAGCCGAACTTCGCGAACATTATGATCAACTTACGCCCAAGGAATGCGAGGTGATGGGCCTGGTCGTGCAGGGACTGCTCAACAAACAGATCGCGCTCAAGCTCAATAACAGCGAAATCACCGTCAAGCAGCACCGCGGAAAAGTCATGCAGAAGATGCGCGCTGAGTCGCTTGTCGATCTGGTGCACATGGCCGAACGTTTGGGTATTCCGTCGGAGTCGCCTCATACCAAGGTCTGATAGAAAATCGCCTCGCCGAAGTTTAACCTCACGCCATCCCGAACAAGAGTTCTCAACGACAAAAAGGGAAGGAACGATTGAAGCATAAGCCTCTAATCGCGATTGTGGACGACGACCAATCTGTCCGTGAGGCCCTGGACAATCTGATCACTTCCGTTGGATTCGAAGTCAAATTGTTTGCTTCGGCTGAGGAGTTTCTTAATTCAGATGCGACCTTGCAAACGGACTGCGCGATCCTGGACGTGCGTCTGCCTGGGATAAGCGGCCCTGAGCTGCAGCAGAGGTTGGCGGCTGACGGGCAAAGCATTCCGATCATCATCATCACTGCACAAGGTGACGACAAGACTCAAGACGAAGCAGTTGCAGCGGGCGCAATTGCTTTTCTTAAGAAACCGGTTAGGGAAGAAGTTTTGCTGGCCGCTTTAGAGTCGGCTCTAAAGCGGAAGACGAATGAACAAGTACCGACTTAGCTCGGATAAGGAACTTGCAACGTAAATTACCAGGTGTCCAACACCAGAAAGAGAGCGTCGAAATGAGCACTATCACAACGAAAGATGGAACGCAGATTTACTACAAGGATTGGGGCACTGGCCCGGTCATAACGTTCTCACACGGTTGGCCCTTGAATGCCGATATGTGGGACGGACAAATGCTCTTCCTCGAACAGAACGGCTTCCGCGTGATCGCCCACGACCGGCGTGGCCATGGCCGGTCGAGCCAGGCCTCCTCGCGCAATGACATGGACGGTTATGCCGACGATCTCGCTGCGCTGATCGAAGCCCTCGATCTCAAGGACGTCACACTGGTGGGCCATTCCACCGGAGGCGGAGAAGTCGCGCGATACATCGGCCGCCACGGAACAAGCCGAGTCGCCAAGGCCGTTTTGATTGCCGCAGTGCCGCCACTTATGTTGAAGACGCCGTCCAATCCCGACGGGCTGCCCATCGAGTTGTTCGACACTTTTCGGGCAAACCTCTCCAAGGATCGTTCGCAGGCTTATAGGGATTTTGCAGCGCCGTTTTACGGTGCCAACCGGCCTGACTCTAAAGTCTCGCAGGGCCTGCTCGATCAGTTCTGGATGTGGAGCATGCAAGCGGGTCTCAAGAACGCATACGAGAGTATCAAAGCATTTTCTGAGACAGACTTCACTGAGGACCTCAAGAGGTTCGACATTCCGACATTGGTCCTTCACGGCGAGGACGACCAGGTGGTTCCGGTTAAGAACTCTGCCCAGAAGTCGGCCCAATTGATCAAGGGCGCGAACGAAATTTATTACCCGGGCGCACCGCACGGCATCACCGCCACACATCAAGATCAGATCAACGCCGATCTGCTCGCCTTTATTAAGGAGGAGAAGTACCGCGTCGCCAACACCTGATCCGGAAGGAATCAATCAAAAACGCGTAAGGAGGTTTGAAATGAAGGAATCAACTTTCGACGGCGTCGGCGGACTGAAAATTTTTACCCGCTCGTGGCAGCCTAAAGGGAAACCACGCGCCGTGGTCGTCATCGTCCCCGGGTTTAATTCGCATAGCGGGCAATATCTGTGGGTCGGCGAGCAATTCGCGGCGAAAGGTTTGGCAGTTTATGCGATCGATTTGCGCGGGCGCGGGCGTTCGGAAGGCGAGCGTTACTACGTTGAAAAGATGGAAGATTATACCGATGATGTGGCGACGCTTGTCAGAACCGCGAAATCGGAAAATCCTGCTTTGCCGGTGTTCGTTCTCGGTCACAGTGCAGGCGGTGTCGTTTCGTGCGTTTATACGCTCGACCATCCATCAGAGATCGACGGATTAATCTGCGAGAGCTTCGCGTACGATCTGCCGGTACCGGATATCGTTCTTTCGTTTCTGAAGGGATTAAGTTACATCACGAAGCACACCCATGTGTTCACCCTGAAGAACGAAATGTTCTCCCGGGATCCGAGAGTTGTCGAATCAATGAACAATGACCCGCTCATTCATGGCGAGTCTCAGCCGGTGCAAACGGCGAAGGTCATGATAGATGCCGCTAGTAGGCTCAATGAAGAATTTTCCCTCATCAAACTTCCCGTACTGATTCTGCACGGCACGGAAGACAAGGCGACGAACCCGAGCGGTAGCCAATTTTTTTACGATAACGTCGGTTCAACCGACAAAACTCTGAAACTCTATGAGGGACACTATCACGATCTGCTAAATGATGTGGATAAGGAGCTCGTGATGTCTGACATTACGAACTGGATCGAAGCGCGTATTCCAGCAATAGAGACCAAAGCCGTGGGGGCGACAGGGGAGAGAGCGTGAAATGAGTGCAACACGAATTGGCATTGCGACACGTTTACTCGCCGGCATTTCGGTACCCGACACGCCAGTGATTTCTCGGGCAATCGAGTTCGCCCGCGAGCGGTCTGAACCATACCTGTTCAATCATGCGATGCGATCCTGGCTCTTTGCATCAATCAGCGCGCAACGTAATCAGACTGTGCATGATGGCGAAGTTCTCGCCGTGGCCACAATCCTTCACGACGTAGGTTTGGCGGAAGACTTCAACGGGCCGCTGCGATTTGAAGTGGAGGGAGCGAATGCAGCGCGTGCGTTCGCACGTGATCAGGGACTTGATGACCGCCGGGCCCAGTTGATCTGGGACACGGTGGCCCTCAACTCGACTCCTTCCATTGCCCTACATAAAGAGACCGAGGTCGCTCTGAGCACGATGGGTATTGGTCTGGATTGGGGCGGCTGGGGTTACGAAGCACTCAACGAGACTGAGGTTGCTGCAATCCTGGAGGAGTTTCCGCGGTTGGAGATGAAGAAACAATTCACGCGCGCCGTCTGCCGTATAGTCCAGACACGTCCGGACACGACGTATGACAACTTCGCGCGTGATTTTGGTGAGCGCTTTGTAAAGGGCTACAAGCCGATGTCAACCGTGGACTATTTGCTGAACTCCCCGTTTAAGGAGTGAGGAAAACTATGATGAACAAGACACTATTGCTGGTTCTACTCTTTCTCATGACGGTGACAGTGATGGCCCAGGAGCCGACAGTCAAACCGCTTATGTCGAAAGATCTGACGGATCTTCC
>JBKPPP010000070.1:0-6095 GCA_046733615.1 Acidobacteriota bacterium | reverse complement strand
GAGTACGCCGGTGAGACGCAGTTGACGGTGGTCCCATTCATAAATTGCCTGGACGGCGTACCCCGCGATCAGCGCGAGTGGAACGATGAAGTTCAGCAACAGCCATGGCGTCTTGTACGGAATCAGCGAATACGCTGCGATGAGACCGAAGGCCCACAGCGCCGCGAAGAGCGCGAACGAGTTTCGCGGTTTCAAAACTACCCACGTGGCGCCGAGCGAGCCGAGCAAAAGCAGCGGCGACTCCTGGCTGAAGAGCCACGGAATGTATTGATAAATCGGATGCACGTGCGCCGTCGAACCAGTCTTCGACCAGACGCGGAAGGTTTGCAGCGAATCGGCCAGGCCTGCCGGGTTCTTCAAAAACGATGTGTACAAGAGGAAGTAAAGAGCGTAACCGACCGCCACGCTCAACGCGAGACAGATTACCACGGTAAATGGTCCGCCAAACTCGTCGACCCGATCGGCAAACGTTCGCGCCGGCTCGTACTTGCTCTTGGACCGGGCAGAACCCTTCCGGCCAAAGAGACGCATGTAGAAATACATCACCACCAGCGCGATGATCAGCACGCCGACGGAGATCATCGCCGTTTCTTTTGTAGCGAACAGAAGCGCGGCCGAAGCGACGCCGGTTATCAGGTAAATCGGATTTCGTTTGTCGTAGAAATAGACACCTGACACAACGATCGCGAGCGTGAAGAAGACGAAATGCGTTTCGTGAATGAAGTAACGCGACAGGTAGACCGCGCCCGGTGAAAGAGCGAGCAGCAAAGCGGCGCTCAGTGTGGCAACGGAACCGAGCCGTCGTCGCAGCAGAAAGACGAGCGCGATCGTCGCGAGTCCGAAGAAGGCCGGTACGAGACGGATCGTAACAGTCGTTAAGCCGTAAGTTTCGCGGGCCGCTGTGCCAAACAACCAGCGAAAGGTCCAGGGAATCAGCGCGGCGAAATAGTAGAGTGTTGGCCCGTGGTAGTTTTCCGGATCGTATTTATAAACACCCTCGCGAACGAGCCTGACGAGAAAATTGCCGTTGACACCTTCGTCGTGATGCAGCGGAACGAGCGTGAGATGGTAGAGCCGGAGAAAAGCAGTAATCAAGAAGATCAGAATGACGCCGGCCCACCAGACGCGGTTTGGAATCTCGCCCGGCGCCGCGACTACGTCGCTAGCCACCGCGCGACCAGCGTCTTTCGGCTCAGCCGTTCGCGTCTTCTTTTTACTACTTGATTTTGTAGAGGCTGTATTCGCCAACTTGTCCAACCTTCTCGAAGCGGCTGAAGAAACCCTCGTTAACCGGCACTACGAGTTTCTCCAGTGGCCCAACCACCGCGTAATCGACTTCATACTTGCGCAGCAACGGCTCAGCATCAGGTGCGCCGAGATAGATGCGCTTGATTTCACCCTCGCGCTGCACAAACTGCAAACCGTGCGTCCAAATGTGTCCGGGATAGCCCATCAGCGAGCGACGCCCGGTGAGAAAAACCGGCGTGTTATGAACCGGCGCATGAATGACGACTGCGCGTGGCGGTGTTCGTTCCTTCACGAGTTCGGAAAACTCAATGCCCGCTTTGTCGAAGATGCTGTAGTTTTCCGAGCGCATTACGATCGACATCACATCCAACGCGCCCGCAAACGTCACCACCACAAACAGCAACGCCGCCGCGACTCGCAGTATCGGCCCCTGCCGCCACATCCGTGCGAGCAGCAGCGCTACCAGCGGCGCCGACGCCAGCCACCAGTAATAAAGGACCTTGATGTTGTCCCAGATCCAAGGCGCCATCTTAATAAAGTTTGGAATGATGAAGCAGAGCGTGAAGGGCAGATAAAAAAGCAGCAGCCGTTTGCGCACCAGATAGCCGTCGGGCTTGGTGAGAACGGCGGCGATGATCAGCGGGATAAAAAATCCCGTGTTCTTGAACCAGAACCAGATCGGATTCTCCTCGCCTCGATCCCAACCCAACTGAAACGCGAAGAACGATTTGGCATCGACGGCGCTGTGCAAGGTCGACCAGGCCAACTGGGGCACCGCGATGGCCGAAGCGACCACGAAAAACGTCAACCACTCGCGCCAACTGAAGAACAGCAACGCCAAACACGCGCCCATTCCCATCACCACTACAAAACTGTGCGCGTGGACCAGCGGCAGGAGTCCGGCTGCGAAGCCGGCAGCAATCATTCGGCGCTGCGAGAGCGGAACGCGCGTTTGCACTAGCTCCTCGCGCGGCTTTCGTTTGTCTTTGGCTGTTGTCTTGTCGGGTGTTTCTCTTTCCGTCGCCAGCCACCACTGCGTAAACACGATCACTGCGAGCGGCAGGCCCATGAGAAAGCCGCGCTGTGGGACCAGCAGCGCCGAGATCGCGTTACCCCAGCGCCAGGTGGTTTCGGGAATCACCGTAAACGAAGGCGGCAGATCCATGATCGCGCCCCAAAGCCCGCGCTCGTTGGTTCCGGCTTGTACGAGCAATAAGCCCCAACCCAGACCACCATTCAGCAGCACGATCAGCGGCGTGATCACGGCGGCGAGCTTGTCGCGCAAGATCACCAGCGCCCAACGATGAAGCAGGCCCACAAATCCGACGGCGAGGAAAATGTTCTCGATGAACATCGACTGCCGCAAGTCAGCGCCGCAGCGAACAAAGACCGCCGAAACGAAGTCGGTGATAAACGGATAAGTAAACCTGACACCGGCGTAAGTTGGATCTTCCGGCGGAAAGTTGTTGCCGTAAGCGAAGCTAGTAATGACGCTCAGGTGAAACGGCAGGTCGCCGAAGTTATTCAGCAGCCCGGTACTGATGCCGCTCTCGTCGTAAATCATGGCGCGGCTGAAGACTTTCCACATCACCAGTGCGACGCAGGCGTAGAACAGAAGATAGCCGACCGAAATTGCGTCGGGCCGGACCATGAATTTACGAATGCTGCTCGACGTTGCTTGCAGATCTTCTTTGAGCCCGTTGGTGTAGCGTGCGTCGCTGAGTATCGCAAGCGGACTGCAACAGATCGCCGCGCTGATCAAGACTGCGACGTTACTCAGTCCGATGAAGGAAGCGACTATGAAACCCGTCAAACCGAGAGTCGCCAGTCCGAGACACGCACCGGAGCAGAGTCTCGAGCCGAGTGATGCGTCTTCATCGTAGAGGTACGTGGCCACTGTGCCGCTGAGCGTGACCAGGAGCGCGAGTAGGAGAGAAGCAATCATCTGCCGAGGGTCGTTTGCAGTCGTAACCGAGTTTTGAATTATACCGAGATCGACCTGCTTTGCATCCCCAACGCCAATCGGTTAGTTTTCCCGGACGAGGCAAATAGATGTTAAGAGCAGGTATTGTGGGTTTGCCCAACGTGGGCAAGTCGACGCTATTCAACGCGCTCACTGCGCAGCAATCGGCGCTGGCCGCTAATTATCCGTTCGCGACGATCGAACCGAACGTGGGCGTGGTGTCCGTGCCGGACGAACGGCTCGAGCCGCTGGCGCGCCTGGTGAAAACGGAAGTGATCGTCCCGGCGACGGTCGAGTTTTTAGACATCGCGGGACTCGTTCGCGGCGCTTCGAAGGGTGAGGGATTGGGAAACCAGTTCCTCGCAAACATTCGCGAGACTGATACAGTGGTCCAGGTCGTGCGCTGTTTTGAAGACGAGAGCGTGATTCACGTCGAGGGGAAAGTCGATCCGGTGCGGGACATCGAGACGATTCAGATCGAGCTGGCGCTGGCAGATCTCGCGACTGCGGAACGCCGGCGCGAGAAGGCGCAGAAGAGTCTCAAAGGTGGTGACAAAGTCGCACGTGCGGAGCTTGAAGTGCTCGACAAGATCCAGCCGGCGCTCGAAGCGGGCCGATCAGCCAGGACTGTCGCGCTCACCGATGACGAGCGAGCGGTCGCCCGCAGCTTCTTTCTGTTAACGACCAAGCCGACGATCTATGCAGCGAACGTCGACGAGAACACGTTGGCGAACGCGGATGAGAACGAGATGGTGAAAGCCGTGCGGGAAATTGCGGCGCAGGAAGCGGCGGAGTGTGTTGTTATCTGCGCGCAATTGGAAGCGGAGCTGGTGGCGCTGCCGCCGGCTGAGCGGCTCGATTACCTTCAGAGTCTGGGAGTGTCGAGCAGCGGCGTCGATCGGTTGATCAAGGGCGCCTATCACCTGCTGGGGTTGATGTCGTTTCTGACGGCGGGTGAGAAAGAGGTGCGCGCCTGGACGATCCCGCAGGGCACGCGTGCGCAAACAGCCGCGGGCACGATTCACACGGACATCGAACGCGGTTTCATCCGCGCGGAAGTGATCAGTTATCCGGACTTGATGTCGGCGGGCTCATACGCCACCGCGCGCGAGAAAGGGTTGTTACGTTTGGAAGGCAAAGACTACATCATGCAGGAAGGCGATGTAGTGCACTTTCGCTTCAATGTGTGAAGGGGGCTGTAAGGCGGAAGTCTAGTTGCGGAGGTGGCCGTTCCCTGCTTTGCGCAGACTATCGATGAACGCTTGAAGGGATCGCTCGGTTTTGTCCTGCTGTTTAGCTACCGCGGCTATAGCTTTCTCAGTCTCCTTGTGTTGTTCCCTGAGCTCTTGAACGCCTCTCTCCGTCTTCTCAGCAAGGTCCGCAACAGCTTTCTCTCTCTTCTTCGTTTCTTCGGCCGCCTCCCGCTTGAGCTGATCGAGTTGCACTTGCACAACCTGTGACTCGGCACGCCTTCTTTCTGACTCTTCCTGCGCGGCCTTCCGCATAGCCTTGTGCTCGGCACGCCATTCCTGCTCGTGCCGCATCTGCATTTCGATAATGATGTTTATCTTCTCGTTCTGCTCACGCGATTGCTGACGCCAGGCGCGGCGTTCGCGGTATCCCGCCTTGATAATCAGTTTCAGCAGTCGCTCTGCTCGGTCGAGCCGGTGTTCAGGTAACATTCGTTCGTCTTCCTTCAGGTGAGGTGAAATAACGAACGGATAATCTCACGAGGCCGGAGACGGGTCAACAACTTGTATTTTGTGTGGAAGTTTGACCGGAAGGGCTGATCCCGGCAGGCGGAAGAGAAAGCAAAAGAACTCCCGCCTGCCGTTCGAAGCTAACGCAGCAGGGCTCGAATGCCGACGAGAATGAGGTAACCGATCGCGAGTACGACCGCCACTTTGATCAGTAGCACCGCCAGTCCAATCAAAACTGAGAAAATGCCAAAGGTGATGCCAACCAACTCAAAGACCACTTTGAGCACCAGCGGCGCGGCAACCGCGAATACGAATACCCCGAGCAATATCATGCCGACAATTCGTAAGAAGTTTTTAGCGTCTCTCATCTCTACTCTCCAATCACTACGCCCGTATTAACGGCTTCCCCTGGCCGCAGCAAGTATACGCGGATTCCCGTGACGGCGTTCCCATGAAGATTCGGTCGCGTGTTGACGTCTTTTCGGCGATAATTATACATATTTTTGGGCGGCAGGAACGTGGATTACGAAGAGCATGAACCGCTGGAATACAAGAAGTCTGTTCAGTGACGACGCACCCGACGCCGCGCCCGCTGACGGCGCACCTTTGGCCGAACGCATGCGGCCACGCTCGCTGGCGGAGTTTGTCGGACAGGAGCATCTGGTCGGCGAGGGCCGCATCCTGCGCCGGCTCCTTTCAAGCGGCGGCGCGCTGCCGTCGCTGATCCTCTGGGGCGCTCCCGGCACGGGCAAGACTACGCTCGCGAGACTACTCGCCGAGAAGAGCGGCATGCGTTTCATCGCTCTGTCGGCCGTCTTCTCCGGCGTCAAGGATCTGCGCGAAGCGATTCAGGAAGCCAAGACCGAGCAGAATTACGGCAAGCGGACGGTACTCTTCATCGACGAGATTCATCGCTTCAACAAGGCGCAGCAGGACGCGTTGCTGCACGCAGTTGAGAATGGAACCGTCACGCTGATCGGCGCGACCACCGAGAATCCCTCGTTCGAAGTGACTGGCGCGCTACTCTCCCGCTGCCGCGTGCTCGTCCTGAACCAGCTTTCGGAAGACGAGATCAAGATCGTGCTCCAGCGCGCGCTCAGCGATGCAGATCGTGGTCTCGCACGTTTCAACGCCTCGATCTCCGACGTGCTGTTGCAGCGAATCGCCAACGCCGCCGGCGGCGA
>JBKPPP010000069.1:0-4576 GCA_046733615.1 Acidobacteriota bacterium | reverse complement strand
GCAGCTTCGATCTGTTCGCGCGCGACGCCAGACTGCGCGACGATCTCGTCCCACGAAACTGTCTCCAAGGCCGCGACGAAATTTTCGAAGCCCACCGTGTGCGTACGAATAAACTCTTCATCCAAAGCGCCGAGCGCCAGGACGCCCTTCATGATCCCCTTCAACAACGCTACGTCGCCATTGATCCGTACTTGCAGAAAAAGGTCCGCCAGCTCAGTCCCGAAACCCAGCAGTCCGATCACGTCCTGCGGGTGTTTGAAACGCGTCATGCCGGCTTCCGGCAGCGGATTGATGTGAACCAGCTTGCAACCGTTTCGCTTGGCGCGTTCGAGCGAGCTCAGCATGCGCGGATGGTTGGTGCCCGGGTTCTGCCCGACGACAAAGATCGCTTCGGCGCGATCGAAATCTTCCAGCGTGACTGTTCCCTTGCCGATGCCGATCGTCTCGCTCAACGCGGTGCCGCTCGACTCGTGGCACATGTTCGAGCAGTCAGGGAGATTGTTCGTGCCAAACTGGCGCACAAAGAGTTGGTAGAGAAACGCTGCTTCGTTGCTCGTGCGGCCTGAGGTGTAAAAGATGGCCTGGTCGGGATAGTTCAACGAGTTGAGCTCGCTGGAGAGCAGCTCGAAAGCACCGTCCCAACCGATCGGCTCGTAATGCGTCGCGCCGCGCCGCAGCATCATCGGGTGCGTGAGTCGTCCCTGCGCGCCGAGCCATTGATCCGATTGCAGCGACAGGTCAGCCACGCTCCATTGCTGGAAAAATTCGGGCGTAATTCGTTTCGTAGTCGCTTCGTCCGCGATGTGCTTAGCGCCGTTCTCGCAGAATTCAAAATGCGAACGCTCGCTATCCGGCTCGGGCCACGCGCAACCCGGACAATCGACGCCACCCTTTTGGTTCGTTTTCAGCAGCGTGCGCGCACCGCGAACCAGTCCCATCTCTGACGAGACTACTTTCAATGTCGCGATGATCGCGGGTACGCCGCCGGCCGTTTTAGGCTTCTTAACTTGATCCACCATCTTTGCGAAAGATTACACTGTTGACTTGACTGTTCCCAAT
Source organism: Acidobacteriota bacterium (assembly GCA_046733615.1). Classification (GTDB taxonomy): domain Bacteria; phylum Acidobacteriota; class Blastocatellia; order Pyrinomonadales; family Pyrinomonadaceae; genus PSRF01. Next base: position 3,517 of record JBKPPP010000069.1, on the reverse strand, counting down.
AGCTTAAAAGCCTGCCGAGGAAAAAACTATATGACCCTGTCGCGCCTGGTTCGCCCGCTGTCGCTGCTTTTCTGCCTAACAATCTTTGCCGCTCTAGCCAACGCGCAAATCAAACCCGGTCGTGATCCGAACCAACCCATCGATCAGGATTACACGAACAAGATTCGCGAGTATACAACCGCGCCCTATTTCAACTCGCCGCTGACCGACTACTTGCCGGCTTCAGCCGATGTGCCGACTCCCAAGGCCGTCCTGGGCGATGTTGCGGGTGCTCCGGGAAAGCTGCCGTATGCCGAAGATGTTTACAAGTACATGCGCATGCTCGAGCGCGCCAGCCCGCGCCGCGTGAAGGTCTACACGATCGGCACCACTGAAGAAGGCCGCGAGATGATCGCCGTCGCCGTTGGGTCGGAACAATTGCTCAGCAAGCTCGAGGAAAACCGCGCGCGTCTCACGAAGCTGGCCGATCCGCGAACCATTAACATGGACGAGGCGGAAGCGGATCGTCTCGTCACCGCTTCGTTTCCGATTTACTACATCACCGGCACGATCCACTCGCCGGAAACCGGCTCGCCGACGGCGTTGATGGAACTGGCCTATCGGCTCGTCGTCGATAACAGTCCGTATGTGAAGTTCATTCGCGATAACGTCTTGACGCTCATAACGCCCGTGGTCGAAGTCGACGGCCGCAATCGCATGGTCGACGTTTACAACTGGCACCTCGCGCATCCGAACGAGAACTGGCCGCCGCTGATCTACTGGGGCCATTACGTCGCGCACGACAATAATCGCGATGCGATCGGCTTGTCATTGAAGCTGACGCGCAACGTGATGAACACATATCTCCAGTGGAAGCCGCAGGTGCTGCACGACCTGCACGAATCAGTTCCCTATCTTTACGACAACACGATCGGCGACGGGCCGTACAACGCCTGGGTCGATCCGATCCTGACCGACGAATGGCAGATGATCGGTTGGAACAACGTGTCGGAGATGACGAAGTTTGGGATGCCCGGCGTATTTGCGCACGGCAACTTCGACACGTGGTCGCCGGGTTACCTGATGTTCATCGCCGCCACGCACAACGGCATCAGCCGGCTGTACGAGACGTTTGGCAACGGCGGCGCCGACACGGTTGAGCGCACGCTGTCGCCGAGTGAGTATCAACGCACCTGGTATCGTCAGAACCCGCCGCTGCCCAAAGCGAAGTGGTCGCAGAGAAACAACAACAATTACGAGCAGTCGGCGCTGCTCACGTCGCTTTACTACTTCGGCAGCAACAGCAAACTGTTTCTCAAGAATTTTTACTTGAAGAGCAAGCGTTCCATCGACAAGCCGAAGAATGAAGGGCCGGCGGCGTACGTGTTTCCGGGTGATGAAGTGCGGGCCGGGAATCAGGCTGATCTTTTGCGCACGTTGCAGGCGCAGGGCGTTGAAATCAGCCGCGCGACGGCGCCGTTCACTGTTTCCGTGAGGAAGAAAGCCGGCGCTGCTGGTGCGCCGCAACGGCCGGCTGCGAGTCCCGCTGCTTCGCCAACGCCGGCTCCTAAAACTGAAGATCGAACTTTCCCCGCCGGCAGTTACATCGTTCGCATGGACCAGCCGTACAGCCGCATCGCAGACGCGCTGCTCGATTACCAATACTGGGCGCCGAACGATCCACAAACCGACATCTACGACGACACCGCTTGGACGATGGGTGAGCTGGCGAACGTCGAAGTCGTGCGCGTCACCGACGTGAAGGTGTTGCAGGCGCAGATGCAGCGCGTCACTGGTGAGGTGCGCTCGCCCGGCGGTATCGCCAGCGCCGGTTCCGTCTTCCTGATCAATCACAACGCCGACAACGCGCTCGTCACGTTTCGTTATCGCTTGAAAGACGTCGAGATGGAAGCGGCTGAAGAGCCGTTTGACGCCGCCGGGCGCAAGTTCAATCGCGGCTCGTTCATCATTCGCAAAGCCAACGGTGACGAGCTGCGGCGCGTCGCGGATGGGCTCGGGCTCCAGGTCCATGCAGTCGCCGACGCTCCTTCGGTAAAGACGCATCCGATTCGCGCGCCGCGGGTCGCGGTGATGCACACGTGGCTCAGCACGCAGGACGAGGGTTGGTATCGTCTCGGGCTCGATCAGTTGGGTGTGCCCTACAGCTACATCAGCACGCAGGATGTTTCGCACGAGCCGAATCTGCGCAGCAAGTACGACGTGATTTTGTTTGCGCCGGTCGGCCGTGGCAGCCAGGCTATCATCAACGGCATGCCGATGTATGGCAATCCATTGCCGTGGAAGAAGACGCAGCTCACTCCGAATCTCGGCAACACCGACGAGACTGACGACATGCGTCCCGGTCTTGGCTGGGGCGGCTTGCAGAACTTGCAGAAGTTTGTGAAAGACGGCGGTCTGTTTATTACCGTCGACGATACGACCGACTTCGCGGTGGGCTACGGATTCACTGCGGGCGTGAACGTGAGTCGATCGCAACGGCTGCGCGCCGTGGGTGTGATCCTGCGCACGAAGACGGTCGATGCGGCGAGCCCGATTGCTTACGGCTACGGCGACTCGCTCGCGATGTACTGTTCCAACGGTCCGATCTACAGCATCAACAATGGCGTCGGCGGGCGGCCGCCGCGAAATCAGCCGCGCGCGACCGGGCGCGGAACTCCTGACGATCCTGACACTCCACAGGGACGTCCGGTGGCGGAGATTCCGGAACCGCCGGCGCGAGTTGAATTGTGGGAGGCTCCCGTAGTGACTGACGAGCAGCGGCGCAATGCGATCGGTCTGATTCCCCCGAACCAGCGTCCGCGCGTGGTGCTGCGTTACGCCGACAGCCGTGACCTGTTTGTCTCGGGCTTGCTGGACAACGGCGACGAGATCGCGCAGCGTCCCGCGATCATCGACGTCCCATCCGGCAACGGCCACGTGCTGCTCTTCTCGACCAACCCCTTCTGGCGCGGTCAAACGAAAGGCAGCTACTTCCTCGTCTTCAACGCCTTTCTGAACTGGGACAACTTGAATGCGGGCCGCAAACTAGCGGAGAAATAGTCTCGAATTATCGCTCCCACTCCTTCAACCCTTCGACGAGGCGCAGCACTTCGCTGCGCTTCTTTTCGAAGACGGCGAACATGAAGATGATCGTGGCGCCCGTCACGATGCCGGCGACGTACCAGAGCCAGGTCCAGCCGAGGTTTGCCGACGCGTACCAGATCATCGTTACGATCGAGAGCAACAGAAAGACGGAGCCGAGCAGCAACAGTCCGCGAATACGAAAGATGATTCCCGCAAACACACCCGCCAGCGAGAAGGATCCGAGTATCAGCGGCAGCCACGGCGAGTTGGCCACGCCGTTGATGAAGATGTCGGCCGTTGACGAGACGTAGATCGTCACCAGCGAGAGATAACGAATTCCCGCCATCTGGTCTTCGCTCAAGTTGTCTTCGTTGAGATAAGCCGCGAGCAAAACTGACAGCGCGACCGGGATCAGCCACAACTGCGGGTGCTGGAGAAACTGGTAATCGTCCGT
>JBKPPP010000068.1:0-16084 GCA_046733615.1 Acidobacteriota bacterium | reverse complement strand
GGAAGTGTTTCCCAAGTATTTCTCCGTGCCGCGCGCGATCGAGTTCCCGACTGAAGGCGGGCTGACGGCGCACGGCTTTTTCTATCCGCCACAGAACCCGGACTACCGCGCGCCCGACAACGAAAAGCCGCCGCTGATCGTGAAGAGTCATGGCGGACCGACCGCGGCCGCGTCGACTGCGTTGAGCCTATCAGTTCAGTACTGGACGAGCAGGGGATTCGCCGTCCTCGACGTCAACTACGGCGGCAGCACCGGCTACGGGCGGCAATATCGCGAGCGGCTGAACAAGAAGTGGGGCATCGTAGACGTGGACGACTGTGTGAACGGCGCGCGTTACCTGGCGAACCGTGGCGAGGTCGATCCCAACCGGCTGATCATTACGGGCGGCAGTGCGGGCGGCTACACGACGCTGTGTGCGCTCACGTTTCGGAATGTGTTCAAGGCGGGCGCGAGTCACTTCGGCGTGAGCGACGCGGAGGCGTTGGCTCACGACACGCACAAATACGAATCGCAGTATTTGACCGGTCTGCTCGGCCCTTATCCGCAGCGACGCGACATCTACTTCGAACGCTCGCCGGTAAACTTTCCGGAGCGGCTGTCATGCCCGGTGATCTTCTTTCAGGGTTTGGAAGACAAAGTGGTCCCGCCGAGTCAGGCGGAGAAGATGGTCGACGCGATGAGGACGAAAGGGATTCCCGTAAGCTACGTCGCCTTTCCCGGCGAGCAACACGGTTTCCGGCAGGCGACAAACATCAAGCGCGCGCTCGACGGTGAGCTGTACTTCTACGCGAGGGTTTTTGGTTTCGATCTGGCCGAGCCGGTCGAGCCGCTCGAAATCGAGAATCTCCGCCGCAAATAAACATGGTTACTGGCGCGCAATAAGGTAGTAGACCAGCGAGGTAGTAGACCAGGAGCTAGTCGAGCAGGAAGGTAGTCGAGCTGGAGGGTGGTTGAGCAGGAAGGTGGTCGACGAGTTTAGTTACTAGACGGAGTGTCAATCCGTGGCCTATCTCGGGGGATCGTTAGCGGTGGCGGCAGCGCCCGCGTGATCGGCGCCTCGCAACACCCGGTTCTTGTCGATGAAGAACGAAATCTTGCCGCTCTTTCCGTATTCGATCGGCACGGCGGTGACTTCGAAGTTGTCGCCAGTGACGGCGACTTCGAACTTGTAGCCGGTGTTCTCGAACATGTCTTTGCTGACAAGCTGGTCTGCAATCAACTGCTCCAACGGGACGTAGCCCGCACCCTTCTCCTTATTTTGCGATTCAGCGTACGCGATCAACCACAGTCCACTCATCGCCCGCCGTTCGTTCTGCACCTCCGGCGGCGGGTTCGTATCACCCGAGATGCCCGCGATGGCCATCAGGACGAGGTTCCTCGGCAAGTGCAGTTCGTGAAACGGCCCGAAGCCTTCATTCGAGAGTGAGTAAGTTACCGGTTGGGCCACCACCGTCAAACGCGTCATAAACGTTCGCAGCGCGTCGGTCATGTACGTGTTCGGGTTTTCCGCCCACTTCTTGTAGCTCTCCATGAACGCGGACGACACGTAGACCTGTCCCTGCAACTGCCGCGGTTGCCAGCGCGTGTAGTTCTTGAAGTTTATTTCGCCGGCGAGCGTTTCGTGTTTCAGGTACGACTCGACAATGTATTTGATCGACGCCGGATCGCTGGAGAGTACGAGAAAGTCTCCGACGAACGCGTAAGCAGCCACGTTGCCCAGTGAAACGACTTCCGTGTCTTCGCGGCGTTCGGTCTGGGCCAGCGACATCGCGCCTTTGAAACCGAGTCCGTCAATCACTTTCGGCAGCAGCTTGCGCATGCCTTCCTTATCTCGAACAGAGATCGCGACGACCGGCGCCTTCATCGCCGTCACTGCCTTCGGAGTCTCTTCTTCTTTTGTCGGGGGCGCCTGGCGCACTACGGCGAAGAAATCGGCGCTGCTCATCGGCAGGCAAAGCACGACCTCCGAGCCGAGCAGCGGCAACAGTTCGTCTTTGACTTTGATCTTCAATTGCTTTTCGAGCGCGGTGAACGGCGAATCAACCGGCCCGCCGGGAAACGTCTCGAGCGTGTTGTTGTCCGTGCGGTGCGCGATCAAGGAAGGCCGCTGCTTCGACAATTCCGCGTAGATCTGCGGAAAGTCCAATGACATCGTGACCGCCATGTCGGTGTTTGCCGGCAGAATAGACGGCGCTTCCGGCACGATCGCGGGACCGGCAATGAGCAGCGGTAGAATCGGTATCGCGTTGCCTCGTTCGCCGGGCGCATTGATCATCAACGCCTTCACGTCGAACGAGTCGTTTTCGAGAGACAGCGCGAAGCCGATCGCGTCGGGCCACTTGATTGGACCATCGAATAACGTCGAGCCGAGCGTCGTGAGCATTGACCAGACCGGATCGGGTGGAGGCGGCTCAGCTACTCCCGCGATTGTTGGTTGATTCGGCGCCGCGGGATCGTGAGTGGGGACAGCGCCGGCGGCCAACTCCGCGGGAGGAGGTTCAGACTCAGACTCCTCGGCCTTTTCAGTCTCGGCTTTCTTCTGCTCCTCCTCGCGCTTGCGTCGCGCCTCTTCCATCGACTTCTTGTTTTGCTCTTCGAATTGTTTCCTTTCCTGTTCCTCTTCCCGCTCCAACCCCTGAACGTCGAGGTAGACGAAGATCTGTTCCGACGCGAAGCGATTACGCGCCATTCTGAAGTTCGGGTCAGTGAAGAGCGGCTTACTGCCGGCGGGCTTCAGCCGTTTGAGCTCCAACGGTTTCTCGGTTATGAGCAGTAACGAGCCCGATCGCAACATGGAGAAGCGTTGCTCCGGTTCGGGGTTCACCGGTTTCGCTGCGGCTGCGGGCTGCGGCGCGGGACCGACGGACGGGGAAGAGTGCAGCACGACCGGCAGCAGCTCGTTCAACTGGCGTTCTAACCTCGCGGCATCTTCGGCGGACGGCAGCTCGACGGCGAAGACGGTGTCCGGAAGGTTGGGACCGTCGCCCCAGGCGGCGACGAGCATACGCGAAGTCATAACATCATCCGCGTGCGTCTCCAGCCACTTCACCAGCGACTTGAATTCTTTGGGCGGGTTGGCGAGCTTGAGAACCGGTTCGAGCGTCTCACTGAACGCGCTGGACCGGATCAACTGCCCGACCCCGCGCACCTCGACGTAGATCTTGTACGACTGGGGAATTAGCGTCTCGAAAGTCGGCGCGGGCGTTGGCGCGGGAGCGGCTGCCGCGGGTTTCGGCGCAGGCTTGTCAGGCGTTGTGCGTTTTTGTTGGCCGGCAACGGGAATGACGAAGATCGTTCCGAAGATGAGCGCAACAAGTGTCGGGAGTTTGCAAGTTTTCATATTCTGTCCAGGTCTGTTCGATCGACTACGATGAGGAGCCGGAGACCTTCACATCATAGCTTCGCTGCGCCACGCGTTTCCACAATTTGTTTTCACCTTCGACGCGAACAAGCTCCCGCACGGTTTTGTAAGCGGCGGCATACGCGGTTTTCATCTCCTCGGCTGACTTGGCTGAGGCGAGTTTTTGTTCGAGAACTGGCGGCGACATGAGCGGCCCCCTGACGTAGCGCTCGAGTTGTTTCCCTTCGCCGGACACATACAGCGCGATTCCTTCGGCGAACCAGCGCGGCGTTTGCGCGCCGCCGATCGCGTCAATCACCACGTGTACGAGCTCGTGTCGCAACGTTGTTTCCAAAATTCCGCGCTGCTTGAGCACGGCGATCGGTTGCAGCTCGATGCGATTGTTGCGCGTAGCGGCCGCTGCCCACGACGGCATGCCCGTTCGTCCGACAAAATCGCCGGTTGTTGTGTTGAAGACGATCTCGACGGCGGGAATGCTAACGTCAACTCCCGCGGATGAGAGACGACGCAGCAGCAGGCTGCGTTGCGACTCGAGCAGGCCCAGCAATTGTCCGGCATCGTTCCGGTCCGGCGCGGTGATAGTGAAATGCGAACTGCTGAGCTTACTGACCGCCAATACCGGCGGGGCCTGCGGCGCATTAGCCGGCGCGACATTCGTGCCCGGAAAATACTTCGCCAGAATCTGCCGGTAGTTGTATCCGCGTTGGGCCATCACATGCGAACCTTCCTGGCACAGCCCGAGACCGTGCCCGAAGCCGCTGCCGCGAAATACAAACGCCGAGCCGGAGCGCGAGATGGAGAAGCGCGAGCTCTTCAAGACGTTCCAACCGAGCGCGCGGCCGACGATTAATTTGAATTCCCAGCCACTTATCAGTCGTTTGTGCTTGCCGACGATCGAAACCAGCTCCGCACGTCCTGTTTCATCGCGCTTCGCGACGGTTAGTTCCCGAATTGTTTCGCCGACGTCTGTCCGCGGATCGCTGCGCAGTGCGGTCAGCAGTCGCTCTGGTGGAATTACGTCTTTCCACTCGCTGTGAAAGCCGGCGTTGCAGTAGTCATCGCGAACTCCGGTCAGATACTTCGGCGCGGGTTTTCCCCAGAGCGTTTCGAGGCTGGCGGTCATGCCGCCGCACGAAGCGCCGAAGTAAGACTCGGCGATCGCGCCGTGTTCGTCGTTAAGAATCAGATTGGAAGTGGCGTTCACGGCGGTGATGACGGCCGTTGGAGGTTCCGCCGGTTCGAAGCGCTGGCAATGAGTGGTGTTGCAGAAATCGTAGCCGTCGTCTTTGTGCCGGCCGAGGTTTTTCAGCGCGAAGGTGCGCACGGCAATGGCGAGTGCTTTCAAAGCTTCGGGTTCGTTTTCAGTGCTGCCTTCAACCGCGACGACGTGCGCGACGTAGTCGTCCAGCGACAGCTCGCGGGTCACGTTGTCGGCATGGTGACGGACCGTCACTTTCTGTTGCTGAACTGGCGAGGGATTTTGCACCGCGATCGGTTGAGTCTCAGGCATCGATTCGCGGAGAAGCGGAGCGGCTACCTGCGCAGCCTCGGCGCCGTGCGCTTTCTTCAGATAAACGACGACGGCGAGTTGCAGATTCTGCGGCTCGGGCGGTTTACCCGGCGCAAACGAAAACCCGACGAACCAGCCTTGGGAACGAAAGCCGCGCAGCGGCGTGGACGTTCCCGTTTTGCCGACGACGTAGCCCGGCAGCCCGGCGAGCCCCGACTTTTCCGCGGTGCCGAACCTGACCGCGCCGCGCATACCCGCGAGCACGATCGATCGCTCTTCGTCCGCAACGTGCAGTTGGGAGCGAACGTGTGGCGTGGAGTCTTTCGCGGATGCGAGGGCGGGCGTGAACAGTTTGCCGCCGTTCAGCAAAGCCGTGTAGGCCATCAGCAACTGAATCGGCGTGACTTGGAGAAACTCGCCTTCGCCGATGGCGCTGTTGGTTTCCCACTTAGCGCGCACGATCGCGCCAGTCGCTTCTTCAGCACTATCAATTCCAGTCTTCTGGCCGAAGCCAAACTCAGTGAGCGTTCGCGCGAACTCGTCGCGGTCGAGCCCTGCGCCGGCGCGGGCGAAGTAGTGGTTGCACGAATAAGCGATCGCTTCCGCGGGAGTGAACGGAGGGAGTTCGCGTGGATGCGAACACGCCGGTACATCATCATTATTCTGCTCCTCATCGTTGCAAGCGATCCTCGAGTTCTCATCGAGGATTCCCGCGCGCAGCGCGGCGACTGTCGTGAACGGCTTGATGGTCGAGCCCGGCGGCAGTGATCGTCGAAACGCGACCTCCGGATTTACGAGCGCCCGAATGCGACCAGTCTGCGGGTCGATCGCGATGATCGTCCCTTCGCGTTCGCCGAGCGCCGCCGCAGCCACTGCTTGAAGATCCGCGGCCGGCTTTTTGTTTCCTCGCGTCAACGCGAACGAGAGAAAGCAAAGAGAGACTAAGACCGGGATCAGGACGCGGATCTTCATTGCTCTTTCGCGAGTATCGATAGCGTTCCGACCGTCGTCACCCAACCGATCAGGATCAGCACGGCACTGACGACCAACCGAACGACGAGCAGCGACACCTCGAGCCACGCGCGCTCGCTTGTGGTCGTGTGAAAGATCAGGAAATACGGCGCGACCGCGAAGATCAGCACGCCGCAGCCGTAAACGAAGACTGACTGCGGCGCGAATGCACGGCTAACCACCGTGCGAATGCGACGCGCCAGCGCGAGCAAACCGTCGCTGCTGGCCGCGAGCCAGAGTTGAATCGCAACCAGCGGCAGCACCACACCCGCGAGCAGGTAACGCATCGCCGTCAACACCGTCGGATGTCCCTGGAACTTGCCGAGGCCGTACAGCGCCAGCCCGGCGATAAGAAGCAGCGGCACCGTCACAGCGATCAGCTTCAAACCATCGCGCGCGATCTTTCCGATCGTGCCCTTCGCCGCAAGGCGGTTCGCATAACTCACGCTGACAGCTTGCAGCGCAAAGAAGAGCAGCGGCGCCGCCAGCATCATCACGAGCGTAAGCGCCAACTGCGTCGGCGTCGCTTCGCGCGTGCTCACAAACAGGTAGACCGCACCCAGCAGCGCTGCGTACATCGCGACCAGCAACGGCAAGGTCCATCGTCTCTGAAACAACATCCGCAACGCCGAAAAAGCTGCTTTGATTGATTCGCTATACATTGAAGTTTGTCTCCTCAAGAGTCACTAGTTCTTTGTCGATCGATCCTGGAACGAGAACCGTCCATTCGACGTGTTCGTGTTCGTCTCCGGCGTGTACATCAGCTCCGCGCGTGCCGGCGCCACCACAAAGTCGCCCGGCACCTGCACCCGAAACGCGTACTTGAACGTCACGTCGCCATCGAACGAGTCGAGGAAAAACACGGTGCGCCGATCGCGAAACTCACGCGAGCTGAACCAGTCGCTCCAGGTTACGTCGCTATACGTGAGATTCAACGTGCCGATAGTCTCGACCTGTTCGGCGCCGGCCGGAATGGGATCCTCCAGCATCAGGTGACGCGCCGGCTTGCCGGTCAGGTGCAGCTTCACCACGAGCACATCACCCGAGTGAATCTCGCCCGTCAGCGGCTCCAGCTCCCATTTGAGGTTGTTCCCGTTCGGCTCGACCTTCATCCGGTAGTATTCGCGCGTCACGCTAAGCTCAGACGATTCACGCGCCGCGGTTTCGTTGTCGTTCGTGTAGTACTCGACCGCCGTCGAGAAGTAGAGACTGCCTTTGCCGCGTTTGACGATGCGCACGTAATTCGTTGCGCCCACCGCCGTGCCTTTGCGATTGATCGCGAAACTGCGCGTCGCACTTGCTTCGTTCACACGCTCGGCCACGACTGTCTCGTCGTTGACGTAGACCTCGAGGTCGTACGACGGTTTCAGCTCATGACTCACTTTCAGGTAGTCGATGAGTCCGAAGATCGCGAACGCAGTGTCCTTGGTGGAATCCCAGTAGTAACCGTTCTTCCGATCCGACACGAGCCAGCGCGCAACCGAGGGCAACAGGGAACTGTTCGGTTTGATACGCGACAGCGCTTTCAACGACAGCGCAGTGCCTTCAGTCTCGTCTTCCTCCGTGAAATCGAGCCGCGCGACGCGTTTCGTTTCCCAGTGTGCGGTCTCCTTGTCGGTCTTCGCGGTACGTTCGATCTCGTCGGCGACTTCCTGCGCACGGCCATTCATCTTTTGCAGCGACAGCGTCAGCGCCAACAATGCGCGGCCGTAAGGCTGCATCTGGCCGCGCTCGGCGTACAGCTTGTCAACGCGCCAGGAATCGACGCCACCACTCTCGGCCAGCGCATAGATCATGAACGCGCGTGTGTCGACGTCGATCTTGTTGCTCGCGTCGAGCATTGCCTGGAGCCGTTCCCGGCCACGCGCCACGCGCGCATCGTCGATCTCATAACCGGCGTGCTCCGCGAGCGTGAGCCCGTCGATGACGTAAGCGGTCATGAACGGGTCGCTGTTGTCGTCGACCCACCAACCCCAGCCGCCGTCGTCGTGTTGAAAACCGTAGAGACGGTTGCGGCCACGCTCGACCTTGGTCTTTAGATCGTTGCCGGTGCGAATCGACGCGGTTTTGAAGTCCTTGAGCGTTTGCGAAACGATGATGTTCGGCAGAAAGCTCGACATCGTTTGCTCGGTGCAGCCGTACGGATACGTCGTCAGGTAGTCGAGCGCGCCGAAGAGCGTGCCCGCGATCGACGGCGCGACTTCCACGCGCAGCTTGCGTGAGTTCAGATCGGCATTCCCCGGTATTTCCAGTGTGAACTGTTGCTCGGCGTTGTCGTCCATCGTGGTCCAGCGTTCCGCTTTCGTTTCGTGCAGGCCGCGCGGAACGACGTCCAGCGTCAACTCAACTGCGTCAGACTCGGTGTTCGTCAACGCTTTCGCGAGCAGCGTGATCTGGCCCGTCTGCGCCGCGGCGACTTGCCAGTCGATGCGGTGATCGCCCTGCTTGTCGATGGTCACGGTCTGCTGCGCCGGACTAATCAATTGCGCGCCTTTGACGGAGAGCGATATCTGCGTGGACTTCGCCTGCTTCAGGTAGTTGTGCACGATGCCTGAAAGCGTGACGGTATCGCCCTGTGTCAGGAAGCGCGGCGTTTCGAGCCGCAGGATCACGTCTTTCCGTGCGACGACTTTAGAACGAGCGACGCCCACTTTCGTGTCGCTCGTGACCGCGCGTGCGGTAGCGCGCCACGTCGTCAAATTGTCAGGAAGGCGAAACTTCACGGTCGCGCGGCCGTCGCTGCCCGTGATCGCGTTCGGTTGCCAGAACGCGGTGTCTTTGAAATCTTTGCGAACGACCGGCTCAACCGGCTCGCCTTCATTTTTGAAGTCGGCCAACTGGTAAGCCTGCTTGGTGCTCGCCAGGTTCACCGGCTTCTCACCGGCGAAGCCGCGGAAGGCGTAGTTGATCGAGAAGTGAGTCTGAACCCGGTTGTAATCCACCGGACCGTAGAACGCGCTGCGAATGTTGCCGGCGAATTCAGACTGCATGCTGTAGATCGCTTCGTCTACGACGCCGACACTCACTTCCGCATTCGGCACCGGCGCACCATCAGCGTCGCGAGCAACCACCGTGTAGGAAGCGGTGTCACGCGGCCGGTACTCCTCCTTGTTCGGGATGATCTCGAGATTCAGCAGCTTGTCGCGCGCCGGCACCGTCAGCCGCTGATCGTTTGTGTACATGTCGCCGTTCTGCACGAACGTGACGTTGAGAAAAACATTCCGTGTGTAGTTCGCGTCGATGGGCACGTCGAGGATCGCCGTGCGGCCGCTCGCGTTTACGGTCCAGATTTTGAGCACGCTTTCGAGTTCGGTGCTCACCAACAGGCGCGCATCTTCTTTGGGAAGTATTGCCAGCACGTGCGCGGTGTCGCCGACACGATACGACTTCTTGTCCGGCACCAGCTTGATCGATCCCGCGTTTTCCATGTAGTAGGCGGAATCGGTCCACTGAAATTCCTTAGTCGTTACCCAGATGAAACCGGCGAGAGAGGTCGTGTCGCGGTCGCCTTCGTGGACCACGGTCTTGATCACGATGCTGCCCGGCTTCGCTGCCGCGTACGCGTAGTGCGCGACGCCTTCGCGATTTGTCGTGACGTCGGCCGAGCCGAGTTCGACTTCACGCATCCGGTAATCAGAGTCGTATTCATTCTCCTTCTTTTCGACTCTCTCCCAGGTACGCTGCACGAACTTCAGCGTCACCTTCGCCGGAACCGGTTTGCCTTCGTAATCACTGGTGGAGATCGTGATGTCGGCGCTCTGCCCGTCGTGGTACACGTACTTGTCAGTTTCCGCGCGCACCATGACGTTACCGCGCGTCGCGATCACTTCAGCACGACCGCTGATTGCACGTCGCGACTGGTCAGTCACCGTCGCATCGAGGCTGTACTCGTAATCCCAGTAGTCGTTCTCCTCAGTCGCGGGCACATCAAACTCGACTTCGAGACGGCCTGAAGCGTCGAGCTTGCCTTCGCCCTGCGTGACCATTTCGTTGTAGTAGCCGCCGCCGTAATCCGACTCGTCTTCGGCGTCGTCTTCTTTTTCTTCCTCTTGATCGGTCTCCCAGTAGCTCGGGTAATAACGAGTGCGATAGACATAGTATTCAACGTCCGCGCCGGTGACGGGTGCACCGAAGAAGTAGCGCGCGTTGATCTCAAACTTCGTTTTGCTGCCCGCCGGCGCAAACTTCTGTGGCGTGGTAACGGTGACTTTGTATTCCGGTTTTTTGTACTCGGCGACTTCAAAATTGTCGCTGGTGCTTCCTTCTTCAGATTCGACATTGATGTCGTAGACGCCGAGCGGCGCCTCTTCAGGAAGCGTCAACTCACCGTTGAAAGTGCCGCGCTGCGAGAGTTTGAGATCCTGCTCGAGAATGTTTTCACCTTTCGGATTGGCGACCGTCACGTGGACTGTCTGGCTCTTGAGTGCTCGATAGCCGCCCTGCTCGTTGACGCCGCGCAGGATGCCTTTGAAAAAGACCTGCTGCGCCGGGCGATAGATGGGCCGGTCGGTGTAGATGTAGCCGAACAGGTTGTCGTGTTCCTCGGCGTCCTGGAAGTAGAACGAATAGAGATCCGAGATAGCGAAGTTGTCGCGCTGCGAAGCGAGAATCAGGTAACCATTGTCGACGCCGGCGACGTCCGGCTCGGCAGGTTCTTCCTCGTTGTTTGCCGGTTTCTTGATGTCGGCGCGAAAGACGCCGTCGCCATTCGTGCGTCCGGCAGCGACGGTCTTCTGCGCTTTCAACACTTCCACTTGCGCGTTTGCGCGCGGCTCGCCCGTGCGACGATCGACGGCGTAGACCATCAGCTCGCCGTTCGGCGAAGACTTCTCGACCATCGCGAGATCCGTGACGACGACGATCGTGTAAGCGCGCAGCCCTTCATTCACGGCCTCGACGAGATAGACGCCGGGTTCGCGTTTTCCCAGCGGCACCATGCGGCGGTCGTACTGGTCTTCGAGCGCCGCCAACGGCTCGCGCCAGCTCGTCACGAGTTGATTCGGATTCAGCAACGGCACGCGCGCGTAGTCGGCGACGTTGAGCGGCGTGCGTTTCGCTTCGCTTGAACGAAACTTCTGGTTGAGTGTCGCGCGCGCGTGATGGCTCAACTGGCTGCGGAAGTAGGTTTTGATGCCTGAGTAGACCCACTTCTTCACCGCGCTTATTTTCTCGAGCACGGACGGACTCTTCTGGAGGTTGGTCGCGATCTGTTCCTGTTCCGCTTCGCCCAGTTGATGCGGATCGCTCAGTTGCGCGAAGAACTTCGGCGGATCGTTAACGCGATAGACGCGGAAATCGAGAGTGTTGACGCCGCGGTAGTCGATCCACATTCGCGGATTCTCGGTCGTGCCGAAAGTTCGATTGCTGTAGAGCGCGAAGTACGGTTTGTTTTCCGTGGTTTCGGCGACGGGCGCGGTTGGCCCGATCGGCGCTGCTTCGACTGGTGTGCGCAGCTTCCAATCGGCAAGCGAAACTGCGGCCACGATCACGGCCGCGTAGATCAAAACGGCGGAAACTCTGGTGAGTTGAAAATAGGAGCGGAGCACGTTCATTCCTCCAACGAGACTTGCTGGTTGAGAACTTTGAGACGATAGAAACCCAGAAAATTCTGATTGCTGAGCACGGGACGCCAACGCTTGTTCGGGTGTTCGTCTAAAACCGCGAGCCGCACTTTTTTCACTGTGCCGCCGTTCTCCGGCGCCGCGCCCGTGTGATAGACCACCCAATCGTGCGCGCCTTCACCGGCGACGCGTGCATCGCCGAGAAAGAGCATCACGTGATAAGGAAACTTCTGGACGAACGGTTGATAGAAGAAAAGCAGATCGCCCGGTCGCGCCTGTTCGCGATCGCGGCTAACAAACGTGACGTTGTAGAACTTCAGCGTTTGCGCGTCGGCGAATTCCGAGAACCGGCCCGCGACTACATCGCTTGCGTTGTAAGTGCCGGGCGCGGTGCGAAACAGTTTTTCGCGCAACGGTTCCGCGCCGAGCTTGAGCGAGACGTCGCCCGCGACAGGTTCGAACGTCTCACCCATGCGCTGGTACCACGCGCGATCGTGCGTGCGCAGTGCTTCGCGCCAGGCGAAGCGAACCAGGCCCGCGCAATCGCGCTGTTCGGGGTTCCACTGGTCGCTCAGTTTGTAGAACTGCATTTCGGCGATCCACGTGAACCACGCGCGAAAGTTTTCGCGATCGTTGAAGCTGCGGAGCTCCGCGACGTCGGGCAGTCCGTCGTGGTCCAGGTCGGCCGTCGGATTGAGTTCAGTTCGCGTTAAGCGGATCGTTTTGGGAGGAGTGGCGGCCGGCGCAACGCGGCTGCTCGCCGAGTAGGCAATGAGGAGCGTTACGGGTAGCAGTACCAGGGGAAAAAACAGCCAGAGCGCCGGTCGCCGCTGCAACGTTTTTCTAACGTCGAACATGAGGCGCATTATTGCGGTCTAATTGAGACTGGAGAACCGACTTGGTAACGTCGGCGCGTCAGGTTAGCCCTTGCTTCGGCGCTGCATTCGTACGGTGAGAGGCAGTGTGGGCAACCACAGATCGCCCCGCTTGCGGAAGCACTGCGAGAGGAGGCAAGAGTGCTGGTTGGTCCATGCTGTTATGCTCTTGGTGAGATGGAAAAAGATGGTTGCAAATTCCATCGCTGGCGGGTAGATTGGCTGGGTTGCTTACAGAGGTGGTGTGCTCCTCCCGACCGGGGTTGTGCCCTGCCTTTATTCATATGCCTGTGGGGAGGATGAAACAGTGCCGACCGGAACTTGCCCTGAATGTGATGCTGATGTCCATGTTGACCTGGACACGGATAAGGGCGAATTAGTGTCTTGTGAGGAATGTGGAACTGAATTGGAAGTAGTTGGACTCGATCCCGTCGAACTGGATATCGTCGAAGAAGAAAGCTACGACGAAGACGAAGACGAGGACGAGTATTGAGACGGATATTGCCGATTTTCGATTGCCAATTGCCAATGGGCATAGTTAAGACGCGACTCTTTACTGTTCAATCGGAAATCGGCGATTGAAAATAGGCAATTCATTGCTTGTCTGCCGCGCGATACTCGGTCCGGCTTTGGCGCAACATCAAACCCCGCGGTCCCTCAACGCGAATAGTGTGTAATTTCCCATCACGCCTCTTTTCCTCCGGCGGATAAAACGCCAGCACATAAGCTGAACTCACTTCCTCCGCGAGTGCGCGAAACAACGGCGCGTAGTCACGCTCGTTTGCATAGACGTTTCTGCCGCCTGTCAGCTCGGCGAGCCCGCTGACGTCCAACGGTGTCGGCAACGGGGTCTGAGTAGAAGAAGCCATCACGCGAGCGAACGACGGCAGCGTCACGACAAACACGCTGACGTCGGCGGCGTTGGCGCGTTCGATCACGGTTTTCGGGGAAATTGTGTCTCCGACCGGAAATCCGTCCGTTACGACCAGCACGGTGCGCTTCATCAGGCGCTTCTCGCGCGTGCGCGGCGCGCTGCGCACGAGCAACCGGATCGCGTCGTCAACTGCATCGTACGTGTGCGTTGATAGACCGTTTGGATCGTCGCGGTTGATGCGGTCGATGGAACCTTCGAGTTTGCCGGGATCTGACGTGAACTTCTGCACCGTCTTGACGCGCATGCCGAAGGTCATCACGGCGTAGACGACGGGATGGTTCGACAACTGGTTTGAGAACGAGCGCAGCGCGTATCGCAGTCGCTCCATCTCATCGGGCGTCATGCTTCCGGAAACGTCCAGCGCGAAGACGATCGCCAGCGGGCGCGGCTCTCCCGCGCGTTTCTCGAGCTGGAAGAACGAGATCGATTGCTCGAGGCCGTCGGAAAAGACTTTGAAGTCTTCCTGGCGCAGGTTTCGCACCGGACGGCCTTCCGAGTCCATCGCGGTGACGTCCACCGACACCAGATCGGTGTCGAAGCGCAGCACGTCCTCGGGCTCCTGCTCTTTCGGAAACACCTTGCGCGGACGTTGATTTTGTGGCGGCGGGTCTTGAGGTGTAGCTGGGGGCGCCGTTTGCGGCACGCCGGGCGCGGCCACAGCGATCAGCAGGAGTAGTAAAACTAAGAATTGCGCTGCCAAAGCCGCAGGTCTTTTTGACATCAATACTCTTTCCGGGAGGCGTCGCTTGGGATTATACGGAGGCGACCCCTGGAAGCAAACGGTGATATTATTCGGGCGCGATTCCCCGATTCAGTACGTGGAGGACTGCTTGTGAAGTTCAACAAAACTGCTTATCTCTTCATGATGCTGCTGCTCGCCGCGGGTGTGGCGCTGGGTCAATCCAAGCCTCAGAAATCGCTGGGCGCAATCAAGGGTACGGTGCGAGTTGAAACGGGTACGCCGGGCGGTGTGACGGTTGTGGTCAGGAGTGGTGATACTGAAGTTGCTCGCGGCACGACGGAAAAGGATGGCGACTTTGTCGTGTCCGGACTGAAGCCGGGGAAATACGGGCTGACATTTCGCAAGCCGGGATTGAGCATCGGCACGATTGAAGACGTGGAAGTGAAGGCAGGGAAGACGCGTTCGCTGGGCGACCGGCTGATACTCACGATCGACGAGGGCTCGATTGCATTTCTGAGTGGCAGCGTTTTCAGTGCGGACGGGCGGAGCGTGCCGAATGCGAAGGTTGAGATTGCGCGGATCGAGAATGACGGATCGGTGAAGAAGATCGACGGGCGAATCACGACGGAAACCGGATCGTTCAAGTTTCGCTTGTCGCCGGATCCGGGGAAGTATCGCGTGAGTGTGAAAACTGACGGCGCCGCCCCGGTTACTAAGGACGTGGAGATCGATGGCGCCGCCGTTTACCGCGTCGCTTTGAATCTGCCGCCACGGCAGTAGGGTTCTGTGTACGGTTGGAGTTATTGCGTTTCTAGCTTGCAGTGGAGAAAACAGACAAAAGTAGTGAGTCTTCGCACTCTAAGAGGGAAGGCCTGGAAGGGCGTGAAGAATTTTTAACGGCCAGGCAGCTCGCCTCGTTTCTGCAAGTCAGTGAGTCGACGGTGCGGCGGCTGGCGGCGAAACGTCGTATTCCGTCCGTTCGGCTGACACCGCGAATTATCCGTTTTCATCTGGACGCCGTGCGTGAGGCGCTCGAAGTTCCACGGCATCGCATCCGGCACGGTGAGTACACAGACCGTGTCGACGATGCGCAGCTTTCGTTTGAAGATCTGCTTTTGTTGAGCTAACCGCCGGTGGAGTTAACGCCGGCCGGGATTGAATTCCACCCAACCGTTATTCTGTTTGACGTAGATTCGTGGCTGCCGGATCTTGAATCCTTTATTAAAGCCGGGATTCGCCGCGAGAAACTTCTTCACCGCTGACTGATCGCCGGTGGCCACGCGCCACGCGCCGTCCTCGCGCAACAGGTACTGCTGCACGACAATCTTTCCCTCAGCCTGAATCGGCGCCACAACGCGTCCGTAAAGTACCGTATCGACGACTGCGAGGTTGCCCGCGACTTTGACCGCCCCGATCTCAAGCCGGTCGAGCTGGTAAAAATCCTGTGCGCGTTGCAGCGCGCTCACGAAGCGATCGCGCGACATACGGTTGCGCGACGAACCCGGCAGGCGATCGTACAGGCCCGAGTAATCGTGCGACTTGAGCTGCTCGAACACACTCTGCACCGTGTTGCGCACATCCGCGGTATCGGACGCACGCGCCACGCCTCCACCAAGTACGATCAATATTCCTATTGCCAATATTGCTTTAAGATTCGTCTTCTTCATCTGGTTCGTAATCCCGATCCTCGATCGTCTCGCGCAAGCGTGCCCGGTACCCGAGAAACCACGCCACCGCACCCAACGCCGCTGCCACAAACGCACCCTCGTATCTCGCTGACACGACCAGCACCACCGCTACGATGCTCAACCCAACCGATACCATCGTCCAAAACTGCTTCATCTCACCGTCAACGGCAGCGTCAGGTCGATTACACCCGGCGCGTAACAAACCTGCTCGTCACATGCCTGGACGCGCAGTTTAGCCGAAAGGTTGTGTTTTCCCGTTGACGCTGACGCATTCGCTTTCAACATCGCCTTCACCACCGCTTCGCCTTCGTAAACAGCCAGCGGCTTTTCCGCAAACGCAAACTGTCGCGTCTGCGGGTTGGGATAACTGATGAAGTCGACGCCGATTCCTTCAGCGGGCGGCACCTGGAGCTCGGTCGCGATCAGATACGAGTAACTCGCCGGGTTCGCGTTGATGTGATA
>JBKPPP010000067.1:0-6948 GCA_046733615.1 Acidobacteriota bacterium | reverse complement strand
GAGACGGAAGCAGCGGAGCATTTGCGAGAGTTGCTGGCGGACGCCGTTCGCATGCGGCTCGTTTCAGACGTCCCACTCGGCGTGTTGCTTTCAGGCGGAGTTGATTCGTCGACAGTCGCGGCGATGGCGGTGCGTGCTTCGCCCGAACCCGTCAAAACGTTTTCGATTTCGTTTGCGGAAGCCTCGTTTGATGAATCCGCCTACGCGCGTAGCGTCGCGAAGTTTCTCGGCACGGATCATCACGAAGAACGTTTGAGTGCGAACCTCGCAGCGAACCTCGTGAGCGAAATCGGATCGTGGCTCGACGAGCCGTTCAGCGATCCGTCGCTGGTGCCGACGTACCTGCTTTCGCGTTTCACTCGCAAGCACGTGACGGTCGCGCTCGGCGGCGACGGCGGCGACGAGCTGTTTGCCGGTTATCCGATGTACGCCGGTCATCGCTGGGCCGAGGTTTACAAACGCGTGCCCGCCGCGTTGCGCGCGGGACTGATCGAGCCGGTGGTGCGGTTGCTGCCGGTGAAGACGAAGAACCTTTCGTTCGACTACAAGGCGCTGCGATTCATCACGGGCGCGAAGTACGACGCCGTCGCACGTCATCACATCTGGTTTGGTTCCTTCACGCCCGATCAGCAGTCGCAGGTGCTCAGCGCCGAAGCGCTCGCCACCAGCGACGGCGAAATCTACGCGAAGGCCCGCGAGATGGCCGGCGAGTGTGACAGCGACGATCTGATCAAGCGAATGCAGAGTCTCGACACGCAGCTTTATCTCCCCGAAGACATACTCACGAAAGTCGATCGCGCGAGCATGGCGGTGTCGCTCGAAGTCCGCGCGCCGTTTCTCGATCCGCGCGTGGCGGAGTTTGCGGCTTCGTTGCCGTGCAACTACAAACTGCGGGGCCTGAAGACGAAGTACATTTTGAAGAAAGCGGTGCGCGATCTGTTGCCGGCTTTTGTGACGCGTCGCGGAAAGAAAGGTTTCGGCGTGCCGGTAGCGGAGTGGCTGAAGTTTACGTTGCGCCCGCTCGCACGGGATCTGCTGTCGCCGGAACGCGTGCGGCGCGCGGGTGTTTTCAATCCCGAGTACGTCGCGCGCTTGCAGGACGAGCACGAGCGAGGCATCGCGAATCATCGCAAGCTGCTTTGGACGTTGCTGATGTTTGAGCTGTGGCACGAGAGCTTCGTCGAAACGCCGCGGCGCATCGAGACGTCAGTGGGGAGCCGGTAGGCGCGACGTGCAAGATTCCCCAAGCGACCTTCAGACCATTTACCAACAACTGTTGTCCTGGTGCCGCGAACACGATTTCGCCGGACACGATCCGTTCGACGCGCTGAACAGCCGCCTGTTTCGCGCCACGCCTTTAGCTAAATCAAGAACTTGCCGGCTCGTCTGGACACAGCTCGTCAAGAGATCTCCGATCGATCTGCACGGAGCCGCATTCGTGCCTGTGGAGCGCAATCCGAAAGGGATCGCGCTCTTCGCGTTAGCACAGCTCGCTGATTTTCGTCGCTGCCGAAGTGAAGAATCCGCGCTGCAAGCACGCTGTTTGCTAGCCGCGCTAGCTGCCATGAAGGTTGACGGCTACCGCGGCGCGGCGTGGGGCTACAACTTCGACTGGCAGAGCCGCAACTTCTTCGCACCGCGCGGCACGCCCACCATCGTACCGACCGCGTTCGCCGCCCGCGCGTTCATCGAAGCGTGGCGCGAATTCCAGGATGACGAGTATTTAGATCTCGCGCGCAGCGTCTGCGATTTCATCGTTCAAGATCTGCCGCGCTCCGTCGAGACTGAAGCCGAAATCTGCTTCAGCTACGCGCCGCAGACACAGACACGCATCTTCAACGCCAGCCTTCTCGCCGCCGAAGTGCTCGCCTCAGTGAGCGAACTAACGAACGACGATCAACTCCGCGAAACAGCCGAACGCGCCACCCGTTACGTCGTCAATCAGCAGCAACCCGACGGCTCCTGGACCTACGGCACTGAGCCGAACCAATCCTGGATCGACAACTTTCACACTGCGTACATCCTGTTTTCGCTGAAGCGAATCATCTCGACTGGCGAAGCAAAACCAGAATTTCACGAAGCACTACGGCGCGGGTATCGCTACTGGAAGGAGAACTTCTTTCTTGCAGACGGCTGGCCGAAATACTACCATGACGACCCTTATCCAGCGGACGCGCACGCCGCGGCCAGCGCGATCATTACTCTCCTTGAATGCAGTGATCCGGATGATGCTTCAGCAACCATGGCCCAGCGCGTCGCTTCCTGGACCATTCACAACCTGCGCGATCCGCGAGGCTTCTTCTACTATCAACGCCGTCGCTTCTACACCGTGCGCAAGCCCTACATTCGCTGGACGCAGGCGTGGATGCTCTCCGCCATGGCGCGTTTGCTCGAGGAGCAGTCTGACTAAATGCCAATCGCCGCAGACGTAACAGTCGGACCGGGCGTCCGCATCTTTCAGCCGGAGCTGGTCAATCTTTACGGTTGCTCGATCGGCGCGGACACGAAGATCGGCGCATTTGTCGAGATCCAGAAGAACGCGACAGTCGGCGCGCGTTGTAAGATCTCGTCGCACACGTTCGTCTGCGAAGGCGTTGAGATCGAGGATGAGTGTTTTATCGGACACGGCGTAATGTTTACCAACGACGTCTATCCGAGCGCCGTGAATCGCGACGGCACGTTGCAAACGGAAGCAGACTGGAAAGTAATGAAGACAAGAATCAAGAGGCGAGCGAGCATCGGCAGTAATGCCACAATCATAGCGGGCGTCACGATCGGCGAAGGCGCGCTGATCGGCGCGGGCGCGGTCGTGACCAAAGACGTGCCCGACTTCGCGATCGTCGCGGGCGTGCCGGCGCGCGTGATCGGCGACGTTCGCAATCGAACACAAACATGATCAGAATCGGCGTCATCGGCTACGGTTACTGGGGACCGAACCTCGTGCGGAACTTCATGGCCGCGCCCGGTTCGGCCGTCACGCGCGTCTGTGATCTGTTACCCGATCGGCTCGCGCCGCTCGAAAAGCTCTTTCCGGGTGTCAAAACCTGCAATCAGTCCGCTGAGCTGATCAACGATCCCCAGATCGATGCGGTCGTCGTCGCCACGCCCGTTTCTTCACACTTCGAATTGGCGATGGCGGCGTTGCGTGCAGGCAAACACGTGCTCGTTGAGAAACCGCTGGCGACGCGCTCTGATGACGCGCGCCGTTTGATCGACGAAGCCGCCGCGCGAAATCTTGTGCTGATGGTCGATCATACATTTGTCTACACGGACGCAGTGCGGAAGATCCGCGAGTTGATCGCGTCGGGTAAGCTGGGCCAGATCTATTACTACGACGCAGTGCGCGTGAACCTCGGTCTCTTCCAGCACGACGTGAACGTCATCTGGGACCTGGCGATTCACGATCTCTCGATCATGGATTACGTGCTGCCCGAGAGACCCATCGCAGTTTCGACAACCGGCATCAGCCACTTCAACGGCCAGCCGGAAAACATGGCGTACATCACGCTCTTCTTCGCCGGCGCGCAGATCGCTCACGTACACGTCAACTGGCTGACGCCGGTGAAAGTGCGCCACACGCTGATCGCCGGCAGTGAGAAGATGATTGTTTACGACGATTTGGAGCCAAGCGAGAAGCTGAAGCTTTACGACAAGGGCATCGATGTCACGCCGGGAACGGAAGACGTTTACAAAATGCTCGTAAGCTATCGCTCGGGCGACATGTGGGCGCCGCGGCTCGACAACACCGAGGCGCTGCAAACAGAAGCGCTGCACTTCATCGACTGCATCGAGAACAAGCGCCAGCCTGACACCGATGGACTTGCGGGACTGCGCATGGTCAGCATGATTGAAGCCGCCGAGTCCTCGCTTCGCGTTCGCGGCAAGTTGATCGAACTCCAATTGTGAGCAGCGATGCGTCTCTGGATCGATCTCGCAAACTCTCCGCACGTTCCGTTCTTTCGCGCGCTGACAAAGAAGTTTGCTGAAGCCGGTCACGAGATCGAGACGACCGCGCGCGAGTTTGCCGAAACAGTTCCACTCGCAAACGCCGCCGGCTTCACGCCGCACGTCGTCGGTGCGCACGGCGGCCGGCAAGTCTCGGCGAAAGCCGGAAACCTGATGGCCCGCGCGTGGGCGCTCGCCGGCTGGGCGCGCAAACGTCATTTCGATCTGGCCATCAGTCACAACTCGTATTCGCAAATCCTGACGGCGCGTGCGCTGGGCATCCGAAGCGTGACGCTGATGGACTACGAGTATCAACCGGCGAACCATCTGGCGTTTCGACTCACGTCGCGCATCATCGTGCCGGCGAGTTTTCCGGCGCGCCGGCTGCGTCGTTACGGCGCGAGTGTCGGGAAGGTGCGGCGCTATCACGGGACCAAGGAAGATGTTTACCTGGCGGACTTTCAGCCGGATCCATCGTTTGGCGCGCAGTTGTGTGAACTCGGGTTGGATGCTGATAATGTGCTGGTCCTGATGCGGCCCCCGGCGCACGACGCGCTGTATCACCGTTTTCAGAACAAGCTGTTTGATGAAGCACTGGAGCTCTTGATCGAGAAGCCGAACGTGCAGGTGTTGCTGTTGCCGCGCAACGAAGCGCACCGCGCGGCGTACGCCGGTAAAACGGGCGTGATCGTTCCGGCAGCGCCGCTTGATGGAGCAAATCTGATCGCCGCGAGCGATCTGGTGATTAGTGCCGGTGGCACGATCAACCGGGAGGCGGCGGCACTCGGCGTCCCGGCAGCGAGTATTTATGCGGGACGATGGGCCGCCGTCGACGAAGAACTACTTAATGAAGGCCGGTTGCAGAGGATTGCGAGCAGAAGCGACTTGCACGAGTTGAAAATTCAAAAGAAAAGCTCCGCCAAGCCGCGCCGCGCTTCCGGCGTGATTGATGAGATCGTAAAGCTGATCTTCGAGTAACGAAGTTGCGAGCCGAACGCACACGACAACGACTGACCGACGCGAGCGCGGTGCGCGTGGCCGGGCGCGCGCCAAGCTGGATCATTCCTACGGTGAAGGTGTCGCTCGTCTTCCTCGACGCGCTGGCCGCGGCAACGTCGTTCATCATTGCTTTTCGCCTGCGCGAAGGCGTTTCGGCGTTCGACGCGGGGTTAGGCTGGAGCGAACGGTTTGCGCCATATGCGGGGCTGTTGCTGTTTGTGGTCGCGATCCGTTTGCTGAGTTTTCGCTACTACGATCTTTATCGCCTGCGCGGTGAGTTCTCGTTTGTTGACGACGCCATTCGGCTCTTCAAAGCAACGGCGATCGGCTCGTTGCTGATCGTGGCGGCGGCGTTTTTGTATCGCGGCGGGTTTCAGTTTCGCGCCTTTTCGTACGCGCGCGGTGTCTTCGTAGCCGACTTCTTTCTCGTGCTCTTGAGCGCGGGCGCGATCAGACTCTTGATGCGATCGGCGCAGACGCTGGTGCGGCGACGGCAGATCAACCTGATTCCAACGCTGGTGGTAGGGCGCGGTCCGGAAGCGTCGCTGTTTATTCGCGAGATGCGGGAACGGCCGTCGCTTGGCTATCGCGTGATCGGCGTGGTCAACACGGAGGGCGTCGATCGCGTCGGCAGTTACGAAGGCGTGCCGATCGTCGCCGAGTTGGCGGGGTTGCCGGAAGCGATTCGCGACTCGGGCGCAAACGAAGTCATCATCGCCGACCCGCAGGTGAGCGGCGATGCGTTGTTTGAAGTGATGATGCGGTGTGGGCGGCGGCGAGGGGTGGAGTTTCGCATCGCGCCGAGCCTGTTCAACTGCCTGCCGCGCAAAACCGAGATCGATCAGATCGGCGTGCTGCCGATGATTCGGCTGTTTCGCGAGCCGCTTTCGAGTGGCGCACGCATTCTGAAGCGGACGTTCGATATTGTTTCCGCGGGGCTCGCGATAGTTTTACTGTCGCCGCTTTGGCTGGTGCTGGCGATCCTGATCAAGCTCGATTCGAAAGGGCCGGTGTTCTACACGCAGGAACGGGTCGGGATGGATGGGCGGCTGTTTCTGCTCTACAAGTTTCGCACAATGATCACGGGCGCTGATCCTGAGCTGCATCGTGAGTATCAGCGCGCGTTCATCGCCGGACGTGCTGAGGCGAATCTTGGCAACGAGCAAAAGCCGACGTACAAATTACTCGCCGATCCGCGAATCACGCGCGTCGGGAAGTTTTTGCGTCGCACGAGTCTGGATGAAGTGCCGCAGCTCTGGAACGTGTTGCTGGGTGAAATGAGCATCGTTGGGCCACGGCCGCCGATTCCGTACGAAGTCGAAGCTTACGAGCTGTGGCACCGGAAGCGTTTGGACATGAAGCCGGGCCTTACCGGGCTGTGGCAAGTTTCGGGAAGAAATCGTCTGCCGTTCGAGGAGATGGTGCGGCTGGATCTCTTCTACATCGAAAACTGGTCCCTCCTGTTGGACCTCGAAATCATTCTCCGCACCGGCTTCGTCATGATCGGCCGCGAGGGCTTTTAGGCCGCGGATGAACACAGATGAACAGAGGTCAGACTGCACCAGCTCAGTTCTGAGCGAACGAACCTGTGTTCATCTGTGTTCATCCGTGGCGGAACTATTGGGATAGACCCGCCAGGGCGACCGCTAGAAGCAAAATCTTTTTGGTCCCTTTATAGAGTGGCTCGATCTCGCAGTTCTCAGTCAAAGCGTGCGAGTCGTTGCATGGGCCGGCGCCGGTGGAGATGGAATTGATGCCCTCCAAGAGCGCGGCGCTCGAATTGTTCGAACCCGCATTCCCGATCGGCGGATTGAACCCCATCGCCCGATGCACCGCTTCCGCAATCTTCACAAGCTGCGACTCGCGATTGCCCGGCAGCACCGCCGCCGGCGACGAAGAGATCAGATCGGTTTTGACGGTCATTCCCTCATGCTTCGCCTCCTCGTCGAGAATTGCGGCGATCTTCTTCTCGAGATCGGCGACCACCTCGTTACTGGTCGAGCG
>JBKPPP010000066.1:0-7179 GCA_046733615.1 Acidobacteriota bacterium | reverse complement strand
CTGCGTCACAATCGGCGATTCCCCACACACCGGACAGCGCAATCGCAAGCAACGCCCCAGAACCCGCTTGATCTGTTCAAAATCTGTTTTCACCGGTAGTCACATATTAACCCCGGCAACCAAAAACACCAACAGATGAAGCTTTCCAGAGTCCCGGCGGCTCGGTTAACCGCGCATCATGACGAAGCGATCGAACCACGCAAGCGTGCGCTCGAGTGCGTCAACCCGATGCTTCGGCTCCCGCAGACCGTGGCCCTCACGCGGATACCGCACAAACACAGTCTCCACGCCGCGACGCTTCAATGCCATGTACATCTCCTCAGCCTGCGTGATGTGCACGTCGTTATCGTTCTCGCCGTGAATAAAGAGCGTCGGCGTCTGCACCTGCCGCACGTAACGTATCGGTGACCATTGCCACAGCAGGTCGAAGTTGTCCCAGGGAAAGCCGTTGAACTCGGCGTGAACAAGATCCTGGTAGAGCGACGTCGCGTAGAAGCTGATCAGATTACTCACGCTCGCCGCCGCGACAGCGCCGCGAAACCGCGGCGTCTGCGTGATGATCCAGTTGGTCATAAAACCGCCGTAGCTTCCGCCCGTGACGCCGAGGCGGTCGCCGTCAATCCAGGAATTCCGGCGCAGCGCTTCATCGACGCCGAGCATCAGGTCGCGATAGTCGCCGCCGCCCCACTCGTTCAAAGTACCGTCGGAAAACTTCTGCCCGTACCCACTCGAACCACGCGGATTCAGGTAGAGCACGCCGTAGCCGCGGGCCGCGTAGACCTGAAACGCCGGATTGAACGACCATCCATACATTCCGTGGGGGCCGCCGTGGACGCTCAGGATCAACGGGCACTTCCGATCGCTCGCGCAACCGAGAGGCTTCATCAACCAGCCCTGGATCTGCGTGCCATCGAAACTGGCGTAGGTGATCTCTTCCGGGGAGGTGAGTCGCACCGATCTGATCAGCCCGTCGTTGTGCGCGCTCAGCCGGCGCATCGGCACGATGCTGCCGACTCCAGACCAGACTTCAGCGGGATGCAACGCGTTTCCCAAAGTCACAGCAAACGGAATTGCCGTCTCCACCGCATTGCCCCGCGAGATCGTTTGCGCCCGATTGCCAAAACTGAAGCTGGTAATCTGAAAGGGTTGCGGCAGATCGAGCGGCGAGTCTGACTCGGACCGAACGCGCGAATTCTGACTGTCGAAACCGCCCGCGATCTGGTTGTCGAGCACGTACAGCGCGAAGCGACTGACACGGCCGCCGTCGATGCCGGTCTTAAAGATGGTCGTGTAACCGCGATCTCCGGCGAGGTACAGGATCGAGGCGCTGTCGGGCGTCCAGCGCGGCTCGCGCACGCGGCGATCCTGGTCGGTGGCGAGCTCACGGCCTCCGTTGCCGCCGCCCGCGCTGATGACCCAGAGATGCGTATCTTCGGCGACGCTGTCGATCGTGGTGATGTCGCGCCTGGTCGCGGTGTACGCGATCATTTTGCCGTCCGGCGACCAGACTGGATCGTATTCGCAGCCTTTGGTCTGCGTGATCTGGCGCGTCTGTCCGCCGAAGTCTACGGCGAAAATGTCGGAGTTGTTGTTCGCGTCGGGATCGGGTTCGTGGTTCGAGAGAAACGCGATCTCGTCGCCGCGCGGACTGAAAGTGAGGGCGTGGTCGTAGAACGGACCGGAAGTAAGTTGCAGTGGTACGGCGCGCTCGAGTTCGACCAGCCACACGTGCGTGCGGCGCGTATCGGAGAACGACGTGCGCGACTTGTACTGGAGGCGATCGATCACGCGCGGGTCGTCGGGACGTGGCTCGCGCCCACGCGGATCGCGCGGATCGTTTGCGCGGCGCGTCGTCACCGGCGGCGGCTCGGGACCTTCGGCCTTCGCCGAGATGTAGGCGATACGCTTCGAATCAGGCGACCACGCGAACGGTTCGCCGGCGTAGGTGATGAAGAAGTTTGTCGACTGGATGGCGGCGATGAATCGGGGTTCGGGTTTGTCGAGTTTCACGACCCAGAGTCCGTCCTGATCGTCGTGACCGGAAAGAAACGCGATCGAGCTGCCGTCAGGCGACCAGCGCGGATTCGAAGCGTTCCAACCTGAGGGCAGCAATGGGCGCGGCGCAGAGCGAGTGTCAGGCCAGTCGAGATCCGAAACAGTGCGACGCGTGGGCTGCGCCGGAGACGTGTAAGGCTGTTCCGGCAACATGCGCACGAGCCAGAGAGTGCTGACGTTCTGGTCTTCATCAACGCCCGACAGCGTGTAAACACACCACTGGCCGTTCGGCGACATCTGCACGTCCGTCACGTTCGCGACGCGCAGGATGTCTGCCGCAGTCATCGGTCTTCGCGGTTGCGCCACGCAAACCACAAGACAGGCCGCGTATAAGAAGACGGCAAAACTGAATTTGATCATGGCTTCGGTGAGGGCTTGGCAGTCGCTTTGTCTTCCACCTTCAGACTGTTGCGCACGAGATCCCAAGCGGACGCGAACTGCTTGATCTCGCGGTCTGGCCCGAAGACGGTCAGGATTACTACGCGCTGGCCCACCAGCGCCCAATAGATCTTCGCAGCGCCCGGATCGCCGCCGAGTGAGGCGGAAACGTTCACGCCTTCCGCCTTCGCGCCTGCGATCTCCGTCGCGTCGGGCGACTGCTCGGGCTTCGCGCCCATCGCCACGAACTGCTTCACTGTCGAAGCGATGTAAGGATCGATGAAACCTTTCTTCGCGTCTGCAAACTTTTCCGGGCTGATGCGACCCTTGTGTACGAACACCCGGATCTGAATGTCGTTGTTGGCGCGAGCGAGGGTCAACTGCTGCGCGTCCGAGTTGGTGTCGTCGTGAAGCGTCCAGCCTTCCGGGTAATCGAACGAGACACCGTTGGCGTTGAACGTCTTCTGGTTCGACGCCGCTTGGGTAAGAATTAAAAGCAATGACAAAGCCAGTCGAATCATTTCGCCCTCTCCAGTTCCTGATTCAATAACTCCCAGACGTGCCGCACATGCTGCTCTGTCGTGCGAATATTTCCAATCGACAACCGCAACGTCAGCTTGTCGTGCAAACGGGTGTGCGACAGCAGCGCGCGGCCAGTCGCGTTCACGCGATGCATGATCGATTCATTCAAGGCATCCAGATCTCTTTCGTTTACCCTCGCGGGGCACGCACGAAAACAGACCAACGCCAGCGGATGCGGCGCCATCAGCTCCCAGTCAGCCGATTCCTCGATCCACGAGGCAAACAGACTCGCCACTCGGCAGTGCTCGCGAATGCGCGCCGCCAAACCTTCGTGGCCGAAGTAACGAATCACCATCCACAACTTCAGCGCGCGAAAACGCCGGCCGAGCTGCACGCCGTAATCCGACCCGCTGCGCACCTTCTCCTGCTCAGGCGTGCGCAGGTACTCCGGCACGAGCGAAAACGCGCGCTTGAGCAAGTCCATGTGACGGCAGTAAAGCACCGAGAGATCGAAAGGCGTGAAGAGCCACTTGTGCGGATTGGTGACGAGCGAGTCGGCGCGCTCGCAGCCGGCCAGGATCGAGCGAAACTCGGGCACGATCGCCGCCGAGCCCGCGTAAGCAGCATCGACGTGCAGCCACATCACGTGCTTCTCGCTAATGGGAACTATCTCCGGCACCGGATCGATACTCGACGTCGACGTTGTTCCCACCGTTGCCACGATGCAGAACGGCAAATAGCCTTTTCCAAGATCTTCCTCGATCGCGGCTTCCAGCGCGCGCACGTCCATCCGGAACTGCGCGTCAGTCGGAATCTTTCTCAGCGCCCGCTGTCCCAGGCCCAACGTGATGACGCCCTTCTCAATCGACGAATGCGCCTGTTCGGAAACATAGACTCGCAACAGCGGCAGGTCCGTTCGGCCCGACATTCCATCTTCGCGAATCCGCTGCTCGACGCCTTCGCGCGCCGCCGCAATCGCATGCATGCTTGACACTGACGCCGTATCGTAAATGATCCCGCTCATGCCGGGATCGAGTCCCATCATCTGCCGCAGCCACTCGAGCGTGACTTCCTCCAGCTCCGTCGAGGCCGGCGAGGTGCGCCACAGCATTGCTTTGTTGTCGAAAGCGGCCGTCAGTAACTCGCCGAGAATGCCCGGGCCGGACGTGGAAGTCGCGAAGTAAGCGAAGAACGAGGGATGGCTCCAGTGTGTCAGAGCAGGCACGATGAGACGATCGAGATCGGCGACGATCTGTTCCATCGGTTCGCCGTGCTGCGGCGGGTTAGCCGGCAATTGGGCCTTCAGATCACCGGGCTCGATGGCGGCCAACACCGGTAGATCGTCGATGTGATCAAAGTAGTCGGCGATCCAGTCGATCAGATCGTGGCCGAAGCGGCGAAACTCCGCTGTACTCATGTCACCGAGTTTGTTCACGGCCGGGATATCTTACAGGAAACGACCTGTTCGATAAGAGTTTTGCGGCGCTATTTTGACTAAGCAGGGGCTGAAAGCTATTATTCACGGCGATTACACCCGCATCGCCAAACTTCTAGCCTGTGAGGAACTGTATGAAACGCATTTTGGTAGCTTCAATCGTGTTAGCGAGCCTGCTCACCGCCTGCAACAACGGTGGCGGCGGCGACAAAGTGAGGATCGGCGTCTTTATGTCGACCACCGGCACGACCGCAAACTTCGGCATCTCGTCCGTTAACGGCATCAAGATGGCCGCGGACGAGGTCAACTCCGCCGGCGGTATCAACGGCAAACAGATCGATCTGCTCGTGCAGGATGATCGCTCCGACGCTTCAGAAGCCGCCACGATCGTGACGAAGTTTGTGACGCAGGATCAGGTGCACGCCATCCTCGGCGAAGTCGCCAGCTCGCGTTCAATCGCCGCCGCGCCCATCGCGCAGAACGCGCACATCCCGATGCTCACGCCCTCGTCAACCAATCCGGAAGTTACCAAGAAAGGCGATTTCATTTTCCGTAGCTGCTTCATCGATCCGGTCCAGGGCGCCGCCATCGCGCAGTTTGCCGCGAAGTCGCTGGGCGCAAAGACCGCCGCGATCATGGTCGATCGCAAGAACGACTACTCGACCGGACTCGAAAAGGTGATCAACGAGACGTTCACGAAGCTGGGTGGAAAGGTTGTGGCGGTGCAGTCGTACCAGGAAGGCGATCAGGATTTCAACGCGCAGTTGACGTCGCTGAAGGGCGCCAATCCCGAGGTTATCTTTGTTCCCGGCTACTACAACGACGTCGGCCTGATCGCAAAACAGGCTCGCGACAAAGGCATCACTGTTCCGCTCGTGGGCGGCGATGGTTGGGACTCAACACAGCTTTACGCGATCGGCGGCTCCGCGCTGAACGGCTCCTATTTCACCAACCACTATTCGCCCTACGACACCGATCCCAAAGTGCAGAAGTTTGTGAACGACTACAAAACTCGCTACGGCAGCATTCCCGATGCTCTCGCAGCAACGGCCTATGACGCCGCGCGAATCATGTTTGACGCGATCAAGCGCTCTCCGTCACTCGACGGCGCCGCCATTCGCGACTCGCTCGCCGCCACCAAAGACTTTCCGGGTGTCACCGGCACCGTCACCTTCAACAAAGACCGCGACGCTGTTAAGCCGATCGTCATGATCGAGATCAAAGACGGCGGCACGTACGCAGTCAAAGAACGCGTGAACGTTGAAGGCGTGCCGACCGCCGCGAACACAGCTCCGGCCAACGCGGCCCCGGTCCCGGCCAAGACGGCCAGTCAGTGATCGCTGTCAAAGGCCCGCTTCTCAGAAACGACGACAGCGAATCACACGTATGAGTACGTTCCTCCAACAACTGATCAACGGTATCTCGCTGGGCGCAATCTACTCGCTGATTGCGCTCGGTTACACGATGGTCTACGGGGTACTGAAGCTGATTAACTTCGCCCATGGCGACGTCTACATGGTAGGCGCGTTCATGGGCTTCTATCTGGCCAACGGCATCGGCGTTCGCGGCGCGCAGGCGCTCGGCATGAACACCGACGGTCTGGTCGCGCGCGGACTGCTCGGCGGCGGCACGCTCGAGCCGTCGCTGATCACGGCGCTGGTCGTGATGTTGCTCGCGATGGCGATCTGCGCCGCGATTGGCGTGATCATCGAGCGGCTGGCTTATCGACCAGTGCGAAAGTATTCCCGCCTGACGGCGCTGATCACCGCCATCGGCGTTTCGCTGCTGCTCGAAAACGGCGGCCAGGTTGTTTTCGGCGCCGAGCCGAAGTTCTTCCCCGAGCTGTTCAGCAAACGGAACATCAACCTGTTCGGCGGCGCGAGTATCAACAGCGCGGACATCGCCGTGCTGCTGATCGCGATCGTGCTGATGATCGCGTTGCAACTGATCGTCTATCGCAGCAAGACCGGACGAGCGATGCGCGCTGTTTCGTTCAACCTGCAATCGGCGAAGTTGATGGGCATCAACACCGATCGCATCATCGCCTTTACGTTTGCACTCGGCTCCGCGATGGCCGCCGCCGCCGGCGTACTCGTGGCGATTCGCATCCCGCGCATCGACCCGTTGATGGGAATTATCGTGGGCTTGAAAGCGTTCGTCGCCGCGGTGCTCGGCGGCATCGGCAACATTCCCGGCGCCATGCTCGGCGGTTTGCTCATCGGCATCACTGAAACCATGGTGGCCGGCTATTTTTCGTCCACCTACAAAGACGCAGTCGCCTTCGCCATACTCATCTTGATACTACTCTTCCGGCCTTCCGGTCTGCTCGGTACGGTCGCGCAGGAGAAAGTTTAAGGACGACGAGTGCCCCGGTACCTCCGCAATCTCATCATCGCCTTGATCGTGATCGCCGTTCTTTACGCACTGGACTTCGTCTTCCAGGGACGAATGCTCAACCCGTACTTCGTGCGCATCCTGATGCTCTCCGGCATCGCGATCACGCTGGCCGTTTCACTCAACCTGATCAACGGATTCACCGGACAATTTTCGATCGGTCACGCGGGCTTCATGGCCGTCGGCGCGTACTCGTCCGCGTACTTCTCGGTGAATTACGGCATGAACCTGGCGAACACGCTCGGGGGCGGTAAGCTCGGCTGGATCGTGGCCCTGACTGTAACAACACTGATCGGCGCCGCCATGGCCGGACTCGCGGGACTCGCGGTCGGCATTCCGTCGCTGCGTCTGCGCGGCGACTATCTTGCGATCGTCACGCTCGGTTTCGGCCAGAT
>JBKPPP010000065.1:0-7354 GCA_046733615.1 Acidobacteriota bacterium | reverse complement strand
CGGGAGTTTCGTCACCGGTTAATTCCAACGCTAAGTTAGGCGCTCGTTTACTAGTCGCCAAAGCCTTCTTATTGATGAAGACGCCGTTGAAGATCAGAGCGAGGCCTACGAACACAGGTATGACGCCGGCTACCCATATTCGGCTGAGGATTTCCGCCGTTTCGTTCGGAAACTTGCCGCCAATAATAACGCCTTGCATGAATACGTAGAGAAAGATCATCAGGGCGACACCAACACTGCCGGTGATTATGCCGCCTTTAATTTCGTTGTAACCTCTCACTGGAGATGTCAGTCCACGCGTCTCGATTGCTTGCTGCCGACTAACTGCCTTCCTCCGGGAGGATTGAAGCAGCTCAGCCACCCAGGTCTTGTTCCAGAAGCTTTTCGTCGACTTCTCTCGTTTGTCGACTACCTCGCGCACGGCATACAGATTAGCCCCACACTCCTTACAGAACGTCAACTCTTCGAGCACATCTCGAGTACGCCACCACTCTCTTTGACTCGAACCGCAACGAGGGCACCACATAGAGTCTCTCCCGATCTGTTTTCACAGCATACGCTGATTATACGCGCCAAGTTCTCCCTGGGCACTCACGGCTTGCTCGCACACGATCAACTTTTTGGAAAAAGAAGGGCAATTTGACCAAGAGTCATCGGGCAAGTCACGATATCGTTCTCCCGAGTCCGATGTTCGCAGCCCAGAGGAAACAAAAACGGCGATGGCTGGCGAACGTTGTGTTTCTTGCGCGACGGCAAGGCGCACCTGGTCTCGCGCAGACGAATCAAATTGCCCGTTCGAATGCGCCTGCTAGGTACATCGGTTCCAATCCCGTCGCCCAATACTCTAGCGCCGGTAGATCGGGCTGAGTTGTTTCGCGATCGGTGCGTCGCGAAGGTAGCACTGGACTCAGCGGAACAAATTCGAGCCAGCCTTCCCACACGCCGTCCAGACGCGGCTCGCCGAATATGAAGACCTCGTATATGTTCCCTAAACTATCCTGAACCGTATCGCTGTGCTGATGAATTAGGCGTGAGGCTGATGAAGACAGATTCCACGTGACGCGGATACTCAATTCCTTTGATACTGCGCCACTTTCATATTTGCAGCTCACATCGGCGTTGCTCGGAATCAGGATCGTTTCACCGGACAGCCGAACAGTTGCGGAACGACCGATTTCCAATGTTTCAGCGAGACGACGTAACATCAAAGCTATTTCACTTGAAGAAGATTGCATTCGCTTTTCAGCCTTTGAAAGAGTTACAGGAAGGGGCGCAGGGTTAAATAAGTCTAATCCACATTACCGACAGGTGTCTATTGCAGCGGGTTGGGAAGCAACAGGTGCTTAGCAAGTGAGACGCTTGGGAAGATTATTAAGTGATGGACCAGCAGTCTACGGCACTCTTCGCCCGTTCCTGCGGCCACTGCCGTTCAGTCTGAGAATGAAATTCGAGTCCTGCCCACCCTCTAAGCGCATAACGTTACTCTCAGTAAGATTATGTAAATCAGCATATAGATCTCTTCTAACATCGTCCCCCAGTTCACCCTCAAACTGAAGAACATACTCAACGCTGCTGCGCCTGTAAGAGGCGTCCCGGTTTACATTCAGTCTTCCCAGAGAAAACTTGATCCTGATCAAAACGGCTGATAGCAAATAGGAGGCCGGAAAGTTTTACAGGAACGTGGGGCTAAGAAGACGCCCGCCACTGCTATTAACTTTGAGATAATCGTTCCAACGCTGCTAATCTCGCAGCCGTTGTATGTCACACACCAAATCCAAATTGCGAACCCATCGTACTCTTTTGCTTACCGCATTGTTTGCCCAACTCGCGGCAATCATAACAGGAGCTTTCATCCTTGAAAGTTGCTCACGTGATAACCGTTACATAGAACACCATTTTTGGCACGCCATAGGGTCGAGCATCGTCGGGCCTTTGGAGTTGATGGGTCTGATCGCTCCTATTAGTTTGGCAGCGATGGCCACCGTTTCCGTTTTGATATTCTCTGGATTGCATTGGAAGGGTCGACGCTTTCTCTGGATGGTTGGGATTTTTCTGTGGGGAGCCTGGTGGGTCTACTTGAACTACGCCTTATGCGCAATCTCTAACGATTAGCTCTCTATCAGGAGCGTGACGATAGCTTCAGCGGCTTGAAACATTCAGTTGCTGAGTGTTTTCTAGCTTCGATTGACTTTCAGAGGCAGCCCATCTCCGCGTTTCGGATCAACCGCTTGCCCCGATAGGATATGCTCATTGCTGAACGAAAGGCTCGCGCCGCCTCGTCGAAGGAGTGTGTGGTTCCCGCGGCAAGTGCCCGGGTGGCTGGGATCAGCCGCCACTTGTTACTTTTCGATAGATATGTTCGACTTCGAGCGCTTCAAGAAATAAGTCGTGCCTTTGATTGCCGCGTTGTTCTTATCAACGCTGGTCACGTCTACGGCGACTAATTCCCAACCTTCGCCGCCGAGATCGTTGAGCACATACGCCAAGTCTGCACTAGTCGAAAATACGGATTTGTACTCCCAATTGCTTATAGCAGACGTTGTTTTTTGCGCTCTGATAGTGAAGCCGAGACAGCAGAGCATTAGAACTAGAGCGACAAACCAACCATATTTCGGTTTCATTCTATCCTCGCTTTCAGGGGAGCGGTCGTTACTCGTGTGATGAGCCGAACAACACTGTAATCTGGTTCCAGGCCTGCCCGAATGGATGGCGTTCAACATTGAAAATGGATCAGTACCCTAAACCCGTTCAGCCCCAAGTCTCTAGCTGCGCGCCGAGCGGCGGCGTGAGGCCGATTGTGTTGCTCTGGGCTATGGACATTGTACCTGGGAGATCTCTATTTTGAACTCCGCACGGCAATGCCGTCAAATCATCGTCGACCGATTTGATACCAAACCTGTCCTTGGCTCATCACCGACTTGAGGAATCTGATAATCGAAGTTTTGATGCGCGTCGCGAGTCTCATGGTGGTTGAGAATGCTCACGCAACAGCAGGGCTCAAGAGTGTTGGAAACACCGGCTTCAAGTAATGAAAAAGGATCTCGGTTACGATGATGCACCAATGCTCGAGCCGCTTCTCATTCAACAGGCTGCGCTGTGCTGGCTGAAACTCAACCTTGTCCTGAATCAGAGGCAAAGAGGTTGGCTGGTATAAGGTTCGGATGGACGCGGCGCAAAGTCTGCGGTTATGAGTATCGTACAAACTTCGTACAATACTAGTATAATTCCTATACATCACGACTGTCGGCGCGTGCCCTTGAAAGCATTAAACCTTGAAGGTATGCGTGTTAAGGTGTGGACTCGTTAAGGGCACGAGCTTTGCCGTTCCGGTGCGAACGCTAAGTGCGCAGGTTACCCCCGCAGTTTGGAGAGTAACCATGGATCACAGAATTACGAAGGTTACATCAATGATGAGGGAAAATCCTCATCAAGGGTGGCCGGCAACGAGACTGGCACAGGTCGTCAACATGTCACCCTCACGACTTCATCAACTCTTCAAAAATGATTTAGGCGTGCCGCCAGCCAAGTTCCTGAGAGTTCTTCGGCTGGAACGAGCCAAAGAACTACTCGAAACTTCCTATCTCAGTGTCAAACAGGTGATGGTGCAGGTCGGCGTAACCGACGGAAGTCACTTCGTGCGTAATTTCAAGAAAGCCTATGGGTGTACGCCCGCAAACTATAGAGGTCGGGTGTTCCAACGCGAATCCACTGACGCCGAAGCAGATCTCGCCGTTCGCAACATGCAAGGCCATTAGTGTTGTATTACGTCGGTACTAGCCGCGTGATTCCCGTCAATAGATTACGGGTGCCCAGGTATGCTTGCGTCTGAGCAGTCAATGGTTGAACTCAACGCCGCGTGTTCCATCAGCGCACACGAAATAGCTGAGAGTGCGCAGCGGTTCGCACTTCTTTCCTTGTGAGAGGCGAATTGTAGAATCGGCCTATGAATTGTAGAAATAGCCATCTTGTCACATCCAGGCACGCGCAGTAGTCTTCATCTCAATCGAAACCTCCGTTATATCGATCCCTCTTGTTCCCTTCTCTCGCAGCGAGGCGCCCCCCCTCATTGGCGTCAAGCTCTAGTTCCCGCACTGGGACCTTGGTCCAGATCGCTGACTTAGCGCAGCGGATCGTCCGCGCGCGAAAACTTAGCCCTCAGAGACTGTTAACGGTAGCCGTGTGCTTTTCGGCGGTTTCTGCGTCCGAACGTGTGCGGCCGTCTTCTTGACGAAAGGATTTTTCTAGAATGCACAATCAACATAAATTCGTTGCCCTGCTCATGGGGGTTGTCCTTGTTTCGCTTATGCCTCTGAGCATAGCGGCGGCCGGACGCAATTCCGCGCCTCCGACCACCTCGCTTCTTCGTCCGGTGGCCGGTGTAACCGTTCCGGTAACCGGAACAACTAGTCAGGGCGGGAAATTCACTGGCAACTTCACTATTCAGAAATTCAGCGTCGTTAATAATCAGATCGTTGCTGTGGGCACACTTACCGGTACAATTCAAAACGCCATCGGCAATGTGATCGGCACGGTGCTAAAGACGATAAGTTTAATTGTCACCTTCAAGGGAGCGTCATGCGACATTCTCCATCTTGAACTGGGCCCGCTGGATCTTGACCTGTTGGGTCTGCAGGTTCATCTGAACAAGATCGTGCTTGATATTTCTGCGGATCCCAGCGGCGGGCTCTTAGGTTCTCTGCTCTGTGCGGTAGCGAACCTGCTCAATAATGGCGGGGCTCTGGCGGATATAGTCGATGTACTCAATCAAATACTCGCGTTGTTGTAGACCATTCGTCTCATGGCAGCGTCGATGAAGGGAATCCCGACATTTCCTTCATCTCTACGCAATACGACCGGCGACCCTCCCCAATCAATGTGTGGCCGGGTCGATCGGAATAAGTTCATATCTCGGATTGGTCTTCGAAGGCTGGTTACCTTCTCGATACTCTACTAGTCGATGCGGTGGCTCATTATAAGCATCGCCAATTTCATCGACTGCAAGAATTAGTTCAAATGGAATGAGGAGGGGACATGGCCGTTGTGTCGGCCATACAAAGAATCCAGTAACGACGGGTTGAGTCCGCTACCACGATCCTCATGAATTCAATAACTTAGATTAAAGCAGAAAAGTCGAACTTCGGTGAGTTGTGTAAAGTTGCCGTACTCTTTCTAAAAACTCCACCGGCACCATTGACTCCCTGATTGCACTGAAGTTCTTGATCGCGATCCTCTACTGGTATAGCATCCTCGCAACGGGTGTCCACGTTTAACGCGACGCATCCTGCGCTAAGGTGCAGGTGAAAAGATCTCTGAAGAGCAGTTGCGTTCTACTGGCGCATCAAGAACTCGAGAGCACCTCCATTCACCAGTGTGTATATCATGTCACACACTCTCCCAAACCCTTTTTCCCAGAAAGAAGGAAACGTTCATGAAACACATAACACCAATGACACTGCTACGAACATTCTGCGGCGCGACTTTGATCCTATTGGCAGCACACTCACATAAAGCCTTCGCCCAGAATCCCACTCCAACGCCGCAAGCGGCGCCCACGCCAGAATTCCTCGCTATCACGGTGGTGAGCGTCAAGCCGGACATGATGGTCGAATTTCAGAACTTCATGAAAAACACTACTAACCCTGCACTCAAGAAGGGAGGAGTTAATTCGCGTGAAGTTTGGCAGAATACGGGTGCCGCCGGAGACGCATTTGAATATGTGTTCGTCACTCCGCTACCAAAACTTGCAGTTTTTGACGGCCCAAGTCCACTTGAGAAAGGCATCGGTGCACAGGGTTTTGCGGCGTGGCAAACCAAGGCAGGCAGTCTCGTAAACGGCGTTCGTAGATTTATCATTCGAACGCGACCCGACTTGAGTTTTGCAGCTCAGCGCACAGGACCACCGAAGCTGGCCGTCGTACACTTCGTTCATGTTGCCCCGAATCGAAACGATGATTACGAGAACTTCCTCAAGAATGATTTTGTCCCCGTTATGAAACAGGCCGGCGTCACTTATCTGGTGTCTCAGACAATCTTTGGAGGAAATGCCAACGAATACATTACGCTCACAATGCGCGACAGCTTTGCAGATCTCGATAAAGGGCCTGTCCCCGTACAGGCGCTCGGACAAGAAGCAGCACAGAAACTGCTGCAGAAATTGCCTGCGGGGGCAGTGGTGCATGTTGAACGTTCTATTACCAGATTTGTGCCTGACCTGAGCATCATGTCGCCCGCGCCGTAACAAAACTCGGGCGAACCTCGCCGTTTGGACTGGACCACAAAGGGGAATGTGATCCCTCTTTGTGGTCCCCCTCATACGATCGAATAACTCAGTCGCGTTCGCGAATCGGATCTTGCTCTGTCGCCCAGCTGCCACAGAACCCGTCTTCGGATATCGAACTTCCAGCTTGGGATCGCGAGGAAGCGAACTATCTCGATCCTGATCAAACTCGTGACTTTCTCAAGGCGGCCCGGTCGGACAAGTGGTACGTTGCTTTTTTGCTCGCTCTTGAAACTGGCGCGCGACCTAATGAACTACTGGCGATCCGGTGGACTGATCTTGACTCGGAACGTAAGACGATGCGGATTCGCCGCTCACTTTACTGGCCTAAAGGTGGGGGCTTCGAGTTCATCCGACCTAAGACTGAAAAATCCATCCGAACGATCACTGTTTCTGCGTTGGCTGTCGAAGAATTACGCCGACATAGAGTGCTACAACTTGGGCAGTGAATGGAGCAGGGAGCTAACTATCAAGATCACGGTCTGATCTTCGCCAGCGAGATCGGAACGCCGCTGCTGTGGCGCAATTTGGGCCGCAGACACTTAAAGCCGGTTCTGAAAGCCGCTGGCATCTCGCCGGACGGATTCTCGATGTACAGCCTACGGCACACGCACTGCGCTCTACGCATTATGAACAGTGACAACTTCCTTGCCATTGCTCGTGACATGGGCACTTCTCTCAGTCAGATCGATGCGACCTACGGCCATTTACCGCGCCCGGTCTCGCAGGCATCCAGTGAGAGACTGGCCCAACTGCTTTATGGCACATAAGTCGGCGCACTCGCAGACTATTCGCACAGCAAAACTAAAGGGCAGCCACTTCGGTTTCAGAAGCGCCGCCCTAACTTATTGATTCCAGTGGTGAGCCGAGCAGGACTCGAACCTGCGACCCACTGGTTAAAAGAGCGGCTAAGTCGATTCCATCCAGTCACGGCTCTTTAGATCTATTAACATTTTTCACAGGTTGCAGCCGCTTCGGAGTACAGCTAGTGAGAACCATTCATACCTGTTTGGCCGTATTCACGTCACAAATTTGCCACAACGATTGGGCGAGATCATTTGCAAGTCAGACACCTGC
>JBKPPP010000064.1:0-8110 GCA_046733615.1 Acidobacteriota bacterium | reverse complement strand
CAGGAACGGTTCAACTAGTTGCCGTTTCTGCGCGTCGATCCGGTGTTGAAGAATCTACGATCGGATCCACGGTTTGAGCAGTTGTCGAAGAGTCTTGGGTTGAAATCAGATTAACTAGGGACGGAAACGGATGACACATTTTTCGAGACGTGCATTTTTGGCGAGTAGTGCGATGGCCGGCACGGCCGTTTTGCTGCGGCCGCGAAGTGTGCTGGGCCAGTCGGGCGCGATGCAGCCGGTGTTTTCCAGGCTCGATCAGTTCATCGCGCGACACATGCGCGAGACGGGCGCGCCGGGATTGACGCTCGCACTCGCTAATCGCGACGGGTTGATTCGCACGATGGGTTACGGTTTTGCGGATACGAAAGCGGGTCTGCGCGTCGTGCCGGAAACTGTTTTCGAGATCGGCTCGATTTCGAAGTCGTTCGTCGCGCTGACGTTGATGCAGTTGCGCGACGAAGGGAAGTTGGATCTGAATAAACCGATCGTCGAGTACCTGCCGTGGATAAAGATCAGCTCGAAGTTTGAAGCGATCACGACGCACCACATACTCACCCACTCGGCAGGCTTGCCCGGCGCGCCGCTGTTGCTCGACGCGCTGCTCGAAGAACTGTGGACTGCGTACGCGCCCGGCAAACGTTTTCTCTACTCAAACACCGGCTACAACATACTCGGCTTCCTAATCGAAGCGATCGACAAGCGGCCGTTCGCGGAAGCGATGCGCGCGCGAATGCTCGTGCCGCTCGGCATGACGTCGAGCTTCCCAATCATCACCAACGACGCGCGGAAACAGATTGCGATCGGTTACGAGCCGATGAACGAAGGAAGACCGTTTCCGTTGAACGGTACGCTGGCTGAAGCGCAGTGGCTCGAAGTCGACATCGCGGCGGGAAGCGTTGCGGCGACACCGGGCGACATGGCGAAGTATATGCGGATGTTGCTCAATCGCGGCGCGCTGCCGAAGGGCCGGCTGGTGTCGGAAGAGAGCTTCGCGCTGTTTGTGAAGCCCGCGATCAATTCGCCGTATCGCGGCGAGCCGGCGTCGTACGGCTATGGTCTTTGGGTGAGCGACATCGACGCTCACACACGTCTGCGTCACACGGGCGGCATGGTTGCGTTCAGCTCTTCGATCGATGTCGACTTGACGTCGGGTGTCGGCGCCTTTGCGTCGGTGAATGCCAACCTGCGTGGCTACCGGCCGGTGGCCGTAACGAAGTATGCGATCGAGCTTTTCAATGCGTCGCTGGCGGGCAAGCCGCTACCCGAAGCGCCGGCGCCGCCGCCCGCGCCGGACGAAGTGAAGAACGCCGCGGATTACGAAGGCGTCTACACCTCGCCCGACGGCAGGAAGCTGGAGTTTTCAGCGGCGGGTGAAAAGCTGGTGCTCAATCACAACGGACGGAAGATCGTGCTGGAGCGCGCAGGCGGCGATCGTTTCATCGTAAAGCATCCCGAGTTTGCTCTCTATACACTGGGGTTTGTTCGCGAGAATCGCGCGGTGACGCAGGCGTATTACGGGTCCGACTGGTACGCGGGCGCACGCTACGCTGGGCCAAAGACGTTTGACCCGCACAAGGAGTGGGAAGGATTTGCGGGGCATTACTTCAACGACAGTCCGTGGTACGGCGACACGCGCGTGGTCTATCGTCGCGGGCAACTGTTTTTGGAAGGTGTGCAACCGCTCGTGCCGCGTGGTGACGGGAAGTTTGGCATCGGCGATCCGGAAGCGCCGGATTGGATGCGGTTCGATTCAGTGATCGGCGGCCGCGCGATGCGCCTGAACTTCTCCGGCATCATCTTCCGCCGCATGTTCACGCCGTAAGTAAGCCACGGATTGACGCAGATCCGTGGCTAACCGCGGATTACACCGGGGAGGGGAGACCGACTCCTGGTTCGCCAACCGGTACGGTTTCCGCCGCCATAATCTTCACCACTTCGAAATGCATTCCGTCCGGCGTCTGAAATTCGCCGCCCCACCGGAATCCGTGCTTCTCGAAAATCGGCACCAGTGCGCGTACCGAACCCAGCTTACCCAGGGCGGGTGGAGTCGTGCCCTGCTGATTGAAATCCGAGTTGATGTCGAAGGCCGTGCCGAACGAGTGATTGGAAGGCTTCTC
The DNA here is from genome assembly GCA_046733615.1 of Acidobacteriota bacterium. Taxonomy (GTDB): domain Bacteria; phylum Acidobacteriota; class Blastocatellia; order Pyrinomonadales; family Pyrinomonadaceae; genus PSRF01. The sequence goes on along the minus strand of JBKPPP010000064.1, from coordinate 5,993 downwards.
GACAGGACCGCCGCCCTTCTTTCGTTGCAGGCGCGGATTGAATGAACCGGCAAACGAGATCAGAAGGTTCTTCAAACCGGCGGCTTCAATCTCCGCGAACGCTGCCAGCAGTTGAGCGTGAGCGGGTTTGAAGAACTTCAACCGGCCGCTGAACTTGGCGCCTGCCTCCTGCAAGGCATCGGTTCGCACGTCGTTGATGCCGGCCAACTGCGGCACCTCCACGAACCCGATGTTGCTCTCAAAACCATGTAGCAGCCTGATGTCACGACCAGACTCGAGTTTGTCCGTCTCCCACTCGACTTTGCCGACGACGGGATGGATCGTAGTTTTATGAATTGCCATTACTCACCTCCTCATACCCTATGTGCAAAACTGGAGAAACGTTTCGACTCGTGCCGGCTAGTTGCTGATGCGGTAGAGGTGCGTGGCGCTGCGGATGAAGATGGAGCCGCCTGAGACGGCCATCGAGGCGAGGGTGGGACCATCGAGTTGATTGGTGGCGAGGTGCTTCAGTTGGCGGCCCGGAGCGATGACCACGGTCTCGCCGTCTTCACTCAAAAAGTAGATGCGGCCGTCGGCGTAGATCGGCGACGCAGAGTGGTCGCCGCCAAGCCGGGCGCGCCAGAGCTCCTGCCCGGACTTCGCATCGACGCAGGTGAGAATCCCGTTGTCAGTCACGATGTAGATCTCGCCGCCGACAAGCAGTGGCGAAGGCGTTCGCGGAATCGCGCGGTCCAGCTTCCAAACGATCTTCGATTTCGTGACATCGCCGCGCCCGTCAACCTGGACCGCCAACAGCGACGGCTCCTGAAACCCACTACAGATGAACACCAGCCCATCGCCGTAAACCGGTCGCGGCACATTCGAAAACCCTTCGCCGTATTTCACGTACCAGATCTCCTTGCCGGTGCGCGGCTCGTACGCGATCGCTTTGAAAGCGCCGGGACTGATCACCTGATCGCCGCTGGGCAACGACACCACGAGCGGCGTCGTGTACGCCTGGTAACCCTCGCGCATCTTCTTCCAGCGAACCTTGCCGGTGAGCTTGTCGAGCGCGACGACAAACTGCACGTCTAAGCCATCACAACTCACGATCAACAGGTCGTCGTAAATGATCGGCGATCCGCCCGGTCCGTGTTGGCCGTTGTCGTACTCGAGCTTCGTCTTCCAGACGACTTCACCCGCCTGCGTGATGCACGCCGTGCCGTACGCGCCGAAGTGGAGGTAAACGTGGTCACCGTCGACTACCGGCGTCGGCGAAGCAAAACTGTTCTTGGCGTTGAGGAGTTTCGGTGATTTGAGCCGAAAGAGTTCGACGTCTACTTTGATCGCGCCGGTATTTCGATCCAGCGCGATCGCCCGCAACGACTTTCCTTCTTCAGTCGCGGTCGTGAGCCAGATGCGATCGCCCTGAACGACCGGCGACGACCAGCCCTTACCGGGAACCGCGACCTTCCAGCGCACGTGCTCAGTTTCGCTCCACGTCAGCGGCAGACCACGTTCCTGCGACGTTCCCTGTCCGGTTGGCCCACGAAACTGCGGCCAGTCGTCAGGAAGGCTGAGCGGCGTCAGGAGCAGCAACGCAGTGAAGAAGAGGCGCATAAGTTGCGGCTTACATGAGTAACGATTCGACTCGGTGCGCGTGCACCATCTGTTCGCACTGCGACCAGGCGAAGACGGTAAACTTCCCGTCCTGCGAGGCTACCAGCGAGAGAGCGTCGCGCTGATCGTGCACGAACTGTGCGGCCGACAAATGCCGCGTGCCGCCATGCTCGGTCGGGTGTACGACGACGCCGACATTACCGACGATCGGCTCAGTCACGACCCACTTGTCGACTGGCGGACTTCCTTCCGGATTTCTGATCTTCGCGCCGAACGCCAGCAGTTCGAACTGATCGTTGACGACAGTTGCGCCATCGACCGCAGTGAGCCCCCCGATCGTATCGACCGCGCGTCGCACGGCTGTTTCCCACTGCCTGCGATCTTCTTCCGCGACATCCTGGCGCATCAGTTCAGAAAGCGTCGAAAACGCCGGCATGACGGAATAAATTATCGGCTGCACGATCGAGTGGCGCCAGCTTTCAGTGCCGGTGGGAACGACGAGCAGGCTCCCGCCGTGACGGTGCGCGCGCATCGAGGTCGAGAGTTGCACCAACGCGTTCACCGACTGGTTCGGACCGTTTGTGGCCGCATCGGTAAACGCGAGTAACGCGCGCAACAGCGACGGGCAGTCAGGCAGGCTCGTCCCTTTCTCGTCGATGATCTTTACCTGCTCGCCTTTGAGCATGGCCACGTTGGCGTACTTGCCTAACCCGTCGCGCCGCCGGTGCTTCACCACCAGCAATCCGGGCTCGACGTCTTCGAGCACAAAACAGAAACTCGGAATCGTGCGCGTCGCGCCCCACACCTTCAGCTCGCCGTCAAACTTCCAGACGCCCAGATGAATCTCCGGACGCTCGACTGCCGGCGCGAGTTTCGTCAACACGCCTGCGTTCAAAGGAAGAGCATTCGCGAACATCAACGGCTGGCCCGCCTCCTCGGGCGGAAGAAAAGCGAGCGAGATCTGCGGGAACCGACGCTCTTCCGGGCGAAAGCTGGCCCAGAAGGTCGCGTCGATGATCGCGGCGATCGATTCGGCGTCGGGTTTTGGCGCGATGTACTCCTCGCCGCGTTTGCGCGCATTGGCGATGTGACGCGCGAAGTGCTCTTCGACGATCGGCGCCGCTGTGCTCGCGGCCTGGTAGGTCGGTGTTTTGCGAATCGTTTCCTGCATGCTACTGGCCCAGCGTCTTACAAACCGTCGCTCGCGTCACTACCTTCCCGTGAAGAGCGTGTTCTCATCGACGAAGCAAAGACCGTTGCCCCACGGATCGTGCACGTAAAACGATCGTTCACCCCAAGGGCGTTTTACGACCTCGCCGGCGCTCGCGCCGTGAACGTCGTCGGTCGATAAGCAGTTCAACGCGCGCGCGCGTTCGTGCACCGAGTCGACGTCAGCTACTGCGAAGTATATATAGTCGGGGAGCGGTTGAGGTTTCAAACCCGGAACGTTTTCGCCGTTCACGTCTACGAGCGCGAGTATCACGGGCCCGCAGTCGATGTAGTGACGCGAGCCGCGCGGAATGCGGCGGCCGCGATCGCCGAGCAACTGACCGTAAAACTCTTCAGCACGATCCAGATTGTCGACCTGGAGAATGATTCGATAGAGTGTAGGCGCCATGTGCGAAAGCTTAGCGCAGGTGGGCCCGGATCGGATAATGAAGAAGGTGCTGGTGATCGGTCCCGGCGGTGCAGGGAAGTCCACATTCGCACGACGGCTGGGTGAGCTGCTGCGGATCGAAGTCAAACATCTCGATTCGTACTACTGGCGATCCGGCTGGCAGGAACCGGCGAAGAGCGATTGGTTACAGACGGTCAGCGAACTCGCGAGCGGCGAATCGTGGATCATGGACGGCAACTTCGGCGGCACGCTCGATCTCAGGATCAAACATTGCGACACCATCGTCTTTCTCGACATGTCGCGCGTCGTCTGTCTGTGGCGGGTCTTGAAACGAAGAATTCTTTACCGCAACCGCTCGCGGCCGGACATGGCTGAAGGTTGTAACGAAAAGCTCGATTGGGAATTTGTGCAGTGGATTTGGAATTACTCCAGCCGATCGCGCCCGAAGGTCGTCAAGCTGCTGAACGAGCATTCCGAAAGTAAGCGAATTGTCTGGCTGCGTTCGGACGCTGAAGTAGAAAAGTTTTTATGGACGCTGAGACACACGCGCTCGCCGAAAAGATCTGGGACTACCACTTGATGAAGCACACGCTGGCGCCCGCTGACGCGATCCTCGTGCTATGCAGTCACGACGAACGGGTGGCGGAGCGTGGGGCGCAGTTGTTTCTTGACCATTGGGCGCCATTGCTGATCTTTTCCGGCGGACGTGGCGCGATTACCGGCAGGCTGTGGGATGAACCGGAAGCGGAGCGATTCGCGCGCATCGGCGTGAGTCTTGGCGTCCCGCGCGAGCAGATCCTGATCGAGCCAAACTCGACGAACACCGGCGAGAATGTCAGGTTCACTCAGCAGCTACTCGCCGCAAGCGGGTTGGATCCGCAAAGCTTCATCGTGGTGCAGAAGCCGTACATGGAACGGCGTGCTTATGCGACGATTCGAAAGATGTGGCCTCATAAACAGGTCGTCGTTACGTCGCCGCAGGTTTCGTTCAGAGAGTACCTGGTCGATTACGCGCACAACTCCCTCACGCCTGACGACGTCGTCGGGATCATGGTCGGTGATCTACAGCGAATTAAGTTGTACCCGGAGCTCGGGTATCAGATCGCGCAGGAGATTCCGCCGGACGTTTGGCAGGCTTACGAGCGCCTCGTGCGGGCAGGCTACGATAAATACTTGATTAATTGACGAAGCGGCGGAGTTGGACGCTGATCGCAAAACCGATAGCGACAAACGTGGCTATCAACGAAGCGAGCCCGGCGCTCATCAACGGAAGCGGCACGCCGATCACCGGCGAGATGCCGAGCGCCATGCCGATGTTGATGAAGATCTGAAACGTCAGGCCGCCGACGAACGCCATGATGAACAGCATACCGCTGCGATCGGACGAGCGCCGCGCGCCGGTTATCAAGCGCGATAGCAACACCGCGTAAGCCAGCAGGACGAGCATGCAGCCGACAAACCCGGCGTTTTCCGCCAACACAGCGTAGATGAAATCGGTGTGCGGCTCAGGCAGAAACTTCAAGCCGCTCTGCGAGTGTTCGACCGACGAGCGGGAACCAAACAGACCACCCTCGCCTACAGTGAGGATCGACTGCCAGGTGTGATATCCGATGCCTTTCCGATCGGCATTCTCCGGATCGAGAATCACGTTGATTCGTTCCTGCTGGTATGGCTTGATCGCGCCCGACTTGACGCCCATCCAGTAAGCGAAGGGAACCATCACGATAAAGAGAACCACGCTCGCTACTACCAGCCGCAGTCTGATCGCAGAGAGAAACATCACCACCGCGAGAATCGGAATGTAAGTCAGCACCGAGCCGACGTCCGGCTCGAGCAGGATCAGCGCGCACGGCACTGCGAGAATCAGTCCACCGACAATCATCTCTTTGATCGTGAGCGCCTGGACGCGATTCTTTCCGAAGTAACGCGCCAGCATCATCGCCGTCGTCACCTTCACAAACTCCGACGGCTGAAACTGTCCGATGCCCGGAACCTTAAGCCAGCAGCGCTGACCATTGATCTTTAACCCAATCCCGGGCACGAGGACGATCACGAGAAGAACCAAACCGAAGACGTAGAAGGCAGGAGCGAGATTGAGCCAACGACGATAGTCGGTGAAGGAGATGGCCAGCATCGCGACGAGACCGATCGCGAGCCCGATGAGCTGCTTTACCCAGTACGGTTCGGTGGGTTGCGCATTACGAATCTGGATCGTGCCGAAGAGGACGATCGCGATGGCCAGGAACGCGAGGATCCAGTCGAAGTCGCGCCAACTACGTTTGTGAATAATGCCTACCATCTAGTGATTACGGACTACTGCTGTTTGCTGCGCGGGGCCGGCTGTTGCCTTCGCACCTCGTGCGGGAGTCGCGGGTGTTTCCTTCTTGGCGATCTGCTGCACGGTTCCCGGCGGATCTTCGTGACGGGTGTTCTTGTAGTAGACGTTGTAAACGCCGCGCACCGCGGGCGCAGCGTGCTCGCCGCCGAAGCCCGAATTCTCAATTAGCGCCACGAGCGCGATTTCAGGTTTGTAAGCGGGAGCGTAACTGACGAACCACGAGTGGTCCTTGTTCTTGCCGGTGTCTTTGCCGAGCCCGACGACCTGCGCCGTTCCCGTCTTACCGGCGATGTCGAAACCGGCCATCGCGATGCGCGCGCCAGTTCCGCCGGCATTCACGACGCCCCACATGCCTTCGACTACGCGATGATGAATATCTTCCGGAATCGGCAGCACCTTCGGATTCGGACGCGACGGATCGAGCGGCGTGAAAGT
>JBKPPP010000063.1:0-18419 GCA_046733615.1 Acidobacteriota bacterium | reverse complement strand
TCCGTTAGCATCAGTCGTTGCCGAACCGCTCGTCGTAACGGCGCCACTCACCGCAAACCGAACCACCACATTCGAAACCACTGCTCCTGACGCGTCCTGCACGGTCGCGGTAACGCAGTGCTGTGAATCGACCGGGTTCGTCGCCGCGGGCGGGTTCAACGTCACCGTCGCCGGAACACCCGCTGAACCGCTGAACTTCACCACGAAAGCATCGTTGCCGCTGTTGAACGGATCGGGGCTGCCATTATGCGTTGTGTCGAACGCCCCAACTGTCGTCGGAAAAGCGGACGACGTGGTTTGACCCGTTACGTAAATACTTCCGGAGGCGTCCACGTCAATGCCGTTGCCGAGGTCTGAACGAAGTCCTCCCATGAAAGTGGAGTAGATGAGCGCCGACCCGGTCGGGTTCAGCTCGGTAATGAAGACGTCGCCGCTGATGTTATACGTGGTGTCGAAAGCATCGGGAGTCGTGGGAAAGTCGAATGACCCTGTACCGCCAGTGATATACGCATTGCCCGCGGCGTCTACGTCAATGGCCCGGGTTTCTTCAAACGCCTCGCCGCCGATGAGAGTGGAGTAAATGAGCGCTGAACCGGTCGGGTTCAGCTTCGTGACGAAGATGTCAGAACCGCCGAGGTCGTGACGCGTTCTGTCGAACGCGCCCGGGGTTGTCGGAAAGTCCGATGATGCAGTGCTGCCAGTCACGTAAACGTTGCCGGAGCTGTCGATGGCAAGGTCACGTGCGAAGTCACTGCTGTCACCGCCGAGGAAAGTCGAGTAGACGAGCGCCGAGCCCGTCGAATTGAGTTTCGTAACGAAAACATCCGGTCGCGTGAAAACGTTGAAGGAACCGTTGTGCGTCGTATCGAAGGCGCCGGCAGTCGTCGGAAAGTCGGGAGAGAAAGTGGTGCCCCCGAGATAAGCATTGCCGGAGCTGTCAACCCTGACGCGAGCTTCGGCCTCGTCATCACTGCCACCGAGCAAAGTGGAATACACAAGCGCCGACCCGGTCGGGTTGAGCTTCGCCAGAAAGAGATCAAGGGCGCCGTTGGGTGTGGTGTCGAAGGCGCCGGCGGTCGTCGGGAAGCCCGAGCCCGAAGTGCTGCCGGCCACGTAAGCATTTCCGGCGGCGTCGATGGCAAGGCCAGTGCTTACGTCAGAAGCCGCGCTGCCGAGAAAAGTGGAATAGACCAGCGCTGAGCCCGACGCGTTCAGCTTCGCGACGAAGGCGTCAAAGAATCCGCCGTTATGCGTAGTGTCAAACGCGCCCGGCGTGGTCGGAAAGTCGAGCGACGTAGTAATACCAGTCAGGTACGCGTTGCCGGCGGCGTCGATCTCGAGGCCTCTTGCCAGATCGATATTGCTGCCGCCGAGGAAAGTGGAATAGATGAGCGCCGAGCCTGTCGCGTTGAGCTTCGTCACGAACACGTCCTGATCGCCGTTGTGCGTGGTGTCGAAGGCGCCGGGCGTTGTCGGGAACGTCGACGGAGTCGTTAGTTGCAGCGTATGGCCCATGACGTAGGCATTCCCTGAAGCGTCGGCGGCGATGTCCCAGCCTACGTCGTCAGCATTACCGCCGAGGAAGGTTGAGTAAACGAGCACGGGATCGATCACCAGCGGCTTCGTCGCATCATAATTCTCGATCTGAAAACCAACCGTGTTGGCGTCGGTGAGTTTGTAGGTGCCGGCGACTTCGCGCCGCACCCCATTCACTTCCTGGTAGACGAAAGGCTTCCGCTGACGGATCTCGCTGCCACCCGTTTGCAGCACCAGCTCGCCCTGAGCATCAACCTTCAGTTGATCGGCGCCCGTGAAGCTAAGGGCAATGATGTTCGGATTAGTACCGGGTTGGACGACGAAGTCATACTCGAGTTGCCGCTGGTTGCCGTAGTAAACGAGGTCCACTCCGGGATAGAGATTCTGGTAAGCGACTTTCGCGTACGTCGAGATTCCAGTGCGCCAGCGTTTCGGATCTTTGCCGGTGAGGTAATTGATTTTGCCTGGGAGCTCCTGCTGACCCGTTACTCGCGGCTTCGTTTCGCTTCCGACGAATTTCATCCGCAGCACAGTCGTGCGGGCTGATGCGTCGTTGTTTGACCCGTCGACCGTCGCTGGCGAAGTCGCGCACAAAGCGAGCACCGCCTCTCGAGGCGTTAGGAACAACGTATAGCCGTTGCCGCGCGAAATAAAATCTACGCCGCGATCGGTCTGACCCTCATTAGCCTCAAAGCTCAAAGGCGTTTGGCCATACACTTCATTGAGTTGCGCCTTCCTCGCGGCATCCGCCTGACTCGCGGCCGCGCGGGAGACGGGCCTGACCCCGTCGGCTAGCTGGGTGGTCTGATTAGCTTTATGCAGTGCTCGGTTCCACGTGGCGCCTGCTAAAGCTGAGGCAAATAATACGAGGCCAAGAGACAGAAAATAGGTCTTTGAAATCCAGGGAAAGGTGCGTTTCATGTCGAGCTCCGTGGTTTAGGCAGACAACTATTGAGCGGCATAGTCGCGGGGCGCGCCGATGCCAGATCTCTACAAGGTAAGTTCAAATTGGGGAGTGTCGGGGGAAAGACCGGCGAAAGGACGAAGCAACGCCAACCTGGGCCCTTAATCGCGTCTGCATATGCTCGCTGAAGTATGTTGGCGAAGTCTTCCTGAAAAGTTCAGGATTTCATGTGGAAATTTGTCTCTTGACAAGGTCGGACACCGGGCGTAGGGTGGGCTCGTTCCTCCGCCTACTTTAAGAAGGAGACTCACCTCCGATGCGCTTAGTAGTTCTTGCGGTCCTTACAATCTGTTTCGCGTTCAACCACCTGACGTATGCCCAAGAGTGCTCTTCGTCGTGCAGGTGTCGATTCTCGTACGAAGTCACGGATTATGGATGTACCTGGACAGAATACGGCTGTGGAACCTCCGGCGGCACTTTTCCGAATTGCCTGCTTCCGGGAAATCATTGCTGTTACTACGAGCGCGGAAACTGCCCTGCGGGTGGGTGTCAGGGCGATTTTACTTTCAAACAGTGTTATCTCGGTGGCTGCAACCAAACCTGATGGGAGGTTAATGTGAACCTGAGAGATTTAGCAGGGCCAGTCTTTTTCGTCTTGTGTTTGGCCGTAGCCGGATTGATCGTGGCCATGCGCGGGACGCCAAAGGCAGCACCTTTGCAGGGCTTCACTCTGTACATTACGCAAACTGCTTATCCGTCCGACCGCGCGCCCTTTGTCAGCGCCATCAAGGTCCGGCAAACTAAGGCGGACGGGAGTTGGAAACTCACAACGACGTACAGCAATGGCAGAGTAGACGTTGGTTACGGTCAGCCAGGCCGAGGTGTGTTTGCGGTGGACGAAAAGAACCAGAAATTGGAGTACCTTTCAGCAGCTTCGTCGCGCCCGCTCGCGGACATTGATTGGCGAAAAGAGCCCACATTTGTGGGTGAAGAGACAATTTTGGGCTATCAAACGTACCACCTCCATCGCGAGGGTGAACACGGTGAATACACGGATTCTTACATGTGTCCCACACTTCAGGGCTTTCCACTGCGATCGATCAGCGGTAATGCTCGTAGCAAAACCGCTTGGGAAGTGACGCAGGTCGTCTTGGGAGAGCCGTCCTTCGAAGCCGCGCCCAACCTGCCAGTCAGTACCGAGCGGTACGAACAGAAGACCCGACAGTAAGCTCAAACCAACTCCAAACCCCAAAAAACCTAGAAAATTCGCCGTTTTGTTGAAGACTTTGCCGCTTGAGTGTGATATATCAGTGTCCGACTGCTTTTCCATTCTAAGTTCTCGTTGGAGGTGTCACACCAGACTATGGCGACTAAAGCCACGACAGGCAAGAAGCGCATGACCCAATCTGAAGTTATCAACCACTTTGCCGAATCCACAGGAATGAAACGGGGCCAGGTCAAGGAATTCTTTGAAGAAATGGCGACTCTCGCAGCGCGCGAGGTCAAATCAAACGGCGAATTCGTCCTTCCCGGATTCGGAAAACTCGTGAAGTCTGAGCGCAAGGCGCGCGAAGGCCGGAACCCGGCAACCGGCGAAACCATTCAAATTCCCGCAAAAACTACGCTGAAGTTTCGTGTTGGCAAGGCAATGAAAGATACCGTGCTGCCAAAAAAGTAAACACCCGGCACTATTATTTTTCAGCAAACGGCGCCGCCCCGTTGTTCTTCGTACGAACTCGGGCGGCGCTTTTGTCCCTCAACCCCATAAATCACTAAAATCCCCCACAAAATCACACATTAAAACTCATCCAGAAAAATTTTATGGACGTATCGGTCACCGTTCAGTATAATCCAACGTTTCGCTGAACACCCCTGCGGCAATTGTGTCTAGGCCAGCCTTTGTTTTGGGGTTTTACCCCAGAATCGGGAAGCTTTGTGTGGGTGAAGGCTGCATCCAAGCGGGTTGGCGGAGCATCTATAGTTCATACATTTGAGACGCAGATTCTAATTGGAGGAGTTGAGGCAATCGTGACTTTTGATACACACCTGCCGCTCAACGAGCGGCTTATGAGAATCGATCATATCCAGGCACGTCGCTATTCCAAGCTCAACGGCCTGGCTCTCGAGATCGCGACGGAAGGCATCATCAGACATCTCAAGGCGTGCGACCGAATGGACGTTAATCCGGAAACTTCGGCGGTGCGCGAGATCATCGATGACGCGCTGAACGGTCGACGGGTGTTCGCGGAAACCAAAGAACAACAGACCCGCGCCGCTTAATCATCCGCTCGCGTGAAGTAACGCAAGAGAGATCGTCCCCTTTGGGCGATCTCTTTTTATTTTGCTCCGTGAATCGATCTCTTCGCCGCGAAAACGTGCGGTTGACCAGATCAAGTCCCGGCGGTAACATGCCGAAGCCATTGAATTGATGCCCCTGTAGCTCAGCGGATAGAGCATCTGCCTTGTTGGAGCCTTGATGGGGAATGTGTCGGGGAACCCATTGAGTGGACGACCCTGTATGCGGGGACGCCCTGAGAGCCTCCGGTACTTCCTCTCGGTCAATCAAACATGTCCGAGCGGGAAGTAAAAAGCCGTGAGGATTGGGTAATCCGCAGGAAACCTTTCGAACTTTCTAAGGGCGAGAGGGCTCCTCAGAGACTATACGGGTCGGGACTGAGACGTCCAAGATATAGTCCAGCCAGCAACCCCAGCTTTGACGGGCGGTCAGGGAAAGCCTGATGCTGGAAGCTAAGCAGAGGGCCGCAGGTTCGAGTCCTGCCGGGGGCACCACACCAAAGACAAAATGTGGCGGCATTAGCTCAGTAGGTTAGAGCGCCAGATTGTGGATCTGGAGGTCGTGGGTTCGAGACCCACATGCCGCCCCACACCACTCTCTTATCAACAGAACGGCTTGCACAAAAAGCGCCGAAGGCGCGGAGCGGAAGGTAGCCAGGGGCAAGTGCCGCAGCGGAGCGCAGCACGCCGCCCCTGGAAACAAAGGAAAGAACGAGCAGCCCGGAACGGGCGGCAGACATGCTGGCGTTACTGCTCTATCGGCCCTTCGGGCCTTAAACGATCGCTTCGCCGATCCAGTCGCGCTCGCCCCTGGCTACCTTCAGCTCCGCGCCTTCGGCGCGTGTTTGTGCGCAGCTCCTCGCTACCTTCACTTCGCGCCTTCGGCGCGTTTTTGTGCAAGGCCAACCAGAACTCTTACTTCGGAATGGACTTTAGCAAATCGGCGGCGACGCGGGGATCGATGTTCTGAAGGATGTAGTACTGCTGCATGGCGGCTGTTTTGTTTCCAGTGAGCACATACGCCAACCCAAGCGCATGATTGCCGTATACATTCTTTGGTTCAACTTCGAGTAACTTTTGCAGCGGCTCGATCGCCTCCTGCGCCTTACCCTGTTTCAAGTAACAAAAGCCGAGACTGTAGAGCGAGTAGGTGAAGTTTGGCTTCAGCTCGAGAGACTTCTTAAAAGCCTCGATCGCTTCATCAAATTTACCAAGTTTTTCATAGCTGTCACCGAGACTCATGTAGATCACGTGATGGCGTTTTAACTGAACCGCTTTTTGGTAACAGTCAACCGCTTTTTCGGCTTTGCCCCATTCGCCATAGTTGACACATAGCCGCACTTGAAAATCTGAGTTCTTCGGCTCGAGACTAATCGCCTTCAGATATTCCTCTTCGGCTTCCGCAGCCATTCCGAGACTGTTGTACGCCTGACCAAGCTCCGCGTGAGCATCACCGTTTCGCGGCTCGTCGAGTGCGCGCTGTCGAATCGACGCCAACTGCGGCGCGAGATTCTTGCGTATCGAAGCGACGCGCAAACGTTCGCGGGCCTCTGCGTGTTGCGGCTCCAGTACAAGCACCCGGTTCAACGTTTTAATAGCCTCTTCGTACTTGCCCGCCATGAGGTACGTGTCGCCGAGGATGTACTGCGCATCGACGTCGTCGGGACGCGCAGTTGCCACTTTCAGTAAAGGAGCAATCGCTTCGGAGAACTTTTGATTCGCTCGCAGGGCGTGGCCCAGCTCGCTCAGGATTTGATTGTCGTTCGGACGGAGCCGATAGGCTTCGTTCACGGCAGCGAGGTATTCAACAGGCTGTCCTAAATCGCCGTACGACTTTCCCAGATACAACTGCGCCTCAGCGTAGTCAGGCTTTAATTCGACGGCCCGTTTCAGAGCCGCCAATGCTTCGTTCAGCCGGCCCAGTGCTTTGAGCGTGATCCCGACGTTGTAATGCACAGTCGGACTGTCTGGTGTTGCTCCGACTGCTTGTTCGTACAGCTTTAGAGCCGACGCCGGATCCTCTGTTTGTCGCCCCGCTTGAGTGTAGAACGTGGCTAAATAACCACGCGCTTCAACCCAACCCGGATCGAGACGAACTGCTTCCTTCAGCGCCTCGATAGCTTCCAAATTATGGCCAGTCGCACCGTATGCCTGGCCCAGATAGAATTGGACGGTGGCGTCATTTGGCTTAATCGCCGCGGCCACCTTGAAAGCCGCCAATGACTCTTCAAACTTTTGCAAGGTCATGAAGGCGATGCCGGAATTGAAATTGCCGCCGAAGTTCTTCGGGTCGAGCTTCAGCGCGGCTGCGTACTCACGCAGCGCATCTTCGGGTTTGCCGGCGCGAAGCGCCGTATTGCCGGCAACGACGTAATCGTTCGCTGACTTTGGTGGCTCTTGTGCGACGCTCGTGCCCGCGAGCGCCAGCACGCAAAGGAGCACGAAGTACGCTCTATAACTCATGAACAACATACGCCGAGCTTTTAGCACGAAGGTGAAACCGTGGTCGAGCAGATTTGTGCTTTGCCGCGGATGATGCTAGAAGTACCGACTTACTTTTTACTGCTTCGAGGAGAACGGTCACTGATGCCTGATGAACAAAGAGTAGCTAACAACTCTCAAACTTACGTCGCGAGTGCCGATGACTTTGAGTTTGAGACGTTGGAACAGAAGAACGGTCAGGCTACGGTGATTCGCTTTCGGCTCGAAGATCCGCAGTATCACGCCGGCGACGTGCTCGTTGTGCTCAACGGCAGCGAGATCTACTTCCACGGCATGATCGGACAGCTTGCCGACGGCTGGGCCATCGCGAGCGATCACCGCGGCTCACTCCTCGCCGCCACGGTTTAGTAATCCAACCCCACAGATCCCCAACTCGCCCCACTCAACACAGTTCGGTTTCCAACTGGTCGATTACTCTTTTTATGTGGCCCACGTGAGTGCGATTCTGTAAGAAGACGCGTGCTTCCGCAGTTCGCACCAGTATGAATTCTTCAGTTCCCGCCTGAAGTCTGCGTTCAATGATGCGATTCTTTTCCAGGCTCTCGAGCAACTGGTCTGCGAACGGAACATGGCGCAATCGAGCGTTGAAGAGTTCGACTTTTCTATTAGTAAAGCCGGCAGAGCCTTGCTGGAAGTACCGTAAAGCATCGCGCATGGCGCCTATAATTTGCCGCTGAGTGATGGGAAGCTTCTGTTGACCCTGCTCTCTTTGAATGGTTCCTCTTGCCTGTAACGAGAAAGAGCAGCGGTCAAATTGGGCCAGGCTAAACGCTTCACACGAAGTGATGACGAATTGATCGTCGATAGAGCACTCCACAAAACGGGTCTTCTCATTGAAGAGACAATTCGTGAACTCAACATTACTGAAGCGACACTGATTAAATCTTATATTCCGCAGATCCAGACCGCTGATCGATCCTTTGAAATCCAATCCGCGAAAGTTCCACTCCTTCAATCCACCAAAGATTCTTAAAAGCACCTCGGTCTGGTCTCGTCGCGCTCCCCCCGTAAAGCGCTTGTTCAGTCCTAACATCAAAATAACAAAACCACTCCGCGCGACTGGATCGTCCGGAAACGACGCCCACTTTGCTTCCGCTGCGGCAATCCAATCTGAAACTTCGCCGCTAATCAACTGCGCACAACGATCGACCAGGCTGCCTTGCCGACGCACCACAGCTCTCAAGGCCTGAGTACCCACTTCGTCGCTATCCGATTCCAATAGCCATTGTTTGATTCGACGTGAGATCAGGTATTCCTCGATGAAATCATATTGGAATCGAAAACGGCCGCGCGAATACCGCAAGAGCGCATGATTCGCAATTCTCGCGTACTCATCCGGCGGTGCTTGAATGTCCTGTAAACAGAGCTCGATATCTTCCTCACTGAAGGCGGAGCCAAATTCCGTTGCCAACAACTCAAAAAGTCTAAGCTGCTGGAAAGGATCTAATTTCAAACTGTGACGCAGAGCCTCGCGATCGCAAAATGCTAACAGCAGGCCCTGGACCGGGTCGTTCGCCGATAGCAGCGAACCGTAGCGCGACACGACATCCGTACGCTCCGTATCGGCCGATTCTGCCGTCAACATCACGACAAAAGGAATCGCTTCAAATCGAGTTGTTCTCAATGGAACCATGGTGGAATCCAGCGAGAGCTGGGGGGACGCACGGAGTTGGTCCGTCATCGCCTTCCCGCCTATTCTGTCCAAAATCCTTTTCGCTTCCGAGCGCTTGTCCGAATCGTCGGGAAATCTCTTCGAGAGATACTCTTCCCGCTGCATGGGGGTGAACGGCTTTAACTCCACTTCCAACACTCGTCGCTGAATTCCCTCCTCGATGTTCTCCTCCCAAAATTGACTGCGACTGGTAATTATCGCGCGAGCATCGTCGAACAGGTCTAACAGCTTCCCCACCGTTTCAGTTGGATTGAAATGACTCGGGAAGAAAGCACATAGCTCATCCAACCCGTCAAAAACCGGACAGAGCACACCCGTTCTCAGAAAGGTCTCGAGCTGAGCCGGGCCAATCAGCGCATCCGGATAACACTTGCGCACCGCCGAAGACCATATATCGTCCATTTCCAACGATTCTCGCGCGACGAGCTCGGCCCACTGGTCTCTTTGAATCAGCACCGGAATAGAGTTCTGGCGACCCCTCAATCTAAGAAACAGATGCTCCGATAAGGTAGATTTGCCGAAAGCGGCCGGCGCCAAAAGAACGGCGATATTGGATTCACTGTCGCCGTCTCCTCTCAACCAGCGCAGAAGTGATTCGACCGATGGTTTAGGCTCCTCAGTTCCCGGGAAATGGACATCCGGTTCCGTGAAATACTGCAAGCCGAAATCATCGTCCGTCAGATCAGATCGCTCGATGCCGCCCAGGGCTCTTTGCGCGAACTTGTAAAGAAACTCCGTGATTCGAAACACGTCACGTGTCTGCAACGTTCTTTTGATTCGCTCAATTGATTGTGAGTCGTGCAGACGTCGCGCGCTGTTGCGCACAACTACGAGCGGATTTTCCGGTTTCTGCACCCGAAGCCACGCTGCTGCATCCTCCACGTCTTTCCAGCCACAGTCACCTGTTAGAAACAGTAGGTTCTCTTTTGTTGTTCTAACTGGTAAGAGGTAGTTAGCGGACCAGATCTCCCAATTCGTTCCAGCATGTTGTTGAGTCGGATCCAGGAATCCAGCAGTGCGAAGAATGTCTGCGACGGTGTGAGCGGTTCTAGCCATGGGTATTTGAATAAGCTTCTTGGGAAAGTAGATTGAGCGCCTCAAAAACCCGCTCTTCAACAAGAGCAGGGCTACGTCGACGACGGTTCGGAACTCTTTCGAGCTCCAGTATCGCCTTGCCTACCACGGTACACGCCCAGGCAGCAGTCTTCGGGGTCACTAACAATGATTCCCAGTGGGATGCTGTTGGAGACGAGGCGTCCACCAACCCATGGTTTTGCAGAAGCCTGATCAGTCCCGAAGGTGCTTCACCGGGTTTTAGCGGCTGAGCCGAATGGTGAACGATTGCGTTGCGCAATTTGCTTACGCACAAAAGCGCTTCCCAGATCGTACCTGTCTGGAAGTTGATTTCCTTGATTTCAAGCGCATTACAGATCGCCACCAGGGCGTTCGTAAATGTCTTGGTTTTGATTACGGGCGGAAGGTAGCGGGATTCGATGAATTCGTTTTGAAACGCTTCCCAACTCGCTTTAGCGAGGATGATTGAAGTAGCGAGATGCGCGAAACGCTGCGAACCTCTTTCTTTTGTGCAGGCGCGTTCTACTGCTTCCGTAAGAAGAGGAGCCCAGATCGATTGCCATGTCTCATAAGAATAAGGGGGCATAGCTAGTCGGACGTGTGCCTTGGACAGCGGGATACGGGGTTTGAGGCATTGAGCGTTAAAGACCCCGAAAACCGCCCGACCTTTTACTCTTTCAGAACTATTTATGCAAGGTTTTTTTCAGGTAAGCGCAAGTGCAGCAGAACAACATTTCCGCCTCTGAAACCTACCGCGTGTATCCACTCGGAAACGCCACGCGCACGCCGGGTGTTGCCGACTTGATCTCGATCTTGTGAAATCCCTTGTTCAAGTGTGTCGAGAGGAACGTCAACGCGGCTTGCTTCTGGAGCGAAGTATCCAGCTCGCGCAGGAATGGATCGAAACTCACTGGCGCGCCCAGCCCCTGGAAGAAAGCGTGGCCCCCAGTCTCGTCCGACAATCTCAACAGCGAACTCTGCGCGTTACCCGCCAATATCGTATTTGTCGAAGCGACAACCGTCGGCGCGTAGAAGCCGTAGATTGCCACGCCTCGCCGCTGCGACTCATTCACCGCTCGTTGTAAGTCGAGACTCTGCGTCGGCGCCGACGAATCAACGCCACGTGAAACATCCAAACCATCCGACACCAGCAGAATCGCCCGGCGTCCCAGTGGCTGGGACTCAAATTTCTTCAACGCCTCGATCACTTCCACGTACGGATTGTAAGGACTAGCACTCGCCAGGCCGCTCGGCGGTCGCAGCGCCTTGGCCGCTTTCTCGAGATCGGTCGTGAACCGCTGCTTCGTTTGCAGACTTCCCGTGCGCAAATATCCGACCATCACGCGCGAGCCCCGCGGCAGATTCCGGACGAACTCCGCTACCGACTTGATCTCCGTTCCAATCGACGACACCACGTCATCCTGAATCAGCACTGCGAGCGTGATCGGCGAGTTTGTTCCCGCGCCTCGAATCGAGATGATCGTTTGCGGTTCGCCATCCTCGCTGACGGTCAGGTCGATGTTCTGCATCTCCAGCTCTGGATCCAACTGTTTCGAGTTCAACTTGACGGTCAGCGGAATCGTTACGGGCCGGCCCGTCGTGCGCGACGTGTTCGCGCCACTGATGCTTTGCGTCTGCGCGAAAACATCCTCAGCGAGCAGGGCAAAACCAACGAGGAGCGACAGGTTCACGAGGATGGGGTGCAATCGTCGGAGGGTTTTCATGTAGATCCTCTCTCCACCTAATGGCGTCATTATACAGACAGGTCCGGCAAATGGCCTTGCGCGGCAACCTGGCTGGCGGACACCTGACTCATAAGCTAAGATCTCGACCCGAGCGAAATGTCGATGATTCAGCCAAAAGGTAAACTCTCCGGCAAGGACGTCAGGACGGACCGCGCGTTGAAGTTTGCGCCCTGGTTCGTCCTTTTCGCCACTTCCCTGCCGGCTCCGCTCGTGTTTTTAATGCTTTTTCTGACTGCGACCGCAACAGACACCGCTGCGTTTTTCTTAGTGCTGGCCGGTCTGTCTTTGACCCTGGGTTTCGCCCTCGGTGTGGTGCTCGCGGCCATTCTCTTCATGTATCGCAGAAAATGGCTGTCAAAATTACGGGACCGGTTAGCATCGGATGGAATCACGGCGAATGAGGTTGTCTGGTTCCGTTCAGAACTGACGTCGGCGGAGCGGGCCGCACTCGCGGAAATTCAGCAAAGTAACCCGCTTTTGGCTGACGCATACCTGGAAACGCTCGCCAATCGACTGACAGCTTCGCGGATTATCGCGCGTTCGAAGCGGGAGATGCTGAAAGTCGAGCGCCGGCTGAACCGCGCCCGGATGCTGGGAACGCCGGAGTCAAAGACACTTCAGAACGATCTGACTGAAGACCGTGGGCGGCTGCAACAGTTGCTCCAGCAAGCCAACGAACACTTGAAGAATTCAAAAACGCGCCTGCAAGTAATCGAAGCGACCGCCAGCCGCAACCTGAATCAGGGCGATACCGATCTGATGATGCAGCGGCTGGGCAGCGCGCAGGACCAGCTTCCGTTAGTCCTCGAAATCGCTCAGCTCGAACAGCAGATGCTGCAAGAGAGCAATGACGAACTGGCTAAGAACCGCCTGCCGCCGAGCTCGAACGGGCTGCCGCAAGGCTCGTGAGACGGTAGATTCCCGGACCAAGCCGTTCCGCAAAACCCTCATCAACCAGGCCCCAGTTTCCTAAACCAGCTTCAGGTGAACGTAGCCCGGTCACGCGCGCCAGCTCGCCACGGAGAGTCATGCCCGCGCCGCTCAGATAGGCGCGCGCCACCTCTTTCAACGCCACTTCCCTATCGACTTTCTCTTTCAACTGATCTGCAAAACGCGCCTCGGGAATCGACCAGATGTAAGTGAACGTCGGTTCGTACAGCACGTCGCTCGGAATGATCTTCAGCGTCTTTTGCAGTTGAGTCATCGCTTTGTCGAAACGCGTTCGTTCCGCGATTCCGCTGGCTTCGCGCAGGTCGCGCGTGCCCATCTCCCATTCACGCCGCATGATCTTGAGAATCGCCTGCGCGTCTTCGGAAAGAATCGTCTTTTCCGCGCGCCGCGAAACTCCCCAGAGCGCGTTGAAGAACGGAAGCAGACGCGGAGCGATGAACGTCGAACGGCCGCGAACGAGCTTGCCGTAAAAGAAACGGCCGCGGCGCATGACGTCGTCCTTGATGCCCCACGCGAGCCGGCTTTCCGGATCCTTTTGCACGTTGCGCGGCATGTGCGCGTCGCGCCGGCCGCAGACCGCGACGTAAAGCGACGGCCCAGGCCGCCGCGAATCCGTCAGCGCCTCACAAAATCCGACCTCTTCAATGAAGCGCTCAGCTTCGTAGACGTCTTCAACGCGATACTCCGGATCGCGCCGCCACATTCGATCGCGATGGGCCTCGATTTCCTCCGGAAGCATGAGGCGGATTCTATCAAACTGAATGGGCCGAGTGGTCAATCTGGCTGAATCGGTCAGGCTCCAAGCTATGGTCATTGCGCCGCATAAGTGGTCTAAGTTGTTGTTGAGTAACAGGGTAACCGGATCGTCGCGCATCTGGCACGGTCTCTGCACAACGGTTGTCGCCCAACCCGTATGGGCCATTGGACGAAACTCAGTTATGGAGACGACAACGGTGAGACTGACGACGAAGACAAAACGGTTCCTGACGCTGGCACTGCTGGCGAACCTCATAGTGGGACCGACCCTGATGAGCACCAACGCCCTGGCCGAGAAACACGGCAAAGACAAGTCCGAGAAGGGCCATAAACATAACAATATCGCTTCAGATCTTCGCGACCAGCTCCAGAACCCCCGCGGCGACAGCCTCGTCAAAGTCATCGTCCAACTTGACGGCAAGCCGAGTGGCCCCCTCACCGCACTGTTGTCGACCAATGGCGTCAAAATTAGAAGGCAGTTCACCAGTCTCAACTCTTTTGCCCTTGAATTACCCCTCAGCGTAGTCAGCCTTTTGTCGCAGTTTTCCGAAGTCTCTTTCATCTCGATAGACAGTGACGTGATGTCGCTCGGCGGCCACGTGGCCCACACGACCGGCGCCGACAACGTGCGCAACCTGGCGTTGGATGGCGCGCTCGACGGCAACGGCGTCGGCATCGCCATTCTCGACTCCGGAATCTACGGCGCCCACACTTCATTCACCGATATACAGACAGGTCAGTCGCGCATCGTCGTCAACCAGGACTTCACCGGCGAAGGCCGGACCGACGATCCGTATGGGCACGGCACTCACGTCGCCGCGGCAGCCGCCGGCAATGGCATCGTTGCGAAAGGTGAGTACATCGGCATCGCGCCGCGAGCCAAGCTGCTCAACCTGCGCGTCTTGAATTCGCGAGGCATCGGCTCAGTCTCAAACGTGCTGGCCGCTTTCAACTGGCTGATGCAGAACGCCGCGACTTACAACGTACGCGTCGCGAACCTGAGTCTCGGCATGCCGGCCGTCAACTCTTACAAGTTTGATCCGCTGTGTGTGGCGGTTCGCGCGCTCGTCGATCGCGGCATCGTGGTCGTCGCCGCAGCCGGTAACAACGGCAAAAACAGCGCCGGTCAGAAGCTTTACGGACAGATTCATTCGCCGGGCAACGAGCCATCAGCGCTCACAGTAGGCGCCGTCGACACCCACGGAACCGACAATCGCGCGGACGACACGATCGCGACTTACAGCTCGCGTGGTCCGACGCGTAGTTTCTGGACTGACGAAACCGGCGTCAATCATTACGACAACCAGCTCAAGCCGGAGATTTCAGCTCCCGGCAACAAGACTGTGTTTGCTCAGTCATACGGCAATTATCTCGTTACAGAGAATCCGTCTCTCGATGCCGGAGTCAGCAACAGCCCGACGCGCCAGCAGATGACCCTCAGCGGTACATCGATGGCTGCTCCGCTCGTTGCCGGCACCGCCGCTTTGATGTTTGAAGCGAACCCAACCCTCACGCCGAATCTCATCAAATCGTTGATGATGTATTCCGCGCAGCAGCTCGCAAGCTTCAATACGTTCGAGCAAGGCGCGGGCGAATTGAACATCGACGGCGCCGTGCGCCTCGCGCGGCTCGTTCGCACCTCGCTCAATAACTCGACGCCACTCGGAGCCACGCTGTTGACCGGTTACGCTCCGTCGCCGCAAACAAGCATCACGTTCAACGGCGGCACCTATACGTTCTCCTGGGCCCAGGGCATTCTCGTGGGCCAGACTTACGCCACGGGTACCGCGCTCATCACACAGTATCAAGCGATCTACCGCACCGGCGTCCTGCTTGGCGACGGTGTGCTCATCGGCGACGCGAGTGGCGTGCTGATTGGCGATGCTGCCGGCGTTCTGATCGGCGACGGTGTGCTCATCGGCGATTCAGTGGGCGTTCTTATCGGCGACTCGTCGATGCTTTCGGATGGCGTGCTTATCGGCGACGCAATTCAAACCAGCAACGGCACCAAGTTCGGAGCCGGTGCTCTCTTCGTTCCCACGGCCGTCTTACTCGGCGACGGCGTGCTCATCGGCGATGGCGTTTTGATCGGCGATGGCGTGCTGATCGGTGACGGCGTTCTCATTGGTGATGGCGTGCTCATCGGAGACGCAATGCTTCAGGCGTTCAACTCGATGGTTAATGGCGATGACACTACCTCCATGGCAATTGTTCCCGACGACTACACAGACTATCTGGGCTACTAATCAAGCGCTTTCGCAGCTCACTTCGAACTAAGGAACTACAGGCCGAAAGGTAGACGCATGTTGGAGACACGTAGAGGATCGAGAGCCAAGGAGCTCACACATAAACTGGCGGCGAAAGAAGACGCGATGTCCGTCGCACGCCTGGTGGACGGCAGCGAAGCTGAAGTATTGCGGTTCTTGTCGCAACGCCCGATTCACACTGTAACGTTGATGAGTTTGATTCGCGACAACGGCTTAGTCAGCCCGCTCAATCGTGGCACGTTCTACGGCTGCCGCGATCTCCGCGGCACGCTGGAAGGCGTCGCGCTCGTCGGCCATGCAACGTTGATGGAAACGGTTTCCGACCGCGCGCTCGCCGCGCTGGCCCACGTCGCGCAGCAGTGCTCCAACACGCATCTCATCATGGGTGAGAAAGAGCGTCTGGCTGATTTTTGGAATCATTATGCGGCGGCCGGCCGGCAGCAACGGCTTGCGTGTCGCGAGTGGTTGTTTGAATTGAGTTGGCCCGTCGAGGCGCGCGAGGCTGTGCAAGGACTGCGTCGCGCGACTGCCGCGGAGCTGGATTTAGTAATGCCGGTCCAGGCTGATCTTGCGTTCGCCGAGAGCGGTATCAATCCGCTGAGCATCGATCCGCAAGGCTTCCGTCAGCGTTGTCTCCGGCGCATCGAACAAGGTCGAACCTGGGTAGCGACGGAAGACGACGGTCTGATCTTCAAAGCAGACGTGATCTCGAAGACTCCCGAAGTAAGTTATCTCGAGGGCATCTGGGTCCGCGACGATCGTCGCGCCAATGGCCGCGGGTTGCGCTTCATGTCTGACCTGATGCGACGCCTGCTCGAAGACACAAAATCAATCTGCCTCTTCGTCAACGAAACTAATAAGCCGGCGCAGAATTTCTACCGCAAGTGTGGCTTCAATTTCCGCGCAACCTACGAAACCATTTTTCTCCCAAGAACGGAGTCGGCAAAGAATTAACTCCTCCACCCCCCGATCTAGCCTGATAAAGGTAAACCCCTTGTCCTCACCTTGAGCCCAGACAAGATGATGTCCCACAACCTTGGCGCCACGAGAAACAAATTCTTCGGGCCATTCCTCTGGATCGTGATCGGGACGGGCAGCCTCGCTTTTCTCTACTCCTTCGTTCATCTCCACTTTACGCAGTTTGACTCTCGTTTCGCAGTGCTCGTCGCGATGGCGTTGCTGCTCACGTCGCAGATCACTATTCCGATCCCGCGTTTTAGCTCGCAGATCTCCGTCTCTGACACGTTCGTCTTCCTTGTTCTCCTGCTTTACGGAGGCCCTGCCGCGATAACCGTCGGCGCGATCGAGGCGTGGCTTTCATCGCTTCGCTTCAGCCGCAAGCCACTGATCGTCGCGTTCAACTGGGGCTGCGCGGCGGTCTCGATCCTCATCACGAGCAGTGTGCTGCGGGCGGCGTTTGGCGACGTGGTCGCCTTGCGCGCGGATCCGTTTACCGGCCGGTTCGTCGCGGCGATCGGCACGATCGGGCTAACGCACTACCTGGTCAACTCCGGCATCGTCGCGATTGGCGCGGCGCTCAAAACCAACCAGCCGATCTGGCAAACCTGGCGCAAGCACTATCTCTGGACTTCTCTTACTTATTTCGCAGGCGCGCTCGCCGCCGGCGTCATCACAGCGCTGGTCTACGTGATCGGCGCGTACGCGTTTGTCATCACACTTCCGGTCATCGGGTTCCTCTTTCTTACTTACCGCACTTATCTAAGAAACGTCGAGACCTCTGCCGCACAAGCGGCGCAGGCGGAAAAGCACGTCGTCGAGCTGTCGCACTACATCGCCGAGCAGGAACGGATTCGCGAACAGTTCTCGCAGATGGAAAAACTCTCGGCGCTGGGCGAGCTCGCTTCGGGCGTAGCACACGACTTCAACAACACGCTCGCCGGCATTCTCGGCCGCGCGCAACTGCTCCAGCGCACGGACGATCCCGAGAAGATCAAACGTGGTCTCGACATCATCATCAAAACCGCCGAAGACGGCGCCAAAACCGTGAAACGAATTCAGGACTTCGCCCGACAAAGACGCGACCACAATTTCGAGCTCG
The DNA here is from genome assembly GCA_046733615.1 of Acidobacteriota bacterium. Taxonomy (GTDB): domain Bacteria; phylum Acidobacteriota; class Blastocatellia; order Pyrinomonadales; family Pyrinomonadaceae; genus PSRF01. The sequence goes on along the minus strand of JBKPPP010000063.1, from coordinate 658 downwards.
TCTCCATCGATCAGATTCTGACGGACGCCAGCGAGATCACTCGCCCACGCTGGAAAAACTGTGCGGAGGCTTCAAACATCCACATCACGCTCGACGTGCAGATCGGCTCAAACGCCATGGTCATGGGCGACGATTCCGAGCTGCGCGAGGTGCTCGTGAACATGGTCTTCAATGCGATCGACGCGATGCCCGAAGGCGGCACGTTGACGCTGTCGACGCGCACCGAGGGCGAGTCGGTGATCATTCGCATCATCGACACGGGGGTCGGCATGTACCCGGAAGTGCGTTCGCGCATCTTCGATCCGTTCTTCACCACGAAAGGCAAAGCGGGTTTGGGTCTCGGTCTCGCGGTGAGCTTCGGCATCATTCGACGGCACGGCGGCAACATCGAAGTGGAGTCGCGTTACGGCAAGGGCACGGAGTTTCGTGTCACGTTGCCGGTCGCCAAGATCGCGGAGAGTTCTGTTCCGCAGCGCGATGTGTCGCCCGGGCCGGCTGAAGAGCCGGTAGCTGCAACAGTGCCGCCAGCGTTGGAGGCGGCGAAGACGCGACTGCTCGTCGTGGACGACGAGGATTTTGTTCGTGATCTGCTGCGCGACATTCTCGAATGCGAGGACTGCGAGGTTCACGTAGCGCAGGACGGTACGGAAGCACTGGC
>JBKPPP010000062.1:0-5647 GCA_046733615.1 Acidobacteriota bacterium | reverse complement strand
CAGCGCGGCCAGGAAAAACAGCACGGGCGCCGGCACGTGGGCCAGGTGTTCGAGAGCGACAGTCAGCGGAATGAACAGCAGCAGCCAGTTCATCGGCTTGCGGAGAAAGCTGCTGATTGGGCTGCGATGAATCGGTGAGCCAACCTCAGTCAGATCGGAAACTGCCTGGCCTGCTGTAGACATGTCGCCTCCTTCAAGACTTCAGCGTTAACTTCGCTTCCGAGCCATTTAGGGCGCGGCTTTCAACTGCTTCATGTAATCGACCAACGCCTTCGCCTGTTCGGCCGTCACGCCTTTTTCGCCGTAGGCCGGCATGTTCGGTGGTTTTTCGGCTTTCTTTCCTTTCAGGATCGCATCCACCAACTGGTCGTCGGACAGAGACGCATCGAACTTCTTTTCCGCCTTCTTTCCATGACAAGCCACGCATTTTGTCGCGTAGGTCTTCTCGGCTTCCGTCTGCGGGGCTTCAGTTCTGGCGGCTGCTGCCACCAGCATCCCGAGCATCAGCGCCAGCGCACAAGCCGCAATCACGGCCGTCCTTAGTTCGTTCATCGGTACACCTCCGGAATTCTTGAGTTGAACACGTATCGTAACGGCGGCCTGCCCCGCGTGTTACTGGCAATTCTGACAGTATTTGGCGCGTTGACGAGGCGCTACCATCAGCCAGCCGACAGTGAAAAGTGAGCTCTTAAGGAGATACGCGGAAGAATGTTCAACTGACCAGAAAGCGAAACCGATGTCGACAACAACCGGACCAGGCTTTTCGATCATTCAAAACGTGCTGCACCCAACTGACTTTTCCGAAGGCAGCCGCGTTGCTTTCCATCATGCTTTGCGAGCGGCGATGCTGGCGAAGTGCAAACTCACGCTGCTGCACGTCTCAACCGATCGCGACTCCCGCTGGTCTGACTTTCCCGGAGTGCGTGAGACTCTGGAACGCTGGGGTGCATTGCCGAAAGGAAGTTTGAAAACGGATGTCGGCAAGCTCGGCGTCGATGTTCGTAAAGTCGTGGCTGATGAAGGAGAGCCGGTAGACGCCGTGGTTCGCTTCGTGGAGAAGTATCCGGCGGACTTGATCGTGCTGGCGACTAATCCACGCGGCGGCCGCATTCCATGGTTCGGGAAATCCGTGTCTGAACCAGTCACGCGCAAAGCGGGCGAAATGACTCTGTTAATTCCAGGCGACAACGAGGGGTTCGTTTCCGCCGCGGACGGTTCAGTTAACTTGAAGAGCATACTCGTCCCCGTCGCCCCTACGCCTCGGCCCGAATCGGCATTGAACGCCGCCGCGCGCTTCGTTGAGAAACTGAACTGCCCGGAAGGAACGTTCAGCGTGTTGTATGTCGGCGAAGCGCACCAGATGCCGGCGCTACGTTATCCTGAAGTTGCAGGGTGGACGTGGAAGAGAGAGTCACGCACGGGCGAAGTCATTGAAGAGATCGTGAACGCGGCGAAGGAACTCGACGCTGACCTGATCATCATGCCGACGGATGGACGCAACGGATTTCTCGATGCGCTGAGAGGCAGTCATAGTGAAAGGGTGTTGCGATACGGCGCCGCGCCGCTAATGACGATTCCGATCGGTTCGCGCGCTTCACGCTACTTGAGCTAACCCTCGCGCTTATTTCATCGAGTTGCGCAAATCGACCATCGCCTGTTGACTCACCCGCAACATTCCCTGACCAGGCCGATCCAAATCGGCGATCAGAAACAGGACTGAAGAAAACCCGATGATTATAGCAACGATGGCAACGGAACGTTTGCTATTCGCCAGGCCCGATTGAAAACCCATCATGAACATCGCAATGCTCGCCAGCAGGTAGAGCACCATCCAGATGATTCCCGGCACACGACTCCGCATTACAGCCATCACTCGGGTTGCGTGTAAGTCGATCACTTGATTGAGCGAGGCAACGTAAAGTGACGTTATTCCCGAACGCTCTTTTTCCGTCACCGAGACTGCCAGCGCCCAGAGTTGGCTGTGCAACTCCTCCGACCTCTTGATGGCCTGATCCAACTTGCCTGGCTGAATTGCGTCGAGACGAACATCGACGTATTCACGAAGCAGCTTTCGCGTTTCGCCAGCCATTGGTTCGGGCAGCATCGCTGCCCGAAGATAACAGGTGCCAATCGCGTTCGCCTCCGATAGCAGGACCTGCCTTCTGGCTTCGAAGCGAGTGCTGGCCAGCCCGAACGTGAAAGCAAGCATGAACGCCAGCAGGCCCAGCAGTGCGCCTACCATTCCGCCGACCGGCTGCTCTTTTTCCTCCGGCGCGTGTTTAAGTCGATATCGCGCGAAGCGATGGCCCGCCTCTACGCAAAGCAGACCAATAACTATCGTGAGCGGAAGAAGTGCCCAAAGAGGCAACACATCTATCAGTCCATCCATTTGCATTTACGCACCGATTCAATATGCCTTAAGTCCCACCGCGCGAAATTGTTCGCAGACGCGCTTGACCAGATCCTGCGACGGCGGGTGCACGTCATTGAGCGTGTAGTTGAGGCCGAGCTTTTCCCACTTGTAACGACCCATCTGATGAAACGGCAGCACGTCGACGCGTTGGACATTGCCGAGCTGGGCGGCAAACGCGGCGAGTTTATCGATGTCACTCTCGTCGTCAGTCAGATCCGGAACTAAAACGTAACGCAACCACATCGGCCGCTTCCGCTCGGCCAAACGGCGCGCGAATTTCAATGTCGGAGCGACGTCTTTGCCGGTGACGTGTAGATGGCGCGCGGGGTCCCACGACTTGATGTCGAGTAACACCAGATCGATCTGCTGGAGCTCTTCGTCGGAGAGGCGTTCACCCAGAAACCCGTTCGTGTCGAGCGCCGTGTGAACGTCCATCGCTTTCGCCGCGGCGAACAACCGCACAGCAAAGCGGTCCTGCATGAGCGGCTCACCGCCACTCAACGTAAACCCACCATTCATGACTCTGAGGCCGTGACGATACTTACCCAACGCCGCAATCGCGCGTTCCAAGGGCACGGCCAGTCCGTTCATCATGTTCCAGGTGTCGGGGTTGTGGCAGTAGAGACAGCGAAACTGGCAGCCCGCGGTCCACGCGACCAATCGCACACCCGGACCATCAACTGCCGAGCCGGTAGTGAATGAGTGCAGAAAACCGATGTCGCCCGATTCGAGGGCTTTCTTCACCATCGATTCGGAAACGTTTTTACTCAACTCGACGCGCAGCTCGTAAGGACTCTGCGATTCGAGTGGAACTTCCGCCGCGGTTTTCTGCTCTATCATCTTCACGCCCCGTGGAACGTTCGATTAATCACATCCATCTGCTGTTCGCGCGATAGCCGCACGAAGTTAACCGCGTATCCCGAAACGCGTATCGTCAGTTGGGGATACTTCTCCGGATGATCCATCGCATCCAGCAGCATCTCGCGATTGAGCACGTTGACGTTCATGTGGTAACCGGTGCTGCCGAAAAACGCATCCAGCATTCCGCGCAGATTGGCGATGCGATCTTCTTCAACCCGGCCGAGACCTTCGGGAACAAGCGACGAAGTTAAAGAGATTCCGTCGGCCGCGTCGCGATACGGAATCTTCGCGACCGAAGCGGCAGACGCGTGTATGCCGCGCACGTCGCGCCCGTGCATCGGGTTGGCGCCCGGCGCGAACGGTTCGCCTCGCCGACGTCCGTCGGGCGTGTTGCCGGTGTTCTTGCCGTAGACGACATTCGACGTGATCGTCAGGACCGACTGCGTGTGCAAAGCGTTTCGATAAGTCGGATACTTCCGCAGCTTTGTCATGAACGAACTCACCAGCCACGAAGCAAACTGATCGACCCGGTTGTCGTTGTTGCCAAACTTCGGGAACTCTCCTTCAGTCTGGTAGTCGGTGATCAATCCGGTCTCATCGCGAACAACTCGCACCTTGGCGTAGCGAATCGCCGAGAGACTGTCAGTGACGACTGACAAGCCGGCGATGCCAAACGCCATCGTTCGCAGCGGCGAATAATCGTGCAGCGCCATCTCGAGCCGCTCGTACGCGTACTTGTCGTGCATGTAGTGAATGATGTTCATCGCGTTGACGTAGACGCCCGCCAGCCAGTCCATCATCTTTTCAAACTTGCCGAGCACTTCGTCGAACTCGAGATATTCACCCTGCACGGCGCCGATGGCGGGGCCTATCTGCTTGCCGCTGAGCTCATCGCGGCCGCCGTTGATTGCGTAGAGCAGACATTTCGCGAGGTTCGCGCGCGCGCCAAAGAACTGCATCTGCTTGCCGACGAGCATCGGTGAAACACAGCACGCAATCGCGCCGTCGTCACCCCAGGCGCTGCGCATGATCTCGTCGCTTTCGAATTGGATGGAGCTGGTGTCGATCGCCACCTTCGCGGCGAAGTTGCGAAAACCGTCCGGCAAACGCGGTGTGTACCAGATCGTGAGATTTGGTTCGGGCGCTGGTCCGAGGTTGTAGAGCGTATGGAGAAAACGAAAACTATTCTTGGTAACTAGCGGCCGCCCGTCGTCACCCATTCCGCCGATCGATTCCGTGACCCAGGTGGGATCGCCCGCGAACAGATCGTCATACTCGGGCGTGCGCAGGAAGCGAACGATGCGTAGCTTGATCACGAAGTCGTCGATGATCTCCTGGGCCTGTTCCTCGGTGATCGCGCCCGACTTGAGATCGCGCTCGAAGTAGATGTCGAGGAACGTCGAGGTGCGGCCGAGCGACATCGCCGCGCCGTTCTGCTCCTTCACTGCGGCGAGGTAGGCGAAGTAGAGCCACTGCACGGCTTCACGTGCGGAGCCCGCCGGCTTGGAGATGTCGAAGCCGTAATTCGCGGCCATCTGCTGGAGCTCTTTGAGTGCGCGGATCTGTTCGCTCAGCTCCTCCCGATCGCGAATGATCGCGTCGATCGACATGGCCGAGTCGAGACCCGCCTTCTCTTCTTCCTTGTGATCGATCAATCGCGTCACGCCGTAGAGCGCCACGCGACGGTAATCGCCGATGATGCGGCCGCGCCCGTACGCATCCGGCAAGCCCGTGAGAATGTGCGAGCTGCGACAGCGCCGCACGTCCGCGGTGTAAGCGTCGAAGACGCCCTCGTTGTGAGTCTTTCGATACTTCGTGAAGGTTTCTACAACGTGAGGATCGGGCTCGTAGCCATACGTCGTCAGCGCATTGAGGACCATGCGAAAGCCGCCGTTCGGCATGATCGCGCGTTTCAGCGGTTCATCAGTTTGCAGGCCGACGATCACTTCATTCGGACGATCGATGTAACCGGGCGGGTGAGCGGTGATGGAGGTCGGAATCTGCGAGATGTCGAGCACACCCTTGCGACGCTCTTCGACGAACAGCTCATTCAACTGCTCCCAGATCTTCGTTGTACGCTCAGTTGGTCCGGCGAGAAAAGATCCGTCACCTTCATACGGTTCGTAGTTCTGCTGAATGAAGTCGCGCACATTGATCTCGCTCTGCCAGAGACCCAGGTTGAATCCTTCCCATTGCGAAACAGTTTGCGCGTTTGTGATCTCCTTCGGCGCGGTGCTGGCCATCGTAATTCTCCCTTCGGTTTATCGGGCTCACGCGGCTTTGGCGGCGAGCCCCAGGAGCGCGCCCGTGTGACGCGCGATCATCAACTCTTCATTCGTCGGAATTACCCAGACTGAGACTTTGCTGCGTGAC
>JBKPPP010000061.1:0-8108 GCA_046733615.1 Acidobacteriota bacterium | reverse complement strand
ACCGTGATCTACAAGCGTCCCGAAACTTTGGATACGCCCATGTTCCGCCGCGGCTGGCATCGCGACATCCGCATGGCGCGCGATTTCGGCCACGAAGGCCTGCCGCTTGCCGGGATCAAAATCTGCTACTGCCTGACTGATTTCGAAGAGCCCGAATCGGGCATGACGTTGATGGCGCGCGGCACGCATCTGCGCACTGAACCGTTGAGCATTCCAAAAGGCCAGGTCGATCCAGTTGATGCTGAAGTCTGCGATCTCAAACTCAAAGCGGGCGACGCGCTCCTCTTCGAGAACCGCATCTTTCACACGGCCGCGCCGAATCGCAGTGAGCGCACGTCGAAGGTGGTGATTTATGGTTACGCGTATCGCTGGCTGCGGCCCGAAGTTTATCTCGAAGCGCGTGACGAGCAGCAACTGCTGGAAGCGGATCCGATCACGCGACAGCTACTGGGTGGTTATCGTGATGTGGACGCGCCACCGTGGGCGCTCGATCGTTGGGCCAGGAAGCACGGCGTAGCGCGCGATCCGCTATCGTGGACTGTTGAGGTTGAATAAAAGCCGAATGTCAATGCACGACGACCAACAACTTACCGAAAGCGCAAAGAACCTCTTCGCGCTCGGTCGAAATTTTTCGTGGAATCTCGTCTCCACGCGGCGCACGCAGTTTCCTTACTTCGACGAGCTGCTTGCTCATCCGCGCTGGAAGGGCCGCAAGATACTCGACTTCGGCGGCAATGTCGGCACGTTTCTGGAGAGCGCCGGTGATAAGGTAGACCACGAAGACTACTGGTGCGTCGATATAAACTCAGCAGTGATCGAACAAGGCCACCTGCGCTACCCGCGCGCGCACTTCGTGCATTTCAATCGCTATAGCCCGCAATACAATCCGCACGGTATTCGTCACTTGCAGGTTCCTGATTGCGGCGGCGTGAAGTTTGACTTCATTCTCGCGTTCTCTGTTTTCACTCACGTCGATTATAAGGAGATGGTCGAGCTGGTCGGATCGCTGCGACGGATGTTGAAGCCGGACGGTGTGCTCGCGTTTACGTTTCTCGAGCCGAGATACGATCGCTCCTTGTCCGATCCCAGAATGCCGCGCGGCTCGACGGTACTTCGTAATCTCGGTCCGCGCCGCAACGATGAGATTCTCAGGCGCGCGCGCTGGTTTGTGCTGCTCGACGGCCAGATCTTTGTCGAGCCGGGCGACGCGTTGTGTCACCAGACGCGCAACGGCAAACCGCTCGAATCGTTCTGTTCGTTCTTCACGATCGAGTTCATAACTCGACTCTTTCCGGGCGCGATTGTGCGCGCGCCGGTGCATCGGGAGTGGCAGCACTGCTGCATCCTGCGGAAGTGAGAGCGATGGGTCTGAAGTTTCACTGGATGCTGCCCAAAGGCGGCGAAGTAAAGTTGGACGGGCGGCAGACTCCGCGCGAAGCGGCGCGTTATCGCATCGAGTCGATGTCGACCGATTCGCCCGCGCCGCGATCCGATCTCGCAGGCTGGACGCACTTCGCGCGTCATGCGGAGGAAGCGGGAATCGATTCGGTGCTGATCTCGTTCAGTCGTTACGAGCCGGATCCGTTTCTGGTTAGTTGTGCTTTGGGCCAGGCGACGAAGCGACTGAAGTTCATCATCGCGTATCGCTCCGGGTTGATGCAGCCGACCACGTTCGTGCAGCAGATGAATACCGTCTCAGCGATGGTCCAGGGGCGCGTCTCATTCAACATCGTCGCGGGCAGCTCGTCGGAGGAGCAGCACGGCTACGGCGACTTTCTCTCGCACGACGAGCGCTACGCGAGAGCGGAAGAGTTTCTCGCGGTCTGTAACGCGTTCTGGCGGAGTGAAGGTGAGGTCAACTTTGACGGGAAGTACTATCGCGTCGAGCAGGGAAAGATCGCGACGCCGTTTGTTGCAGCGGAGAGCGGTGCGCCGAATCGGCGCGGGCCGGAGATCTACGTTTCGGGCCATTCGGAACGCTCGGAACGTTTAGCGTTGGCGGAAGGAACGTGCTGGCTGCGTGTGGCGGAGACGCCGGAGAAGCTTGCGTCCATCGTGGCGCGAACGCGCGAGCGCGGGCTCGGCGTCTGTCTCAGGCTGTGCCTGCTGTGCCGGCCCACACGCGATGAAGCGATTGAGGTCGCGCGAAGTTTGTTGCCGGTCGATCCCATCGAGAGCACGACGACACTGAAAGATGATTCGCAGATGTATCGCGAAGGCAAAAACACCAAAGACGACGGTCACGAGGTAAGCGATTGTCTTTGGACTGGACTGGTGCCGCATTACGGCCCGGTGTGGACCACTCTGCTCGGCACGCCGCGCGAGATCGCCGATGCGCTGCTCGAATACGAGCGGATCGGCGTGACGGAGTTCATCATGTCGGGGTGGCCCGAGGTTGACACAGTCGATCGCTTCGGCCGCGAAATTATCCCACTGATTAGAGCAGCATGAATCTCAGATTTCACTGGATGATGCCGAAGGGCGGGGAAGTCGGAATGAAGACCGCCCAGGAGACTTCGCGCGTCGCGACGACGAAAGCGAGCTCGCCCGCCGCGCTCCCCGACCTTGCGGGCTGGGCGCGCTTCGCGCGTTGCGCCGAAGAAGCCGGAATCGAATCGGTGCTGCTCTCGTTCAGCCGTTATGAGCCCGACACGATCCTGGTCGCCTGCGCGGTGGGCCAGTTCAGCACGAAACTGAAGTTCATCGTCGCGTATCGCATGGGGCTGATGCAGCCCGCGACGTTCGTGCAGCAGATCAACACGCTTTCGGGACTGATCGGCGGGCGAGTCAGTTTGAACATCGTGGCCGGTAGCTCGACAGTGGAGCAGCACGGCTACGGCGATTTTCTCGATCACGACGAGCGTTACGCGCGCGCCGAGGAGTTTCTAAGCGTCTGCCATGCGTTCTGGGCCAACAACGGCGATGTCGACTTCGACGGCAAGTATTGTCACGTCGAGAAGGGAAAGATCTTCACGCCGTTTCAGGCGCCGGATCGACGTGAGCCGGAGATCTATGTTTCCGGGCACTCGGAGCAGGCGCAGCATCTGGCGTTGGCGCAGGGCTCGTGTTACCTGCGATTGATCGATACGCCGGAGAAGCTGAGCCCGACTGTCTCGCGATTTCGCGAGCAGGGAGTTGAAGTTTGCCTGCGGCTGTGTGTCGTTTGTCGGCCGACGCACGATGAGGCAGTCGCCGCGGCAAACGCGCTGTTGCCGTCCGAGGAGATCGGCCGCGAAGAGCGCGGCATTCTCTCGCGCAGTGATTCGAAGACGCTGAAAGACGCGCTCGCTGCGGCGGACGATGTCGGTTGGATGAATCGCAACCTGTGGGCGGGACTGGTGCCGTACTACGGTTCGTCGGCTATCACGCTGGTCGGTTCGCCGCGCGAGCTGGCGGATGCGTTTCTCCAGTACAAGCGGATCGGAGTCACGCAATTCATCATCGCCGGTTGGCCCAAGCTCGAGGAGATGATGATCTTCGGACGCGAAGTTCTACCGTTGGTGCGCGCCGCGGAGCAAGGACAATGATCGATCCGCTGAATCATCTGCTTAATTCGCTGCGCCGCGCGAAAGTCGACGCCGACCCGTTCCCGCACTTCTATCTCGAGCAGGTGTTTCCGCCGGAATATTACCGAGAGCTCTTGCGCCTTCTCCCCGGCAGCGCGGTCTACGAGAATCTTTACGAGGTCACAGACCTGAAGCTGGATCACTTCCGCCATCGTTACCAGCGCGACATGACTCCAGGCTGGACCAGCGAGCTGGCCCCGCCGCTGCAAACCTTCTGGAAATCCTTCAACGAATGGTTTCTTTCAGCCGAGCTGGCGCAGGCGGTGCTCGAGACATTCGCTCAGCCGCTGCGCGACCGGATTGGCGAGCGATCGGCGTGGCCGGCAGTGTCGGTAGAAGCGCAGTTCATTCGTCATCGCGCCGGATATTTTCTCGCGCCGCACTCGGATCTCTACACCAAGCTCGTCGTGCTGTTGTTCTATCTCGCGCCCGACGCGAGTGCCGAGCGACTCGGGACGTCATTCTACCGGCCGAAAGTCGCGGGCTTCAGTTGTCACGACAGCAAGCACTACCCGTTTGAAGATTTCGTGCGGGTGAAGACGTTGCCGTATAGGCCAAACTCGCTGCTGGCGTTTGTGCGTTCAGACGTCTCTTTTCACGGGCTCGAGCCGCTCACGGAAGAGGATGTTTCGCACGAAGGCCGCGACGTGATCCAGTATACGGTGCACGACAAAGCAGCGCGCGAAGCCCAATTGCGCGCGAAGCGTTTGGCGGCAAGTGAGAAGGCAGCGTCATGAGGAAACCGAGACGAGTACTGTTCGTTTGTCGAGCCGCTTCGAGCGAGAGCGTGCGCGTGGCGCAGGCGCTGCAAAGTTTGGAAAATATTGAAGTGACTGTGGCGCACCTGAGCGATCGCGATGAGATCGTCGCGGCAGCGGTCGAACAAAAATCCTCGCAGATCGTGACGGCGCAGGAGACGCTGCTCGAGGCTGTCGCTCTCGCGAATGAACAACTCGGCCTGCCGGGCATGAGCTCCGCTACCGTCCGCGGCACCCTCAATAAATCAGAGCTCAAAGCGACACTCAAACGGGCGGGCATCAACACGCCACGCTACCAGCTTATTACCGATCCGAGCGCCGCTCGCGACTTCATTGCGCAGATCGGTTTTCCAATCGTTCTCAAATCCCCGATCGGCAGCGGCGCGCTGGCGACACTTCTCATACACACCGAAGCAGATCTTCATCGCGCCCTCGAGTTAACAGATTCACCGCTGCTCGCCGAGCAGTACATCGCCGGCCAGGAACTCTCCATCGATACGTTCACGCTCAACGGAGAACCGCAGTTCCACTCGATCTGCTGTTATCAACCTTCGATTCTCGAGGCTGTGGAACAGCCGGAGGTGCAATGGCGTTGCGTGATGCCGCGCGAGCTGGACGCGTACCAAGCCTTCATCGAACAAGGCCGGCAAGCCATCAAAGCCTTGTCGGTCGGCAACGCGATGACGCACATGGAAGGCTTTCTCGATTCCGACGGCCAGCCGTGGTTTACCGACGCGACCCTCCGTCCGGCGGGTGCGCGCATCGCGCCGATGCTCGCTTTCGCTTACGACATCGATCCGTATCGCGCATGGGCCCGTGTTGTCGTCGACGGTTGTTTCGATGGGCCCTGGGAACGGAAGTACGCAGTCGGCACCGTGTTTCTGCGCGGCAGGGGATCGGGAACCGTAGCGGGCATCGAGGGAATGGAGACCTTACCGGCAGAGATCAATTATCTGATCGTCGAACAGCGGTTACCGCAAATTCACGCACAAAAATCGATCGCCTACACGGGCGATGGTTTCATCACGATCCGCCACGAAAGCACCAACGTCGTTCACGACGCACTAACCACGATCGCGCAGTCCATCCGCATCACCTACAGCTCCGACTCGCAGCCGGCCGCCGACTGGCGCCAGCGCTTACACAATTACAATGAGCTCAACCGCCCGGCCTGGGACCATCAAACTGAGAGACAGGACCAACTATCGTGACTTCACAAGCACCCCGCGCCTTCAACCGAGAGATGTATCACGACCATCCGGAGAACGTTTTCTACGGCACCGACGACGGCGCGCAGGATGGATCGTTCAGCGAGTTTGCCGAGATCAAGTCGCACTATGAAAACGTCGCTCCCGAGCGGCGCGATGACGTTCACATGATCAGCGTCGTCGGCGGACTCTATGGTCTCAATCTCATTCCACTCTGGAAACCGAAGCGCCTGACGATCTTCGACATCAACCCGACGGCCATCACGTACTTCAACATCGTCCGTCACCTTTTCACTACGAGTCGCGACGTGCCGCATCTCCTTCAGCGACTCACCGACGGCGATTACGAAGCCGAAACTGAACGCGAGCAGTTTGTGCGTGAAAACATCCGGCTCAAGCAACGCGGCGCGCTGCCGCGGGAACGCGGCTCGACCAAACGTCCGTACGAACAGAGCTGGCAGTACGCGTTCGAGCATTTCGAGCTGACGAAGAAGATCCTGACGGAAGCGCCACTCGAGATTCGCACCGAACCGATGGAAAGCGAGAACTTCCGCACGTGGATTCGCGAGCGGAACAATCTCTGGATCTACAGTTCCAACATCACGGAGTTTCATTACTTCGATCTGGAGTTCGCCGACCCGAAGAATGTGGTGCTGCTTCAGATCATCTATCCCGGGCAGGTGCAGCTTCTCGATCTGGCGCCGCTCGCGGGTGGGCCAGTGAAGGTCGATTACCACATTCCGCTCAACGCGGCGCGCATTTCTTAGTGGAGCAAAACCGATGGTGAACAAGACAAGGATCAAGACTGACGGAGCGCCGCCCGCGTTGGGCACCTACTCGCAGGCGATTCGTACCGGCGATCTGATTTTCGTGACGGCGCAGACCGGGCGCGATCCTGACACGGGAAAGTTGGAAGAGGGGCTGGAGGCGCAGACGCGGCGGATGTTGTCGAACATCGACGCGATTCTCAACGCAGCGGGTTGTACGCCTGCCGACATCGTAAAGGTCACGCTGTTGCTGGCCGACATCAAAGACTTCAAAGCCGTGGACCGGATTTACGCGGCGTGGTTGCCGGGGTTGGGCATCACGCCATTGCCGGCGCGCACCGCCTTTGCCGCTGCTTCTCTACCGGCCGGCGCGCTCGTGATGCTCGACGTCGTGGCGGCGTTTCCGATTGTTTAGCCACCAATTAACACGGCAACGGGCTCAGTGACTGTTACGCTCTTCGTCCGTGTGCAGAAATTTCCTTCTCGTACTCGAGCACGTAGTCGGCGGTCATGCGCTGGTAGTGAAACTCCCGCATCGCCTTCTCACGACACGTCTCCGGCGAGATGCGGCCCACGCCGCGTAGCGCTCGCAAGTAATCGCCGTCGGTTCTGCACACGAAGCCGACGTCGGGCGTGATCAACTCCGGACACGCGCCCTTGTCGCTGCAAATGACCGGCGTGCCCGACATCAGCGCCTCCGCCATTCCCAAACCGAACGCTTCATCGACTCTCGTCGGAAATAGAAACGCCTTCGCACCCGCGAGCAGCTCCGCTTTGCGCCGGCCGCGCACGTCGCCGACGTAATGCGCGCCAATCTGCCGGCACAGACTCTCGATCCTCACGATCCGTTTGTAGTTGTTTCCCGTGCCCGCCACGACGAGCTTGAAACGGAAGCGAGCTGCGAGCGACAGCGCAATGTCCAGGCCCTTCTTCATCTCCCAGTCCATCGACGACATGAAGAAGAAGTAGTCGCGCTTGGTTGTGGAGTAGATGCAGGCCGCGGGATCGACGCCGTTCAAAACGTATCGCGTGCGGCCGTGCAGGCGCGCGAGCGTGCGCGAAACGAAGATCCAGTTCTCGGTGGTGGGCCTCTGCGCGAAGCCGCGCGTGCGCATGTCCATGTGACAGGTCGTGACCCACGGACGATTGCGCTCGCGCCACGCTTCGACCAGCGCATCGTCGCGATCGGAGATCGTGTGCAGTACGTCTGCGTCCCAGACCGGCTGCGAAACCAATTGCACGCCCCGCGGCAGCGGCCGGCTCGCGCCGCGCGGCAGCAGGTAGAACACTTCATGGCCCAACTCGGCCAATCCCTTCGCGAGTAGGTCGTGAATCCAGAAGCCGGAACCCGAAGGATAGGAGCGCGGGTGCAGACCGGTGCCGACTTCATCAAAGGCCGGGTACCTGTGTTCCGAGGAGAGGAGGATACGCATGTCTATCCGATTGCGCTGTTGCCGTCGACACAAGCCAGCCAGTTGCCCTCAGATAGCTGGAGCGCGTCGACGTGATGCATACCATAACCGTTCCACCCGGCGCCGGTGGGTTGGAGAACCGGACTCTCGCGTCTTTCAACCTCGACGTAACTCGATGTGCTCAGCTCGACAATCTCCATCGCGCGGACGCGCGTGCCGTACCGCGGCGTGCAGTCCTGCGCAAACCGAACGACTCTGTCATTAAACGTCAGCACTCGTCCGGCGGGACGCGCGCGACAGCGATCATTGGTCACGATCGGACTGCGCGGATGCTCTCGCCAGGGGCCAGTGAGCTCGCCGGCAAAGAAGAGACGCAGCGTGTCGTGCAGGTAAGGCG
>JBKPPP010000060.1:0-8617 GCA_046733615.1 Acidobacteriota bacterium | reverse complement strand
GCCACGCGCGACTGGGCCGACATGAACGATTACGCAGCCGCCAAAACCGGCGTGATCGAAAGCATCATCGCCGCCGCCGAATCGGAGAGCGTCTGAAAAATTTATTTTTGAGGCTTGGCGAGGCCGATCTGATCGAACGCTACGTTCTGAATGCGATACTTCCGCCAGTCTTTGTAATCGAAGTGCCACCACTCGGCTTCAAAGACAGTGAAACCTTCCGACTCCATCTCGCGCCGCAAAAAATCACGATGCCAGCGTTGTAAGGATGTGCCGCCCGGATAATTCGGATATGCGCGATCGGTCGTCTCGTCGTACGTGCTCACCATCTCGACAGGCTTGCCGGTCTTCAGATTGTAGAGCGTGATGTCGACGGCGCAGCCGCGATTGTGACGCGAGCCCTTCGAAGGATCGGCGACAAACATCTTCTTGTCGTCCGGAGTCGCATCCCAGAAGACCTTCGTCACGTACCACGGGCGATAAGCGTCATGGACGAGCAGGCCGTAACCCGCCTGCTTCAGCTTACGATTGACGCGAACCAGCGCTTCCGCGGCAGGGCGTTGCATAAACGCGCGCGGCTCGGAATAGAAGACAGTGCCGAACAGGTTGTTCGTAGTCGCGTAGCGAATCTCGAGTTTGATTGTGGGATCGAGTTTCCTCAGCTCGACCAGGTCTGCGGGAAGAAAGTCTCCGGTCTCTTCAGGCGGGTGGGCCGTTCGCGCTTCCTTGATGAGGTCCGGAACGGGACGCAGCGGCTCGACCTTGAGCTGATTCGACTTTTCCTCGGGACCCAGCGGCCTTCGCTTGAAGACGGAGCTTCCAATCTCGACCTGCGTGACTCTGCCGCGCGCATCGCGTGAAAACGTCACGTGCTCAGCCGCACGCGTCGAGCCGGGTGCAAACTGGAACTTGTCTTTTGCGATCTCCGCGAGCGGCGCCAGCTCCTTGCGATTGAAAAGCGCGTGGAGTTTGCCGTCGCTCTCCAAAATGATCACCGTCTGGTCGTTCAGCACGTATTCGCCGATCAGCGGTCGCCAACGTGACGGAGCCGGCGCCGGAGCCGGAGCCAGTTGGCCCAGGACGTAACTACAGAGACACAGAGACGCGAGCAGGAATAATCCGATTCGTGTCTTAGTCTGGCGGTTAGTCATTTGAGCCTCAATAAGTCGAGCTGAAGTGCAGCAGATTTCCAGCGAACGCGAACCACAGCACGCCAAAGCACGCGAGCAGCATCAGCGTCGCTTGCAGCTTCATCCAGATACTCCAGCGCTTGCCGAGCCACGTGAGGATCGCATTCAGCAACACGATTATCGTTCCGATCGCAGCGATAATTCCAACTGTCTGGACGATGCGAAACCAAACCGTGCCACGATCACTGAAGATCTCGAGATGCGTCAGCCCGTACGTCACCAGTGCAAACAACGCCACGATGAAGACGATGTTGAGCACGAAAACGAGGCGGACCAGAATACGCAGCAGCAGTTCGCGTTTGGTCAATTCGAGCCTGCGCCCGAAATGTCTTCTGACAAACCAGGCCACCGGCCACAAGATGAGCGTCAGCAACATGAAAACGAGCGAAGCCACGAGCACAGTCACCAGCAGTTTGCCGTTTTGCGTGGCGCCGATTCGCTGGCCCACAAAGAACGGGTACGGCAGGATCAACTGCATCTGTCCATTCTGATCCGGTTTGAAGATCAGTTTGTCTTCTCCGCCGCGCTCCTGGAACGTCATCGGAGCAACGCCCTGCCAGCGTTTGGGTTTGCCGTTGGCCCCAGTCAACTGCGGCACTTCGATGTCGCCGTCGCCAGTCGCGGACACCTGGAACTGGCTCACAATAGAAGCCGTCCGCAGAAACGAACTATCGCTGCGCCTGCTCAAAACATACGTTCCCGAGACCGCGTTCGCATCGTCTTTAGCAGTCGCCGAACTCGTTGCGCTTGCAGTGTAAGGATAATAGCGATCGAGAAAGGCTTCCCAGAGCGTCGCTCGCGGCGAATCGCCGAGACCGGAACCTTTACCCGCGCTGTTGTAGGAAACGAAAAACCCGACACCTTTATCCACCACGAGATGGAGATCGCTGTGAAAGTAGATCGTGTCGCCGCCGTGCCCGATGATTCGCTGTCCGTTATGCGACTCTTCGTAGAACCCGTAGCACATCGCGTTGGCCGCATTGTCCAGCGCAAACAGTCGCGAGTGCATCAAGCGCGCCGTCTCCGGCTTCAGTATCTTCGCGTCGCCTAATTGCCCGTCCTGCAATTGGGCCATCATGAACTGCGCCATGTCAGTCGCCGTGCTGCTCAAGCTTCCGGCGGGATACGGGTTGACGACTTCAAACGACTGCGCGCTGTCTGAACCGAGACGATAACCACTCGACATAAACGGCGCGAGCTCCGCGGGAAGCGGCTGAGTGAACGTCGAATGCGCCATCTTCAGCGGCTTCAGAATGTTCTCCGCAACGTACTGATCGAACGGTCGTCCAGAAACGCGCTCCACGATGTAACCCGCGATCGACGTAGCGTAGTTTGAATAGGCGGGCACTGTTCCCGGTGGATAGATTCGACCCGGAATGTGCTTCTTCAAATAATCGCCGAGATTGGGCGCAACCAGTTTCGTATCGAACAGATCTTTGACCTGCTCCTCGAATCCCGGAGTGTGCGTCATGATGTTCTTCAACGTGATCGGTTTGCCGAAGGCGTCAGGGATCTTGAAGTCGAGGTAGTCGTTGACGTCGCGGTCCAGATCGAGTTTGCCCTGTTCGTAAAGCTGCATGATCGCGGTCCAGGTGAAGAGCTTCGAAATCGAGCCGGGGCGAAACAGAGTCTCCTGCGGCGACACGGGTTTTTTGCTCTGCATGTCCGCGTAGCCGTAGCCCTTGGCGAGGAGCACCTTTCCGTCTTTCACGACTGAGATCGTCGCGCCGGCGATGTCGTTCTGCTTGAGCTGCAACGGAACGATGCCGTCCAAAAATGCCTGAACGTCAGCCGCCGTCATTTCGTGTGTGCTTTGTCCGAGCCAGGGTGGCGCCGGCTCCTCTACTTTGTCGTCCGGCACTGGCCGGGGCGCGGCTGGCCCCTGGCCCATGACAGACAACACAAACACAAAAACAAGCAGTAACGCGATGGTTGTTCGCACTGTTTCGGACTCCTTCTTCGCGCGCCTACACCGTCCAGATCTGCGTGAGCACGCGTTCAAAATTGCCGCCCAGAATTCCTTCGATCTCCGCGTCGCTGTACTTCCGGCGCAGCAAACCTTCCGTGAGGTCAAACATCCGTTTCGGATGATTCAAGCCTTCGATGTCGATCTTCTCGCGGAACGCATAGCTCCCCTTATAAGCGGCGCGGAGTTGTTTGTTGAGCTCCGCCGGCATCGCGTCGTAGCCGTAGAGGTCGATGTCACTGCCGACGCCGAGATGCTCCGGCCCGATCAGTTTCCTGACGTGATCGAAATGATCGAGCACGTGTTCGACCGTCGTCGGCTCGTCTCCCTTAACAAACATGCGCACGCCGGTAATTCCGATGACGCTGCCCGCCTCGCCCACTTTCTTGATGGCCTCGTCAGTCTTCAGACGCGGATGACCGGGAACGAGCGCACGACAGTTTGAATGCGTGATCAGCACCGGCTTCTTCGAGATCTCGAAAGCGTCCAGCGTGGTGCGATCGCCACAGTGCGACACGTCAACCGCCATTCCGGCTTTGTTCATCCGCTCGATGATCGAAACGCCGAAGTCGGAGATGCCTTCGTCGCGTCTTTCCGTCGATCCGTTGCCGATGAGATTTCGCGAGTTGTAGGTGAGCTGAGAAACGCGCTGGCCCAGACTGCGAAAGAAGTCCACGTCGTCGGGGCGCCGGAAGTGCTCGGAGTTTTGCAGACCAAGCAGGATTCCGATCTTGCCGGACTTCTTCACGCGTTTGAGATCGTCCGCGCTGCCGATGCGGGTGAAGTGATCGGTGTCGTTGGCGATGAAGCCGTTCCAGCGACCGAAGTATTGCAACGCGCTCTCGTACGCGTTCGGGCCACCCAACCCAACGGACTGGTGAAAAACGTTGATGCCCGATTCTATGTACGGCTGGACGTCGGCGGCCTGAAACGAATCAGGATTCTTGAACCAGTTCGCTTCCTTGTTGAAGTTGAGAGTCAGCACGCTGAGCATGTCGATGACGGTCGTTCTTCCGATCAAATCGATTGCTCGCGTTGAGTATTCGATGTTGGAGCCGGCAAACAGCCGAAAGCGCCCGCGATTGATCATCGGCGCCACGGCGAGACCGGCGGATGCCAGTGCGGCTCGCTTGAGTAGATCGCGTCGGGTTAAGAAGTTAGTCTTCATAAGGCAACGTCGTTTAGCTTACCCCTGCTCAGCAGGTACTTGCCGACCATCTCTTCACGAACGAAGCCAACAGCGAGATAACCGGCGCGGAGTGCCTCTGTGAACGCCCAGCGCGTCGCTTCGCGCCATTGTGCCGCTGTTTGCGGTCGTTGCTGCTGCAAGGAGTTGATGTCGCCGGGAATCTCGATCGAGATACTCTCGCTGGCGAAACATTCAGCTAAATTGTTTCGCTGCGGTGAAACGTCGCGAGTAACCGCGACCACCGCTGCGCCTTGCTCGAGCTTCGCTTGCGCGACACCCTCAATCGTTTGCTTCACATGCTCCGCTGCCAATAACCACGACACCCACAAACGATCCGTTCCCGTTTGATGGAGAAAACTCGCTGCTTCCACGCCGTAAAAATCGCTAAAGTACTGGTTCGACACCACGCCCAGCTTGCTGAAGTTGAAATACGCGTTGAGACTCTGCAACGGATCGAATGTCCACGTGATCAATTCGATCCCGTGGGCCAGCACCTGCTCTCGTTGGGCCAGCTTCAGCCTCCGGCCCAGGTCGTGATTCCGGTAATCGCTCTTCACCGCCAGCATGTGCGAATGATGCGCGGGACGGCCCTGCTCGAAGCTGGGGAAACCGTAAACGAAGCCGACCAGTGTCTCATCGTCGTAGGCGCCGATCAGTGTGCCGCCTGCTTCCTTTGCGGCGACCAGGTGCGTGAGCGGCACCACGTCTAGATCGGGGATGCCCCAGACTTCCTTTTGCAACTCTTCAACGTCGCGCATGTGCGCCACGTCATCGATCGGCCGGATTGTCACGGTAGACGTCTGCATCGCACGAATAAAAACTCACTTCGTCACGATTGGCAATGCGATGTGCGACGCATTCTGCCCCCACCGAAAGACCTTTTGCGTCGCAGGCCGGAAATCAGACTCTTTCGCCAGGAAGATGTTCGGCACGAACGTTTGTGGATTGCGATCAATCACGGGAAACCAGGTGCTCTGAACCTGGACCATGATCCGGTGGCCTTTCTTGAACGTGTGGTCGTTGGCGGGAAAACCGATCTGGTAGTGGTAGATCGCGTTGGCTTTCAGCGGTTCAGGCTTCTCATAGCTCTTCAGGTAGCGAGCACGAACTACGTCGCCCGCAATCATGAGCTGAAAGCCGCTCATCGTCGGATCCGGCTGGTACTTCTCGGGATAGACGTCGATAACCTTGACGATCCAGTCGCTGTCAGTGCCTGAGGTTGAAGCGAAAAGATGCGCGACGACTTTTCCGGAGATCGTCACGTCTTCGGCGAGCACGTCGGTCTCCCACGTGAGCACATCCGGACGATGATCGACAAAACGCTGATCCTCGACCAGCCACGTCGTCCAGCCAGAACGCACCTGAATCGGACGCGGTCGATACGGCACGGGACTCGCCGGATCAGACAGGTACGCGTCAAAGGCCTCTTTTGCCGGTGGCGCGTCGAACGACAACTTCCCATCAGCCTGAAAATACAATCGCTTCTCAGCGACACTCTGTTTCGGCGGCCACTCACTGTGTTGCACCCACTCGTTTGCGCCAGTCCTGAACGTCAGCGCTTCGGGCCGTTCACTCGCACCTTTGTCTTTCAAGTAATGCGCGAAGAAAGGCGCGAGGATATTCTTGCGATAGTAAGCCGCCGTCGGGCTGCCGAAATCCACGCGGCCGAGTTTGCTCCCCTCACCTCTCGACCAGCCGCCGTGATTCCACGGACCGATCACGAGAAAGTTCTGCTTCGCACTGTCATGGCGCTCGAGCAGCTCGTAGATCTTGATCGGACCGTAGAAGTCTTCCTGGTCCCACCAGCCGGCCACATTCAGAATCGGCACTGTCACTCGGTTCAGCCACGGCGCAAATGCCTGCCGCTTCCAGAACGCGTTGTAGTCAGGCTGTGTGACGAAGTTGGTCCAGGTCGGCAGCTTGCCGTGAAAGTACTTCGCATCGGCGTTCGCGAGCGGACCGAGTTTCAAATACCACTCGTAGGCATCGAACCGATCGACGACCGCCGACACGTTCGAGATCTCTTTCGACGACTCCATCATGTAGGCGTATTCAAAACCGTAGCTCAAGCGAAACGCGCCGTTGTGATGAAAGTCGTCGCCAAGCCACATGTCCGCCGGCGACGCCTGCTGCACGACAGCTTTCAGCGCCGGATGCGGATCGAGCATGCCCATCACCGACAGCCACGCGCCGTAACTCGTGCCCGCGAGCCCCACGCGCCCATTGTTATTCGGCACCTTGTCGAGCAGCCACGCAATCGTGTCGAACGTATCGCTGCTCTCGTCGATCGCTTTCTTGTCTTTGGGATCGCGCGGCTGGCGCAACATCACGAAGTCGCCTTCTGACTTGAACCTGCCGCGAATGTCCTGGCGAACCAAGATGTAGCCGTCTTCCGACAACTCGGTGAGAAGTGTCGCCACCTGATCGGGTTTTACGTCGCCAAGACCGTAAGGAGTGCGCAGTAACAGTATCGGGAGTTTCTCGGTTGCGCGAGCAGGAGCATCGATCTGCGTGTAAAGACGCACGCCGTCGCGCATCGGAATCATCGCTTCGGTGCGCGTGTAGTCGGCAGGTTTGAACTGCGCGCGGCCTGTTAGGGAAAAAATCAGGACCAACAATGCAAGCAGACACAATCGCAGCGGCAAAAATTTCACCTTCTATTTCTCCCTACCCTTCGAGACTCGATCTATGGGCGCCGGCCGCGGCACTCGTCGCACCGGATTCTGTTCGAGCAACTTCAACGCTTCCTGCACGGCGCGCTCCAACTGCGGGTCGCGACCTTTATTCACCTCCGCCGGCGTGTAATCGACTTCAATGTCAGGCGCGACGCCGATGTTCTCTACGTCCCATTCGCCTTTCAGGTTATAGAACGCAAGGGTGGGCGCTGTGATCCCGCCGCCGTCGATCGTAGCCGGCGTGCCGAGGGTACCAACGAGACCGCCCCACGTTCGCGTCCCGACTAACGGGCCGACTTTCCGCAAGCGAAAATAGTATGGCAAAGCATCACCGCCAGAACCCGCCGACTCGTTGATGACCATCACCTTTGGCCCATAAATGCCGGCGATAGGCGAAGTCGAAGGCGTGCCGTCGCGCAACGCGAAGTAGCCCATCAGTTTTCGATCGAGCTCGTTGACAATGTAGTCCGCCACCATGCCGCCGTGATTGTAGCGCTCGTCGATGATGGCGCCCTCTTTGTCCTGCTGCGCGTAGTAGTAGCGAGTGAAATAGGTGTAGCCGGGCGTCGCGGTATTGGGCAACCAGACGTAGGCGAGCTTTCCGTTTGAAAGCTTGTCCACCATTCGCCGATTGTTCTCGATCCAGGCTCGGGTGCGCAACGCATCTTCACTCGCAACCGGCACGACGGTGATGAGACGAGAATCTTCCGCACTCGGATTCTTGCCGACGCGGATCAGCGTCTGCCGGTTCGCCGTGCCTTCAAACAAGCTGTACGGATTGGCCGGCGGCGCGAGAGCGCGACCGTTCACTTCGAGCAGGTAATCGCCTTCGCTGACCTGAATGCCGGGCGCGCTGAGCGGCGCTCGCAAGTCAGGATTCCAATTCTCGCCCGTGTAGATCCGCTTGATGCGATAACGCCCGTTCTCAATCGTGAAGTCGGCGCCGAGCAGGCCAACCGCGACCGGATCGTCAGTGGGAATGTCGCCGGTCCCGAGCAGGTACGAATGGCCGACTGTCAGCTCGCCGCCGATCATCGCGATCAGGTAGCCGAGATCCGCCCGATGGCCCACGTAGCTCAGCAAGGGTTTGTACTTCTCATAGATCGCCTGCCAGTTTGCGCCGTGCATGTTCGGATCGTAGAAGTACTCGCGTTGAATGCGCCACGTTTCCCGATAGATCTGCGCCCACTCAGCACGCGGATCAACTCGCATCTCCAACTGGGCCACATTCAGTGGCCCATCACCAACCTTCGCCGGCCGCTCAGTGGCGACGACTCCCCAACGATTCGCGCCGTCGGCGGCCTGGTACAAGAGCTTCTTCTTGTCGGCGGAGATCGAGTAGGAACGAATACTTCCCTCCAGGAACGGCGCCGCCGCCCGCTCTCTCAACTGGTATCGCTGCAACCGCAACGTTCCTGGAGTTCCCGCAACAAAAGGTTCGGTGTAGAAAAACGTTCCCGCCGCGCCGCTCGTGAGATTGCTGTAATCACCCGCGGGAATATTGACCGCGAGCACTCGCTGCGAGATGCGATCCACGTCGATACGAACAACCGGCTTCGCATTCGGATCGGGCTTGGGCTGCGGCGCAGCTCCCGGGTCC
>JBKPPP010000059.1:0-3190 GCA_046733615.1 Acidobacteriota bacterium | reverse complement strand
CAGACGATTGATCAGCAGATCCTGCGCACCGAGAATGATCTTGATCGTCTCGTTCGCCTGGATTGCGCCGACGATTCCCGGCAGCACGCCGAGCACACCGCCTTCCGCGCAAGACGGCACGAGCCCCGGCGGCGGCGGTTCAGGATAGAGGCAGCGATAACACGCGCCCTTCTCCGCCCAGAACACGCTCGCCTGCCCTTCGAACCGGAAGATCGAGCCGTAGACGTTTGGCTTCCCACTCAGCACACATGCATCGTTCACCAGGTAGCGCGTGGGAAAGTTGTCAGTGCCGTCGACGATGATGTCGTAGTTGCGGAAGAGCTGCATCGCGTTGTGACTCGTCAGGCGCGACTCGTGCGTTTCGATCTCGATGTGCGGATTGATGTCGCGCAGCCGATCGCGCGCCGACTCGATCTTGCGCCGGCCCAGATCCTTGGTGCCGTGAATCACCTGGCGCTGAAGGTTGGATTCCTCGACCACGTCGAAGTCGACAATTCCGATACGGCCCACGCCGGCGGCAGCGAGATACATTCCGAGCGGCGCGCCCAAACCACCGGTGCCGATCATCAGCACGCTCGCCGCTTTCAGTTTGCGCTGACCCTGCATGCCGACTTCCGGCATGATCAAGTGACGGCTGTAGCGCATGATCTCTTCGTTCGACAGCTCGGGCAGCGTCTGGCCGACTTCCGACTCGATCACCGAGCCGCCGGCAATCGACGGCACGATCATGAGCTGATCGCCGTCTTTAACGGGTGTGTCCGGACCTGAAGCGTGGCGAATGTCTTCGTCGTTGAGATAGACGTTGACGAAGTTGCGCAACACGTTCTGATCGTTGAAGAGATGGCGACGGAGCGCGCTGTGAGTCGAGGTTAGCTGATCGAGCGCTTCGCCCGCAGTCTTCGCCTCGACCGTCAACTGCGACTGGCCGCCGGCGAACTGTCTCAAAGGCGCCGGGATGGAAATTGTTACTGGCATTCTATTTTCTCCTCATTGAAACGCGAGCGATCCGGCTCCTGCTCCCACGAGAACAGATCGGTGGCCCGGCCGGGGCTGGTCGAGACGATGATGTACGAGTACGTCGGCCAGGCGTGCTCGAGATCGTACTGCGACGGCGCCGCGGGCGAATCCGGATGCGAATGATAAAAACCCACTATTTCCAGGTCGTGTTGCGTGGCGTAGCGCTCGCCGCGCATCAGCTCTTCCGGCGTGATCAGAAACCGGTTGCGCTTCGCGCTCTCCTCACGCGCATTTGAGATTGGATACGTCTCGCTCACGACTTTTCCGTTTGCGCCGTAACGACCGAGCAGCAAGCCGCAGCATTCGTACGGATAGTCGCGAATGCCGTGCTCGCGAATCTCGTTCAACTGTTGTTCGGCGATTGTGATCACTTGACCAAAGCCTGCTCGACGTCGGCGATGATGTCGTCGACGCTTTCGATGCCGACGGAGATCCGCACCAATCCATCGACGATTCCCAACTCGTTACGCCGCGCGGGCGTCAGATCTCGATGCGACGCAGTGGCCGGATGGAGCACGCTCGTAAACACGTCGCCGAGACTCGTCGAGCGCACGCACAACTGCAACGCGTCCATAAACCGAAACGCCGCTTCCTTCGTGTTGTCGCGCAGCTCGATCGAAACGAGCGCGCCGATACCGGGAAAGTGCACGCGAGCGATACGTTCGTTCTCGTTCAGACGATGTGCGAGGTTGCGTGCGTTCTCGCACTGGCGATCCATCCGCACCGCCAGCGTTTTCAGGCCGCGCAGAATCTGGTGCGCGTCCCAGACGCCGAGCACACCGCCGACCAGTTTCATCACACTGAACAGAGCCTGGCGATCGAACTCGTCGCGCGAGACAACAATGCCGCCCATCGTGTCGGCGTGACCGCCCAGGTATTTCGTGGCGCTGTGAACCACTATGTCAGCGCCGAGTTTCAACGGCTGGCGCAGGTAGGGGGAAGCAAAAGTGTTGTCGACGATCAATCGGGCGCTGTTCTCACGCGCGATTGCCACCACCGCTTCGATGTCACAGACCTTCAGCAACGGATTCGAGATCGTCTCGACGATTAAAACCTGCGGATGAATCTCGCGAGCTTTCTCACGCACTGTCGCGAGATCGCTGAAGTCGGCGTTGACGGTCTTCACACCGAACGCGGTGAAGACGTTGTGCAGCAGGCTCGTGGTTGCCCCGTAGAGATCCTGCGAGGCCAGTACTGTCGAGCCGGATCTCAGATCGCAAGCGAGCAGCGCGGCGTGAACGGCGGCCATGCCCGTCGAGTAAGCACAGGCGGTGGCGCCTTCCTCGAGCTCGCGCATCGCCTCTTCGAGCGCGCCGATTGTCGGATTGCCGTACCGCGTGTAGATGAAACCCTGCTTCTCACCGGCGAAGACCTGGTCGATCTCTTCCATCGTGTCGTAAGTGAAGGTCGCACTCGCGTAGATTGGCGTAGCGACCGGTAGGCCTTCAGGTGGCGCTTGCCGCTCGCCTGCGTGGACCAGTTTGGTTTTCAGATCGCGTGGTTTTGTTTCAGCCATTGGGATTCACGAATATCGCTCGCCGCCGTCGCAGAGTATCGTCACGACCACGGCGGGTTTGCGCAGGGCGGCGGCGAGTTTCCGGGCGGCAAAAACGTTTGCGCCGGAGCTCGGGCCGACCAGTAGTCCTTCTTCACGGGCTAATCTACCCGTCATTAATAACGCATCTTCGGTCGAGACTTCCAGCGTCTGGGCCGCCAGCGACTGATCGTAGATGCCCGGCGTGATAGCTGTCGGCAGGTGCTTGAGCCCTTCGAGCCCGTGCAACGGCGATTCGGGTTGAACGGCGATCGCTTGCAGCGCCGGGTTCAGCTCCAGGAGCCGTCTGACGACGCCGACGAAAGTTCCCGTAGTTCCCAGGCCGGTGATGAAGTGGGTGACGCGACCGCGGGTCTGCTCCCAGATCTCGCTGGCGGTCGTTTCGTAGTGCGCAAGCCAGTTGGCGTCGTTGTTGTACTGGTCTGGGTAAAAATACCTTTGCGGGTCACTCGTGAACAGCTCGCGCGCGATGAGCTGTGCGCCGTCGGTTGAGAGCATCGGATCTGTTTCGATGATTTCGACGCCGTAACGCCGCAGGATCTGTTTGCGTTGGCTGCCGGCATTGCGCGGTAAACAAACTGTGACCGGGTAACCGCGCGACGCGCCGATCATCGCGTA
>JBKPPP010000058.1:0-14761 GCA_046733615.1 Acidobacteriota bacterium | reverse complement strand
TGGCAGATCGGGGTGGACGCTGATCAACGATTCGCGTTGATGCACCTCATAGAACTTCTGCGGCGGCAATGTGGTTAGTGCCTGGTGCGGACGAGTACGTGCCTCGCCTGCTCCGGTGTTTGGATTTACGGTTGGCGCGGGGTTTAGTGAAGCGACGGATTGGGCGATCGGTGGAATAGGCAGCGGTTCAACGAACGGAGTAGTTGGCGGACTGACGGGCGTGCCGTTTCCGCCGGAGCCGTCCCACCAGCGGCGATCGCAATCGCTTCCGAAGCTGCCTCCTCCACTGAATTGGGCGCGTGCGCTTAAGCCGTTTTTCTGAATTAAATAACCGGCGCTGGTCAGGAGGCCTGCTTTGATCATGTCACGGCGATTCAAGCGCGCTGCGATTATTTCGCGCCGGTTCTTGGCCGCGTTTTTTATCTCTCTTTCTCGCCTCCTGTTTCTCTTTGAAATGTAGGCCATAGGCTCTCTCCTTTGGGCGGCCTGGTAACAGTCAACCAGGCTGAGTGGTGTGCTTGTTCGTGGAAGTTCCTAACGGGTAGGGCTGCGACACCTAGCGTCCGCAGTGCTCGTTTGGAGGAACTCTGCCAGTCGAGTGGTAACCTCTTGGTATGTTTACCCGGTTACGCTCCCGGAAAGCTGTCTGACTAGATGTCTTAACGCCACCAAACGAACAACTGTGACAGCCGCAGGTCGCAGCAGTGGTGGCAATTCATCCTCGTGTCGCTGGGGGTAGGTCAACCATTCGAGGAGAAGCAGTATGCGAGGTGCGCGAAATCTATTCCTGCTCTAAGTTGAAGTCAAGAAGAGTTTATTAGCGGATCTTGTCGCGGAGCCATTATAGTTTGCTGCCGGCCACTAAGGCACTTAAACCGCGGAGGCCCGCGCGGCACTTGAGAAGGTCAACAGCCGCGCATCAAAAGGCACGTTTACGAGTATTAACCTGAACAAAAGGTCATTCGCGTGAGAATGCAAGCTGTGAAGATGGTCCACCGTCGGCAGCCAACACTCTAAATGTCCTCGCGCCTTGGTGGTTTCGGTTACCGATCCATCTTGAGCGCCAGCGCGTAATCCTTCACGCGCTCGCAAGGCTTCAAGTCAACAATTACTTTTGCAGCCTCTGCTTCCTGTCTTAGCTTGGCCCGCGCCATCGGATCCCAGGCGGAAGGCCGCGGCGACGTACCTTGTGTCTCGGCGCCTGCTTCGACACGTGAAACGATGAAGTACCGGCCAGGTGCGATATTAGAAAACACAAAGCTGCCGTCGCTCATGAGCGTGGTATCGCTGTAGCGAAGCACGTCGTCAGTCTGTTCCCGGTCTGCCGGCACTAAGTGTACATGGAGGTCAGCCGGAACCGCCGTTCCTTCCGGCGTTACGGCCACACGTCCCCGCAGGCCGGCCGCGTCCTGTCCTACGAAGATTGAAACGCCGCTGACTTGTTGGCCGGACTTGATAGTGGCAGTGCCTTGCCAGGAGTTACTCTGGTTCGGCTTTGGGACGGCTGACGATGGCGCTGCTTGAGAGGGTTGCTGCTTTGTTGCGGCAACAGCCGCCGGCAGGTTGATAGCGCGCACATACCAGGCGTCAGTGGGCAGTTTGATTTCGAATCGATATCTGCCGGCTTCAAGATTGCGCGCGGTAAACTCGCCCTTGGCATTCAAGGTTGCGCCCAACCCGGCTAACATTCTCGTCATCACTGGGCTGCCGCTCTTTCTCGGATCGTCGCGGCGCGCTTTGAAAACAGTTTCGATTACCTGCGACCCCCGCTGGTCGCACTTTTCCTCCGGCTTAATCGGATCGAGCGTAATGGTTCCGGCGATCGATGCAAGTTGGGCGAGACTCAGCTCTACTCCAGTCACATCGCCGCCGCGGACGCTGACGCGCCTCGTGGCTACTAATGACGCCTCGTTGGGTTGACCTGTTTGGAGGGTGGCGAACAGATCGTATTCACCATCGGCTACGCCATTGAAGCCGAACGGGCGGCGTGGTTCCATAGGGCTGGCAATCGCGAGAGAAAGAACCGATTCCGTCCCCGCGGATGACAGAGTGATCGCAATGGCGCCATTCGCGGCAGACGCGTCAGTTTTAACGCCGCCCACGACGAAGCCGCTGATTCGGTGGCCTTCGGTGCCAAAGTACTTGATGTCGATCCCCGTCGTTTCATCACCACTTCGCACAACAACGGGAATAGCGGTGTCTCGAGTGGCCGAGGGGTAGTAGGTCGGCACATCGAGATCGAAGCCGTTCGAGGCCGCAAAACCAAACTGTCCGGCGCCGCCAGCATTGACGACGTATTGACCCGGTCTCAGACCGTAGATTCTGTAAATGCCGCGATCATCGCTTTCAGCGCCTCCGACTCCGAAGAAGTCTGTGGAGGATGAGGGCAGGTTGTTCAAGGCCACTGCATGAACGGGAACGCCGACAACCGGATCGCCTTTCGAATTCGTCACCTTACCGGTAATCACTCCCCCTTTGACCATCGTGATCTTCAACTGTGAGCCGATTAAATGCCGCGGCCATTCGCTCGGATCGGGCGTTGAGATTGCTTCATCGATATAGCCGGGAGCGATGGCGATAACTATGTAGCCGGCAGGCGGCAGATCATCGAAACTAAACTTTCCTTCGGAATCCACCTGCGCCGGCTTCACAGAAGGCGCACCGGTGACTGCCTGAGCCATTAGCGTTGCATTAACAACCGGCCGTCCGTCGTCAGCGACTACGCGGCCTTTGATGGATCCCGTGGCGGGCGGGTTCTCGTTAGGCGCGCGTTTCTCAGCGGGCGGCGCCGGCGGCGAGGCAGTGGATTTGATCGTCGATTGTGACTGCGCCAATGCGGAAACAACGCCGCCACTGATGATTATGAAGAGCGGCAACACAAGCAAAGCTGCGGCCCCGCGCTGACAAAAGCTCTGCACGAGAGATGAGGCGCCCGCTGACGGCGAAAGAATGTTCATTATGGGGCTGCTTTCTTAGCGGCGAAGTTTACGACCAGCACCACCTGAACCGGGCCGCTCTCAACGTTGACAGTGCGCGGCACGGGCGCGTAGGTCGAAGGTGTTCGATCCTGGCCCATGGACACAACTGACATTTCGTAGGCGCCGGGCGGAATGTTTTCCACTACGAAATGGCCACGCGCATCAACACTGCCATTAAATCGGCGGCTGCCGCCGGTCGCGGAGCTAATCGTTACCTGTAACGTCAGGCCCGCCGGTAATACGCCGCTTTCGGCTTTTACTTCGCCGCGAATCGAGCCGGCGCCATACGCAAAGACGAGACGTACGCCGGTGACTTGCCCACCTGCGTTTACTTCAATCCCTTCTCGCTGTTCGATTCCGTCTAACTCGGTCCGCACAAGCGATAGACCTTTCGGCGGCGTCGTAAAGCCGACCATACTGATTTGCACTTTCCCGGGGGCCAGACCGGCGAAACTGAAACTCCCATCGGCTTTGATCTGGCTGCGAGTGAAAGAGGGCGTGCCCGACTTGGTGCTACTGAAGGCAAAAAGGGAAACTGTTTGAAGCAAGGAAGTCACCGCCGGGTCGAAGTTGTTTTCGATAACTGCTACTCCGGTGATTGTCGCACCGTGATGAACCTTGATCTCGATGCCCGAGACATCGCCTTCGGAAACATCGAAGGGCGTTCGGTCACTGTACGAGGAGCTATCCTGCCCGGCGGCTATCGTATAAGCGGCATAGTGTCCCGGCTGTATGTTATCTAAACGAAACTTGCCATTGGCGTCGGTCTGGTTACCGGAGAAGTTCATGCCTCCGAGTTGCTGAGTTCCTTCATTGAGCGACGAATACACCACGAACACGTTCGGTACCGGCTGGCCGGAATCCGCATCCACGACACGGCCGGAGACTGAAGAGCCGCGTCCCGATTTACGCGCCACAATGTCTATGTCGCTGACTTCAGCTCCTTCGGTAATTTCAAGGATCGTGGCTTTGGCTTCTTCTGCGACGCCCGGATAGAAGGTTTTCGTGTATTGACTTCCACCCATACCCATAATTGTCACGTTGCCGGCGCCGGCCGTCTGACCGATACTAACCTTGTAATTGCCTGGGCCTAGACCGTAGACACGATAGACGCCACGGTCATCCGTCGTATTCCGTGGTCCATCAAGCACAGTCGCCGGGCGGGCAGTGTCAGAAGCGTCCTTCGCAACAACGCTGACTCGTTCACCAATTACCGGGCGTCCGTCAGTATCGGTGATGCGTCCGGTAATCACACCTCCGCGGACTAAATCGAAGTCTATTTTTGTGATCGTCTCGCCCTCTGCGACAGTTATCGATTGTCCCGGTTGTTTATAAGCGCCGTTCGTGGCAACCACGAATGCCTTCGCCAGGGGAAGGATCGTCAACTGGCCGGCCGCAAGTCCGTTCAGTTGATACTTGCCCTCGTCGTCAGTTGTTGCCTTGGCGACTGTTCGATTGTCGAATGGCGAACTGCTCGTCGTGGCCGCGACCGTCACGCCGGCGACGCCCTTCCTATCGATTGTGACGCGGCCGGAAATCGATGCGGTTGGATCTTTGCTGGTCGTTTGTGCGCGGCCGCCAAATGAACAGAGGACAAACACAGCCAGGGTCGAAGTAAGAAGAAACGAACGCTTCTTCGCGCGTGCTGACCAACATGGGGGTGCGAGAGAGGTAAACATCAGAGACGACCCTTCGGAAGATTAGAATGCCGCCATTTCTGAGGTTCTATGTTACTTCGGTTGAGCGGTGTAACCCAAGGTTTTTCGGGCAGGGTCTCAACAAGACGCAGTACTTCGGAATGTGAGAAGGTCCTCGACTCAGCGCTTCACGCGCCACAACAATACACTCTTCTTATCCTCGCTTCTTGTCGCCATTAGTTGACCGTCAGTCGGGCTGAAAACCGCGGGTGAATGCACGCGTCAGGACCGTAATGAGGGATACAGTCCACACGCGGATATTTGCTGAAACCCAATGGCGCTGGCTTGCGTTGAGGAAAAGTGAATACGGCCCACGGTTTCGCATCCGTAACAGTGAAAGCTTTGCGCATTATAATTCGATTCTTCGCACTGACGGTTGTTTACTTCGTCAGTTTTGTCGTGGTTTCAGGTGCACTGCTTGCACCCGCATCCAGCCACGATGCGCCTCCGGATGCTCGCGCCGCTCTCACTGCGCTCCTTCTAGGCAGCTTGCTCAACGCCGCAGTTTGGACTTACGTGCTACACCGCTCTCGTTGGACCGGCGTGAAACTTCTCCTGACGGTTTTCCTTGTGTTCTATGGTGTGAGCACTGTAATGCCCCAGATTGAGAGCGCGTATTTCATTACGCGTCTGCCGCCGGGCATGCTGCCGCGCCTTTTTCTTGCTGGACTGATCATCGCCGCAACTTTTGCTCCGCTGGCCGTTTTGATTGTGGGGAAAGCAAAACAGCCAACAAACGAAACTGCTGAAACTTCACGGCTGCAAATGAGCGGAGGCGCATGGATCGGCAAGTTGGCTTTGATTGCAGTCGCTTACGTCATTATCTATTTCACATTTGGCTACTATATTGCCTGGAAAAATCCGGCAGTGCGGGCTTATTACGATGGGAGCGATCCGGCTGGTTTCATTACTCACATCACGAGTCTGCTACATGACGAGCCTTTACTCTTCCTGTTGCAAATACTACGTGGCGTGTTGTGGGCCGCCCTCGCCGTTCCGATAATAGAAATGATGAAGGGCAAGAGATGGGAAGCAGGATTAGCCGTCTCACTGTTATTCGCCGTGATGACCTCACAGTTACTACTTCCCAACCCGCTGATGCCCGCCGAAGTGCGCATGGCGCATCTTGTTGAAACTGCGACCTCGAATTTCTTATTCGGGTGGGTAGTAGTGCTGATCCTGCGTTACCAATCGTGAGGAACAAACATGCGAATGCGTTTCTTCCTGGAGGTTTATGCAAATGAAGTCCATTCCAAAAACCGAGGACGCTCTTGTTCTGCGCACCGATTTTTCGAATTCAGCGGCCTGGGAGGAAATCTGCGCGGCGATTCGCCAACCAGTCGGAGCCGAAGAATTTCAGCCTTATGTCGAGTTTGTTAACGATCCCGAGTACGACGGCGCAAGTGTCGAACAGATCCTCTCCGCCATTCCGGAAGACTACGAACACAGTTTCCTGTTCACGTGGACCAGATGGCCTTGAGCCACGCCGAGCGGCCGGTGCTTGTGCTCGACCTGGAGTCTGAGCCGGGGCAAACATTCCGCGCGATTCCTTCCCAGATGTCGGCAGTCGAGAACAATCTCTCGATCGCCAACATGGACTTCGAAGAGTTCGGCGATGCGACAGATCCGGATGGAATCTTTCGGGTCTTCGATGACGATGCCTAGCTCTCCGGCTAAGCTTCGTTTGTTGAGAACCCCTCATTCCTCTTCTTCATCACGGCCGCACTGGTGAGCTTCTCCGCGCTCTTGGGCCAGTGTGCATTCAGGAAACGGTTTCTATTCATCCATATGAGGCAGACTTTGTTGGACTGATTTCCGCCGAGAATCTGATACCCGTCCTCGTCCTCGCCTACGTAGAAGCCGACGTGGCCCAATCCGTTCTCCCGTGGGTCGCGCCAGAACACCATCACCGCGCCGACGCGTGGCTCAGTGGAGTCGCCAAATTTTTCCCATTGCCGCGCGCCCAGGGGGTTCGCCGGAAGCGGCTCATCCGGCAGTGTTGCCCCGATGCAATGCGCGACGAACAACCCGCACCACGGGATGTCATCACCGGGGTAGTGAATGTGGAGGTCTTTTGCCCAATCAAGGATCTCGGGGTTGCTCGGGGAGCCCCCGATTTCCTTGGTTCCCATCAAGTGCTTGGCCTCCTCGAACCAAGGGAGCATTGAACCTGAGCCCTCGGTCAGCGGTACCGCCGGCGCATTGTTCCCGAAGAGCGCGGCTTTGGTGTTGCGGCCGACGATTCCGTCGACCCTCAGACCTTCTTTTGCCTGAAATTTCTTGACCGCCGCGATAGTGTTCCGCCCCCAAACGCCGTCAATCCCGCCTGGATCGAACCCCTTGTCTTTCAGCGCCTGCTGGATCTCTCTCACTGAACTGGTTCCCATAGCAGCTCTCCTTTCACTCAACTTCCCACAAGTGCCCTCGTTACTTATGCGATTTCGGGGCGTTTTATTTCGTGCCCTACTCGGTTTGCTTGCTTTGACGGCCGAACGCCAGTAAATACTGCGTGGAATGCCGAGACGGCCCAATCCCGAAATCGTGAGCATCCTCCAACCTGAGATGGTTTCGCGGCGAAAGCTGCCGGTGAACTTCAATTCCGCCGACGAAAAACTGTTTCAGCACGAGCTGCAAAAAACAATTCCCGCGAGCGAGTTGCTGAGACTTCGCGATGTGCGTGTGAGCTCGGAAGGTCTGTTGTTCGATGGGTGGAAATTGCTGCCGCACTCGTTCGCCTATTCGTCCGAGTTGAAAGAGTGGAAGCGTCGCACCATCGCCAGGCATGTGACCAGGAATTATCTATTCCGCCGGCAGCGTGTCGTCGACTCCGAGAGGCTCTTGATCACTGACTACTGGAGCACCAACTATTTTCACTGGCTCACCGATGCGCTGTCGCGATTGTTTCTGATTCAGGATCGAGCGAACACGTCGCCGCTGCTGTTGCCGGCATCCTATGAATCCAAAGGCCACGTCACCGCGACTCTCAACGCTTTCGGAATAACAAACGTCGATTTCATCAAGACAGATGAGGTGGTCGAGTGCCGCAGCCTGTTAACGCCGACTCACGCAGCTCCCTCGGGTCATTACAATGACGAGGTGATACGCGGTGTTCGCAGCGTACTGTTGAAAGCTTTCGATCGTCCAGGCAGTCAGGCGAGTGGCGAGCGGATTTATCTCAGCCGCGGACGCGCCGCCAAACGCCGGCTTGCGAACGAAGCCGGCGTAATCGATCTCCTGCACCAGCACGGCTTTCAAACAATCCATCCGGAAGAGCTCTCGTTTGACGAACAAGTGCGGATCTTCTCCCGAGCTCGCTACCTGGTCTCAAATCACGGCGCGGGCCTCACGAACATGCTCTTCATGCCTGAAGGCAGTCGCGTGTTGGAACTTCGCCACGAGGCCGATTATATTCGCAACTGGTTCTTCATCCTGTCGTCCGCACTTAACCTGAGGTATTTCTATCAAACGTGCGCGCCGCAGGATCATGCTGCCGATCCGCATCACGCTGACGTGCTGGTCGATCTGGCGAAGCTCGAAGAGAACCTGAAATCATTCTTATGAAAAATCTCGTGATAGGACTGGCGAAGGGTTATCAGTGGGAGGTGATTCGACCCTTCGTAGCTTCTCTTCGCAACACGGGTTATTCAGGCGACATCTGTCTTTTCTACTCCGATCTTGAAGACCAAACCGTGCGCTCGCTGCGCGAATACGACGTCGAGCTGGTGCCTTTTGAAATGGGCACCGTCAATCTGCTCTTGAAGCGCGTCTCCGTCTTTTCGCTGCTGAACCACATTTATCGTAGTCCGCTGAACGCCCTCTACCCGATGCACAAGTTGTACTACGATTTTGTCAACCGCCTTTCGAGCTCAGGACAGAACGGTCAGAAAGATCTGCGGAAGTTTCGCATTGCGGCGAAGACTTTCAATGTCTACTGCGTGCGATTCCCGTTGTATTACCTCTATCTCGCTCAACATCCAGACAAATACGCCAGAGTCATGCTGTCGGATGTGAGGGACGTTGTGTTCCAGCGCGACCCTTTCGACTTCGAGTTTGAAGACGGACTGTGTTTCTTCATGGAAGACGACCGGCAGCCGATCAAAAACTGTCCTTACAATTCACTGTGGCTCAGGACCGGCTACGGCGAAGACGCGGTGCGAGAAGTCGGCGACCAGATCGCTTCCTGCTCGGGCACGACAATCGGCAGCACCGAAGCGATCATGCGTTATCTCGAGCTGATGGTCGATCACATGCTGCGGCTGAAGTTTCACCCGGCGGGGATGGACCAGGGCGTGCACAATTACCTGCTTTATAAAAACGAAATCAAAGATGTGAAGCTCTTTCCTAACAGGCTCGGGCCGGTGTTTACGATGGGTAAAACCGTCGACCTGCCGACCCGCTTCAATGCTGAAGGTTTCGTACTGAATATCGACGGCACTGTCGCGCACGTGCTGCACCAGTACGATCGGCACGTAGAACTGGGCAAGTTGGAATTCGACCAGGATAGTTTGCGCGTGCGAAAAAGACAGGAATCTGATGAAGACCCGCGTATAAAATCAGGTGCTATACTCTAGTTAAATGGCCTATGAGTGGGATCGAGCAAAGGCAGCGAGTAATCTTGATAAACACGGGGTTTCCTTTGAGGAGGCTGGCACCGTCTTCCGCGATCCTTTTTACATTAATTTTTATGACCCCGACCATTCCCTAGACGAACATCGGTACCTATTATGGGGCAATCGACGGCAGGTCGCTGCTGATGGTCTCTTACACAGAGAGGGATGGAGTGGTTCGTTTGATTAGTGCGAGAGAAGTGACCTCGTCTGAAAGAAAAGCTTATGAAGAATGAATTAGAAGATGAGCTTCGGCCCGAATACGACTTATCGACATTGAGAGTCCGTAAGCTAGGACCTAAACGTAAGGGTTTCGGTGATGTGGTTAGGCTCGAGCCTGACGTCAGCGGCGCATTTCCGGACGCAGACGCGGTAAATGAAGCGCTGCGTTTTCTTATTCGCGTTACGAAAGAAAACCAAAACAATCTCCGCTCCCACAATCGCGACACGTAGTTCTTGAATCGTCAATCGAATGATTCAGAAGCGAGCAGCGGATTCCCTTCTCTCACGAAAAGCAGATCGGATTGCCACAACGCGCCGTCAAGCGGTCTTCTAATCAGAGAACAGATGTCGTATACGCGAAAACCGCGGCTCGCCATAAACTCAATCACTTCACTCAACAGCGGCGCTCCTTCGTTCACGCTCAGCAGTGAGACTTCCATCAGGATAATCTGGACGTGCCGGAGCGTTCGTGAGGCGCCTTTCAACACTTCGAGCTCGTAGCCCTGCACGTCGAGCTTCAGGAAATCCACCTCTGCAAAACCAGCCTCAGCGGCAACGTCATCGAGAGTACGCATCTCGTATTCAACCCTCGTCCGCTGAATGCTGCTCTGCTCAAACAATACTGACGATCCGGTTTCAAGCTGGTAGAAAGCTGCGTGTTGCTGGTGAGTCGCTCCGAGCAGGCTCATGTGATACCCGACGCTTCCGGCAAACTCGTCACACACTTGCCGCAGATCAGCTTCTCTCTCTCGCTGCGCTTCGATCATCAACACCCGCGCATCGGGAAAGATCGACTTGACCATTCTCGTCCAGCCACCCACGTAAGCCCCGATGTCGATAATCTGCTGCGGCTGAAACCCGAGCGATCTGATATTTCGCAGACTCCATTCGACTGAAGCCATCTGGAAACTGCGCCTGACCGAATCCCGCTCGCTTTCCGACATCAACGAGAAGCCACCGGTGAAAAGCAGGTTCTTCAGTTGGCGTGGAACAACAGGCCGAACTAGGTTCTTAACGTGCTGTAAGAATGATTGAGCCATTCAGAGTGCGGTGCGGGCCAATAGTAGCGCAACTCAGCACCAATTTTTTATTGACAACGCTAAATGCCCTTGCTATACCACCGTCAACGGCGTAACCGTTTTAGATCCCCCAGTCAGAAATAAATCCTGCGCTGCCGTACTTCGTTCCCCGATTTTCGAAGCACTGTGGGTTTTGCCCAGAAACCTGCGTGGTTCGTTCCAACTTATTTGTCTGCTATGCACCGAGTCAGGGGGGAAATATGCTTTCTCGAAAACCAGCACTTGTGCTCTTCGCGTTCTTTCTGCTTTCAGTCGCTTCCGCAACCGGCCAAACTGATCGTGGCTCTCTCACCGGTCGGGTTACAGATCCGAACGGCGCCGGCGTAGCAAAAGTCAAAGTCACCGCGACCAACGTCAACACAGGCGAAGCCCGCGAAGTAACTACTTCCGACGACGGAAACTACACGATACCCGAGCTCAAGGCGGACCCGTACAAAGTGACGGCGGAAGCGCAAGGCTTCAAGACCGCCTCGGCCGAAAACATCGTGGTCGCGGTCCAGGTCAATCGCACGCTCGATTTCAAACTCGAGGTCGGCGAGATCAGCAGTGTCGTCACGATCTCCAACGATGAAGCGCCCGTTCTGCAAACCGAAACGCCGGTGCGGCAGACCAACGTTACGGAACGCCAGGTGCGCGAGCTGCCGCTGCTTGTAAGTTCCGAATTTTCCGGACGCACGCCCCTCTCGTTCATCTATCTCGATAGTAACGTGACGCAGGGGGCCGCGACGGCAGGCGGCAGTGCTACAGACACCACGCGTTTTCGTGTCAGCGGTGGACAGGCACTCGGCACAGAGATTCTAATCGACGGCGCAAGCACGCGACGTACTCAAAACGGCACGTTCTTCTCGGAAGTCGCGCCGGGGCCAAACGCGTTTCAGGAGTTCACGCTTTCAACCAGCACCTATTCCGCCGAGTTCGGCAACTCGTCGGGCGGCGTGGTCAACTTCACGCAGAAGAGTGGCGGGAACGACTTTCACGGCGAGCTCTACGATCTCATCCGCAACGAAAAATTCAACGCAAACACGTTTCGCAGCAACGCCTCCAACATCCCGCGCGCGCGCGACAATCAGAACGACTTCGGCTTCAACGTCGGCGGACCGATTACAATCCCGCACTTCGGCGAAGGCGGCCCGATGATCCATCAGTTCCGCAACCGCGCCTTCTTCTTCTTCAACTACGAAGGCTACCGTTTCACCGAAGGCTCAAACAACATCATCACCGTGCCGACGTTACGCATGCGCCAGGGCGACTTCTCCGAGCTGCTGACCGATCCTTACATCCTTGGTTTCTTCGGACACGGAATACAGATCTATGATCCAAGGCAGCCCGCGGGAACGCGCACCGCGATTCCCGGCAATCGTCTCGATCTTTATCTCGGCGGCGCCAGACTCGATCCGGTCGGCTTCAACTCGCTCCAGTTTTTTCCCGCGCCTAATCTGACCGGTCCGAATGGTTCGAGCGTCTTTCGGAACTACCTGTCAATCGGGCTCCGTCCGACGAACATGAACCAGTGGACGACCAAGCTCGACTTCGTCCTGTCTGACAAACACCGGATTTCCGGCAGCTACTCCCATCGTACAAACGATCGCATCGCCGGCGATCCGGTGCCGCGCTTTCCGCTGCCGTTTACGTCGCAGGGTGCTTTCAATCAGCTTTTCAAATCGAATCTCGTTCGCATCCAGGATGACTACTCCTTCAGCCCGACGCTCTTGAATCACTTCAACGTCGGGTTTACTCGTTACGACGTCGCGAATCGCAATACGACCGATCCGTTCGACACGGCGTCACTCGGTTTTCCCGTCAACGCGACGCAGAACAGCGCCTTTCCGCGAATCGGTTTTCCGGGTTACGGCGATCCGACAAACTCGATCGATCCCCGCGCTTACCAGGACATCGGTTCCAGCTTCTTCACCGATCACATCTTCGATTCCGCCTGGCACGTCTCTGACTCGGTGACGTGGGTTCACGGCAACCACTCGTTCAAGTTTGGCGCGGAAGTTCGTACCTCGCAGTTCAATTTCCGCCAGCGGATCGATCCCGGCGGCTCGTTCAACTTCCGCCACGATCAAACGGCCGCGGATTTCGATCCAGACGGTGGCTGGCCCATCGCGAGTCTCATCACCGGCGCGACCGAGTTCTCGTTCAACTCGAACAACTCGATCGATCCGCAGTTTCGCCAACTGACGCACGGCTACTTCGCGCAGGACGACATCAAGATTACGCCGCGTCTGACGTTGAACCTCGGAATTCGTTACGACGTGCCGGGCCAGCGATACGAAGCGCGCGACTTCTACCGCGGGTTCGATCCAAACGCGCTCAATCCCGAAGTGGGGCGTTCGGGCGCGCTCGCCGGAGCCGCTGGACAAGGCGGCGTGCAGGCCGCGGAGCGTGCGCTCGTCAAGAACGACTATTCAAATTTTGGGCCGCGAATCGGCGTCGCTTACGCGTGGAAGGATCACACGGTGATTCGCGGCGGCATCGGTCTCTACTATTCTCCGATCATTTACGGCTTCGAAGGTCAGAACGAGCTGAACACCGGTCTGATCGGTTACAACACCGGTTCCGGACCGCGAACTCCCAACGGCCGCAACGCGCAGTTCTTCTTGTCATCGTACCCGTCGATCCCGCCGGTTGCGCCCAACAGCCAGTTCATCGGCTCTGACGTGCAGTTCTTCGATCCGGATTTCAAGACCGGACGCACGCTGCAATACAGCCTCGACATTCAGCACGAACTGCCGTGGAACTTTGTCGCGTCGGTCGGCTATATCGGACATCACGCGACACGTTTGCGATCCAATTTCCAACGTTTGAACGGACTGCCGTTCAATGCGTTGAAGCTGGGATTCCCGGTGCTCAACATGTCGCTCGCGGATGCGCTGGCGGATCCGGCGATCGTCTCGTTTGCGCAGAGTGTCGGGGCGCCGTTACCTTCGTCGACCAATACGGTGTTCCCCGGGTTCAATGGCAACGTCGCGCAGGCGCTCAAGCCGTTTCCGCAGTACAACCGCATCAACAACATCCTCGAGAGCCAGGGCACAAGCGACTACAACGCGCTTCAGGCGAAGCTCGAACGACGCTTCTCGCGCGGCATTCAAGTCGGCGCATCTTACACGTTTGCGAAACTGATCACCGATGCTTCGGAAGATCTATTCGGCGGCTCGCCGCTCGGCGGAGTGCTGCAAAATCCGTTCGATCGCGAATCGTTCCGTTCGGTTTCTCCAAACATCGCGCCGCACGTATTCGTGATCAATTACCTGGTCGAGTTGCCGTTCGGTAAAGGCAAGCGTTACCTGAACGAGGGGGGAGTGCTGGATAGGTTGGTCGGCGGATGGCAGATCAACGGGATCAATCGCTACCAGTCAGGCGTACCGTTGAGTTTCTTCACGTCTGATCCGCTGTTCACTGACTTCCTGCAATTGACGGGATATCTAGGGAACCTGCGGCTCAATCCAACCGGTCAGGCGTTTGAGAGCAACGGTGCATTTATTGACAATCGGTTGGGCCGCCAGGCGATCAATCCCGCGGCGTTCACGCCGCCGCCGCAATTCGGCTCAGGCTTTAACAACAATCCGAGCGGCGCGGCGATCGGCTCTGCGGCTTACCGTGCGTACTACGCCGATCCGCTGCGGTTCTTCGGATCGCTTGCGCCGGCGCTCAGCACCGTGCATTCGACGCCGTTCTACAGCGAAGATGTAAGCCTGTTGAAGAAAACACGCATCACGGAGACGGTGACGTTCGAGTTGGGTGCTGAGGCGTTCAATCTGTTCAATCGCACCTATTTCTTCTTGCCGACGACGGACCTGCGCGACGCTGTGAACTTCGGCTTCCAGAGTGTCGGGGCAAACAATCCGCGCCGCGTGCAGATTCGTGTGCGGCTGCTTTTCTAAAGTGAATTTTCGACGGATTACACAGATTGTCTTGTTGACGGTGCTGGGCTGCGGCAGTGCGTTTGCTCAACAGACTTCGAAAGCAAGCAAGCGTGTTGACGAGCGGGTAGATGCGCAGACGCGCCAGGGAATGGTTGCGGTGCAGGCAAATGATCTGAAAGCAGCGGAGCGCCACTTTGCTGCCGCTGCATCACTTGCTCCAACTGAACCGTCTACGAGAAATAACTACGGTGCGATTCTCATGCGTCTGGGCCGAACCGCTGAAGCACGCGCGCAGTTCGAAGCGTCGCT